>QFOL01000234.1 GCA_003241215.1 Agrobacterium fabrum
CGCATGCCGGCCGTATCGAACATCTTGATGGTGCGGCCGCGCCAGTCCCATTCGACCGAAATACTGTCGCGGGTAATGCCGGCTTCCGGGCCGGTGAGCAGCCGGTCTTCGCCGAGGAAACGGTTGATGAGCGTGGACTTGCCCGCATTCGGCCGGCCGATAATGGCGACGCGCAACGGCTTGGTCTCATCGTAAACCGGCTCTTCGTCTTCTTCGTCCTCGCTGCCCGGCTCGCTGCGCGGCAGAACGATATCCGTCTCCGCCTCATCCACCTCAGGCGGGAAAGCGACATCTTCGCCGATTGCCTCGACAATGGCGTCGCGCAGGTCGATCATGCCCTGACCGTGTTCGGCCGAGATCGGGCACGGATCGCCGAGGCCGAGCGTGAAGGCGTCGTAGAAACCGGCGTCCGAGCCGCGCGCCTCGGACTTGTTGGCCACCAGCACCACCGGCTTGCCGCGGCGGCGCAGCATCTCGGCCAGCGTCTCGTCGGCCGGCGTCAGGCCCGCCTTGGCGTCCACGACAAACAGCGTCACGTCGGCATCGTCAATCGCCGCTTCGGTCTGCGCCCACATGCGGCCCTGAAGCGTTTCCGGTCCGGACTGCTCCAGACCGGCGGTATCGATGATGGTGAAACGCAGGTCGACCAGCTTCGCCTCGCCGGGGCGGCGGTCACGGGTCACGCCGGGCGTGTCATCCACCAAGGCCAGCTTCTTTCCGACCAGACGGTTGAAAAGCGTGGACTTGCCGACATTGGGGCGCCCGACTATGGCGACGGTGAAGCTCATTGATCCTGGTTCCCTAGAGCAAGTCTGCCCAAAACGTTACCTGTTTTGGGCAAAAGACATGCGTAAAATAAAGAGTTGGATCGCTTTGGCAATGCGAAGAAATGCCGGGGCGATCCTGCGTGGCAAAGCGGCCTTAAGCAGCCTTGCCCGAAGCGGTGATATTGTCGAGCATGATCTGCGCGCGGTTCGTCACGTTGCGCGGCGCCTGCGCGTCGCTGACGATCTGCTCGAACCATTGTTTGGCCTTGGCGAAATCGCCGGCCTTGTAGGCGGCGAGGCCCAGGGCCTCACGGGCGGAAGCGCGCATGGTCTGGCCTTCGGCGCTGAGCGGCTCGGCCAGCGCCACGACCTGGTCATAGGTGCCGTTATCGACCAGCAGCCAGGCCGCGCGCACCCTGGCGGTATCGCGGAAGACCTGCGGCGCGGAGGTGTCGTTGCCGATGGCGGTGAAGGCGGCGATGGCGCCTGCCGCATCGCCCTTCTGCGCAAGCAGCGTGGCGGAGCGGAACTTCGCCAGAACAGGGTAATTGCCGTGACCGGAGGTTTCGAGATCGGCAAAGGCCTTCAGCGCCTCATCCGTCTTGTTTTCGGAAGCGAGCTTCAGCGCTGCAAGGAACTGGTCGCCGGAATTGGACGCGCGGCTGGTGTTCCAGTATTCATAGATGCCGGCGCCGGCAGCGCCAAGAACCACGAGAACGGCGGCGCCCGCGACCACGATACCGTACCGGCCCCAGAAGCGCGACAGCTGTTCGGAACGGATCTGCTCGTTCACTTCGCGGATAAAGGTATCATTTTCGTTTGCCATCAAATTCTCCGTTACCCGCGCGGAGATCGTTTCCGATCCATCCATCCGCGGACATACCAAGCCGCTTACCCGGGTCAGCAAAAGCAAGGCCAGCCGGGTCATGGTCGGCCTTCTAGCCTATTTTGCCTGATATGTAAGGGGGAAACGTTGATTTCCTACATGGCGATGGGCTGAACGCCGATCAACCATTCGTGCAGTTTCAGGATGAAAGCACCCCACAGGACGATGCCGCCGACAATGGCCACCAGATCGTAGCGGCTGGAAACGAAGTCGCGGACCACTTTTTCGCCCGCGCGTTCCCGGCGCTTCAGCGAAATCCGCATCACCACGCCCCAGGCAAGGAACGATGCGAAGAGAAGGATCGAAGACGTCTCGGCATTGGCAAGGAGATGCGCAAGCGCCCAGATCTTGACCGAGAGGATGAGCGGATGTTTCGTCTTCACTGCGATGTGGCCAGCCGGGATGAGGCTGGCGATAAGACAGATCATCGCCGGCAGCATCAGGGTCACGGCGATGTGGCTCATCCAGACCGGCGGATACCACAGCATTCCGGTTTCCTGCCGCGCTTCGCCGAAGGCGTAGATGACGAGGCCGAGCGTGACGAGGCTGACGAGCGAATAGACGCCCTTGAAAGGGCCTTCGCCCATCGTCGCGATCATCCGCGCGCGAAATTGCGGTGCGACCACCTTCAAAAGATGCGTCAGCAGGAACAAGGCAAGACAGAGTGCGAGAAAAAGCATGGAACACGGTCCCCCGGTGGAACGAAGCGGCCCTATCACCGCAGTTGAGAACAGGAATTAGGCTGAAAGTCATGAAAATGCCAGACTATTCAAAGCTTCGCCTTATTCCACCCGCAAAAGGCCACCGTGTTTCATATGACGGATAACTGATGTTTCGCTCACTTGCCGCTTTTTCCCTGTCGTTTCTCACCGCCCTTCCCGCTTTTGCCGAAGAGGCGCAGAAACCGAAGCAGCTCGTCATCGTGTCCTTCGACGGCGCGGGCGACAATACGCTGTGGGACAGAAGCCGTGCGACGGCCAAGGAAGTCGGCGCGCATTTCACCTATTTCCTTGCCTGCACGCTGGTGATGGACCGGAAGACCAGCGCCAAGACCTATCAGGGACCCGGCCAGAAGGCGGGCCGCTCCAATATCGGCTTCGGCCAGTCACCTGAAGAGGTGGAAACCCGGCTCCGCAACATCTGGACGGCCTATCGCGAAGGCCACGAGATCGGCAGCCACACCTGCGGCCATTTCGATGGCGGGCAATGGACGGCCGAACAATGGGACGGCGAATTCACCACCTTCACCAGCACGCTGGAAAACGCCTGGCAGATGATCGGCAAGAAGGGCGAGGAACCCGAAGGCTGGCGCGACATGGTGAAGAACATCGACGGCTTCCGCGCACCCTATCTTTCGCAGGGACCGGCGCTGACCGCCGCGCAGAAAAAGCACGGCTTCATCTACGACGCCACCAGCGTCACCAAGGGGCCGGAATGGCCGGTGGAACGCGACGGCATCGCGCATTTCGGCCTGCCGCTCATACCCGAAGGTCCGGGCAACCGGCCGATCATCGCCATGGACTACAATCTCTTCATCCGCCACTCCATCGGCGTCGAGACGCCGGAGCGTTCCAGGGAATTCGAGGACCGCGCCTATACGGCCTTCCGCAACGCATTCGACAGGCAATATAATGGCGAGCGCATTCCGCTGCAGATGGGCTTCCACTTCGTGAAGATGAATGGCGGCGCCTATTGGAACGCCTATGAGCGACTGCTGCGCGAAGTCTGCGGCAGGCAGGATGTCGCCTGTGTGAGTTATGCCGAGGCGATGCCGATGATCGAGGCGCGGAAGAAGCAGAAGACCGAGGGCTGAAGCCCTTCAAAACAGGTGAAAAGGCGGCCGAACGGCCGCCTTTTCTGTTTTACGGACGGTTGGCCTCCATCGGGCCGCCAGCCGCCTCGCGCTGCAGATAACGCTCGTCGATATCAGGCAGCGGCTGATCGTCAATCGCCGATTCGAAAGCAACCAGACGTTTGCGGATCGAAAGGAGCTCGATGATCGTCGACCAGGAGCTCACCAGATACTGGAAGCTGTCGCTGACCTGACCGAAGGCGGTGGCGATCTGCTGCCAGATACCCATGGTGATCTTGGCCGCCACGATGGTGGGGATCAGCATGAAGGTCAGGATAAGGGCGTCGAGCTGACCGAAGGTGTAGCGGGCAACGTTGAAATAGAGATAGTGGAAATACATGCGGAAATAGTTCTTGCGCACATTTGCGAAGAGTTCCCGCATGGTCGGCGGCTGGGCGCGGTCTGCATGGTCCTCGCCATAGACCAGTTCCTTGCGGAAGGCCGCCTCGACACGCTGGTTGCGGAATTGCAGTCCCGGCAGCTTCATACCGACAACGGCCAGCAGCACCGTGCCGAAAACAGACCACAACAGAGCAAGCCAGAAAAGCGAATGCGGGATGGCGCCAAGGAAGGGCAGTTCCGTGACGTGCGCCGACATCTGAAACAGAAGCGGCAGAAACACCACCAGCGTCATCACCGAATTGATGAGGACCACACCCAGGCCCTCGACGATGGATGCAAATCGCATCGTATCTTCCTGCACACGCTGCGAAGCGCCTTCGATATGACGCAGCTTCTCCCACTTCGACAGATAGAAATCATTCATGGCGGTACGCCAGCGGAACACGTAGTGGCTGGTGAAAAAGGCGGTGATGACGTTCATCGCCACGCCAACCATGCCGATTTCGAAAAACCGCAACTGAAGCGAATAGAACTGCCCTGCCGTAATGCCGGGCTGGCTTTCAAGCGCACGCTGGAAGAGGTCGAAGAACGGACCACGCCAGTTATTGATCGCAACCGAGACCTGCACGGCAAAATAGGCGATGAAGATGATGAAGGCCGAGCCCCAGATGGACCAGTTCGTCCAGGGGTGGTCCTTGGCGATCAATTGCCAGGTGACACCAAAAATCCCGACGAAGATCGTGAAATAGAGATAGAACCAGACATTATCCCGCGAGAAAAAATACGCGATGCCGAGGGGAGCGCTTTCTCCGGGGGCCAGAGGCGGCATTCCGAGGGCAGCGCCCAGTTGCGGACCGATACTGTACCACACCAGAATACACACGACTGTCCACAAGGCGGCGGAGGTGAAGAACAATTTCGGTTTGGGAAAGAAGGAATGAAACAAGTTTCGAACTCACGCGCGTTTGAAATCAGCCATTATTGGCGAAGCACTGGATGGCCCGAACCTAGGGCAGAAATTTGTGCACAGCAACGACGAAGCGCTGACCTTAACAAGATGTAAGGCGCAGGTGGCCGGCGATGCCCAACGGAAACACCAGATCAAAGACAGGAAAAGACGGCCAGCGGTCTAACGGAGCCGCTCTGCGGCGAGCACCGGCAGCATCAGCAGAATGCTGACGACGAGCACGGCGGAAGCGAGAATGCTGGGCGCGGTAAAACTTCCCGTCACCTCGGCAATCCAGCCGGCGGCGAGTGGCCCGACAATCTGCCCCGTACCGAAAGCGGCCGTCATCAGCGCAAAGGCGCGACGCGGGCTCGGCCCGGCAAATTCCCGGCCGAGCTGCAGGCCATAAGCGGTGATGACCATGAAGGTCAGCCCGAGAAGCAGGCCTCCGGCGAGAACACCCGGCACCGGCGGCAACATGACGGAAGCGAAGACGCCGGCGGCTTCCACGGCAAGAACGATGACGAAGGCGCGTTTCAGCCCCTGCGATTTCAAGACCGGTTTCCAGAGGAAAAGCGAAATGGCGGCGGCGCAGCCGGTGATGAACCAGGCCAGAAACTCCACGAAAGCGCCGGCGGCGGCCATGCGGGCGATCGCCACGATGAAGGTGGCGGTGATGACATAACCGAAGCCAAAAAGCCCATAGGCCAGCGTCGTCAGGAAGAGCGGCCGCGTCCAGTGGAGCGGCGGCTCCGCAACAGAGGATGCATGTCGCGGCGGGCCTGCGGGCAGCACTCGCCAGACGAGAATGAACGTGATGAAAGAAAAGACAGCACCTGCGATCCACTCCTCCCGCCATGAGGAGCCGCCGCCGTCAAAAACGACGCCGATCAGATAGACCGCAAGCGAGGAGATCGCGATGCCCGCACCGACGCCGCCATAATGCAGCGCCTGAATGCTGTCCCTGCCCGCCTTGACGGCATGGCCGATAACGATCTGCGAGGTGAAGATCATGGTCAGCGCGCTGGCGACACCGGCCAGAAACCGGATGACGGTAAAGGCCGCGACGGAGTTGAAAGCCGCCATGGCAAGCAACAATGCGCCGGTGGAAAACAGGCCGCAAAGCGCCACCAACCGTTCCCGCCCCGAACCCCATGAATAGGCTGCCAGAACCGCCCCCGTCAGATAACCGGCGAAGTTACCCGCCGCCACGATCCCCGCATCCCCCGCCGAAAGCGGAACATCCGCCATCATGCCGGGCAGGATGGGGGTGAAGGAAAAGCGGCCGAAACCCATGGCGGAGGCCATCATCAGCGCCCCGGAAAACCCGAGTGCGGTCAGATGTCTGGCGGAAAGTGGCTGG
>QFOL01000022.1 GCA_003241215.1 Agrobacterium fabrum
CTTGGCGCGCGTCATGGCGACATAGAGCAGCCGGCGTTCCTCCTCCAGTTCCTGGGTGGTGCCGACCCCGAGATCGGAGGGAATGCAGCCATCGACCACATTCAGGATGAAGACGGAGCGCCATTCCTGGCCTTTTGCCGAATGAATGGTGGAGAGGCTGAGATAGTCCTCGTCGAGCAGCGGCACGCCGGCCTGATCGCTGGTGGCGTCCGGCGGATCGAGCGTCAGCTCGGTCAGAAAGCGCTCGCGTGAGGGGTAGCCGCCGGCGATCTGCTCGAGCTGCAGTAAATCGGCCTTGCGGGTGTCCGCATCCTCATGGATGCGTTCCAGATGCGGTTCGTACCACAATCGCGCCTGCCCGATCTGGCCCGGCCAGTCATTCGGCGCCTGTCTGAGGCCCACCAGCATTTGCGTGAAGGCTGTCCAGTCGTCGCCGGTCTTCGGCGGCGGCGGAATTTCGGCAAGGGCAAGCAGCGGCTCGGGGTCTGTTGCAATCGCATCGAGAATATTGCCGGCCTTCTTCGGTCCGATACCGGGCAGCATCTGCAGCAGCCGGAAACCGGCGACGCGGTCGCGCGGGTTCTGCGCGAAGCGCAACACGGCCAGCATGTCCTTCACATGGGCGCTGTCCAGGAATTTCAGGCCGCCGAATTTGACGAAGGGGATGTTGCGGCGAGTCAGTTCCACCTCAAGCGGGCCGCTATGGCTGGAGGTGCGGAACAGCACGGCCTGCTGTTTCAGGGTCATGCCGGTTTCGCGGTTGGCGAGAATCTGGTCGATGATGAAATTCGCCTGCTCGGTTTCGTCCTTCACCGTCACGAGTTTCGGGCGCTCCAGCGACTGCCGCTCGGTCCAGAGGTTCTTGGTGAACCGCTCGCGCGCCAGATCGATGACACCGTTGGCGGCCGCAAGGATCGGCTGCGTCGAGCGATAGTTGCGGTCAAGCGTGATGATGTCGGCAGCAGGGCTGAAGGAGGCCGGAAAATCGAGGATGTTGCGCACCGTCGCCGCCCGGAAGGAATAGATCGACTGTGCATCGTCACCTACCACGGTCAGGCCGCGGCCGCCGGGCTTCAGCGCCATCAGCACCGAGGCCTGCAGCCGGTTGGTATCCTGATATTCGTCGACCATCACATGGTCGAAGCGGTTGCCGATATCGTCCGCAAGGACGGGATCGCTGACCATCTGGGCCCAGTAGAGCAGGAGATCGTCGTAATCGAGCACGTTCTGGACCTGCTTGGCCTCAACATAGGCTGCAAACAGTTCCTTGAGTTCGCTCTCCCAGTTGGCGACCCAGGGATAATGCTGGCGCAATATCTCCTTGAGCGGCGTCTGGGAATTCACCACACGCGAATAGATCGCGAGACAGGTACCCTTCGTTGGAAAGCGGCTTTCGGTTTTGGAAAAACCCAGCTCGTGCCGGGCGAGGTTCATCAGGTCGGCGCTATCCTCGCGGTCGTGGATGGTGAAATCGATGTTGAGCCCGATCTGCTCGGCATAGATGCGCAGCAGGCGCGCGCCGATGCCGTGAAACGTGCCGGACCAGGCCAGCGCGTCGGTCATGATTGCCGAATTCGCCCCGATAACGTGTTTGCAGATACGCTCGACGCGCCGCGACATTTCCGTGGCGGCACGTCTGGAAAACGTCATCAGCAGAATGCGGCGGGGATCGGCGCCGTTCACGATCAGATGTGCGACACGGTGGGCGAGCGTATTGGTCTTGCCCGAACCGGCCCCGGCGATGATCAGTAGCGGCCCGGCCGTGTGCCCTTCTGCCAGCCCAACGCCATGCTCCACCGCCCTGCGTTGCTGTTCGTTGAGCTTTTCCAGATAGGCAACCGCCATGCCAGCAATCCTTAGATAACCTGCCTGTCCCCACGGGTGAGAACCTTGTTCAGAGATGGCAGTCGTCGGAATGTCCGGCCATTGTCTGCCCTGTCGTCGCAATGATTAGCAAAGACTCAAACAGCAATCCAGAACAAATGCTGAACGCATTGTTCCGGTGGTTTGGATGCAGTCGGTGGTGAAATTTATCGGCCCAAAAGGTCGCCCGTCCCCTGCCGGCGATTGTCCGCTGCCGGTTGGACGAAATCCCCGAAATCGCGCCACGGGAGAAGGCGGGCGGCCGTGGATGGGCCGCCCGGTGTGACCGTTGTGGGGGAGATCTTTACAGGAAACTGCTTTCGAACAGCTCGCCTGAATAGGCCGAATGGGTAACGCCCGCTTCAAGATCGGCCTTGGTCAGCTCATCGACAAAATCGCCGTTCTGCATGACCAGCACACGGTCGCACATATGGGCGATGACCGCGAGGTCATGGCTGACGAGAACGAAGGTGAGGTCGCGTTCTTCGCGCTGGTCGGCAAGCAGGTTCAGGATTTCCGCCTGGATGGAGACGTCGAGCGCGGATGTCGGCTCATCGAGCAGCAGGATCGGCGGTTCGAGGATCAGCGCGCGGGCGATTGCCACGCGCTGCCGCTGGCCGCCGGAAAGTTCATGCGGGAAGCGCTCGGCGAAATGTGCGGGCAGGCCGACCTGCTGCAAGGCTGCGGGAACCTTCGACCAGCCATCGCCAAGTCCCATGGCGCGGATCGGTTCGGCGAGCGCCCGGCCGATGCGGTGGCGCGGGTGCAGCGAACCGTAGGGGTCCTGAAACACCATCTGCGCCAGTTTCAGTTCGTCGCGACTGCGGGTCTTGCCGACCGGTTTGCCGTTAAAGCTGATGGAGCCGGTCCAGCCAGCCTCCAGCCCCGCCAGCGACCGTAGCAAGGTCGATTTGCCGCAGCCGCTCTCACCGACGATGCCGAGCGTTTCACCCCTGTTGACCGTGAGGCTGACGCCGCGCACGACGTGATTGCGGTTTTCCTTTGCGCCGTAGACGACGTCGAGCTTGTCTACCGTGATCATCGCATCACCTCCGCATCGATGGCCTGACGGTCCAGCACCTTGAGACGCCGCACCGGATTGCGGGGATCGGGCATCGCCGCGATCAGGCCCCGCGTATAGGGATGTTGCGCTTCCTCCAGCTTCGTCAGCGTTTCCACGACGCGCCCGCCATACATGACCAGCACGCGCTCACAGAAGGCCGCGACCATGCGGATGTCATGGCTGATGAGGATCAGGCCGGAATTATTCTCCCGCACCATCTCGTCCAGAAGCAAAAGCACATCCTTGCGGACGCTGACATCGAGGGCCGAGGTCGGTTCGTCGGCAATGACCAGCTTCGGCTTGGCGAGCAGCATCATGGCGATCATCACACGCTGGCCCATGCCGCCCGATATCTGGTGCGGATAAAGTGCCATCACGCGGTCGGGATCGTTGATGCGCACGCGCAGCAGCATGTCGCGTGCTGCACCTCTCGCCGCCTTGCCGGTCAGCGCCAGATGCAGCTCGGCGGCCTCCGCCACCTGCTTTCCGATGGGCAGCACCGGGTTCAGCGAATAACGCGGGTCCTGCATGATCAGCGCCATCTCGCTGCCGCGGATTGCGCCCATCTGCCGCTCGGATTTTTCGAGCAGCGGCTCGGACAGGAAATCCATCCGCTCCGCTGTCACCGTGGCGCTTTTCGGCAGGAGCCGCATGGCGGCCCGGCCGGTGGTGGATTTTCCGGAACCGGACTCACCGACGATGCCGACCCTTTCGCGCCCGACGTCGAAATTGACGTTGGACACGGCGGGAATGGTGTTGCGGCCGAAACGGACATTGAGGTCGCGGACCGAAAGGATGGGGGAGCTATCAGGAACGGGCATGACGCGGATCCAGCAGGTCGCGCAGCGTATCGCCGGCGATGTTGAAGGCAAGGCTCGTCAGCAGGATGGCAATGCCGGGCATGACGGCGACCCACCAGTAATCGAGCATGAACTTACGGCCGCTGGAGATCATCGCGCCCCATTCCGGCAGCGGCGGCTGGGCTCCCAGACCGAGGAAGCCGAGTGAAGCGGCCGTCAGGATGATGCCGGCCATGTTGAGCGTCAGGCGAACGATGACCGAGGGAATGCACATCGGCGCAATGTACAGAAACAGGATGCGCAGCGGCGAGGCGCCATAAAGACGGGCGGCGGCGACGTAGTCGGTATTGCGCACGACAAGCGCTTCCGCACGGGCAAGGCGCGCAATCGGTGGCCATGCCGTCAATGAGATGGCGATGATCGCCGTGCCGAGGCCGGCGCCCATGGCGGCCGCAAAGGCAAGTGCCAGCACGAGCGAGGGGAAGGACAGGACGATATCGGTCGCGCGCATCAGGAACGCGTCGGTTCGCCCGCCGAAGAAACCGGCCATCACGCCAATGGCAAGGCCGATAGGACCGACGATGATCGAAACCGATAAAACGGTCTGGATCGTGATGCGGGTGCCGTAAACAAGCCGGCTGAAAATGTCGCGGCCGAATTCGTCGGTTCCGGCCAGATGTGTCCAGCTGGGTGGTTGAAGCGCGTTTTCGAGCGCCTGGCGGGCAGGATCGCAAGGCGCGATGAGCGGTGCGAAAATGGCGACCAGAACCAGAATGGCCAGAATGGCGAAGCCGAACATTCCAAGCGGTTCGTCCGCGAGCTTTCGAAGTGTCCGCGCGGTGGTGGTTGAGATGCGCGACAGGGCGCTGGGACGATCAACAGTATTGTTATGCGCGATATCGGTCATCGTGCGGCCTCCCGTGTACGGGGATCGAGCGTGGTGTAGGCCAGATCGGCGAGGAAATTGAGCAACATGAAAATGAAGCCGATGACGATGGTGGCGGCCAGAATCGCATTCATGTCGCCGATGAGCAGCGCGTTCGTCATATATTGGCCGATGCCGGGCCAGGAGAAGACGATCTCCGTGACGACGGCGCCTTCCAGCAGGTTGCCATAGGAGATTGCCAGAACGGTGATGAGCTGCACGGCGATGTTGGGCAGCACATGGCGGGTTATGGTGCGTGCGGGGCTGACACCCTTGGCCCGTGCCGCGATGACATAATCCTGGCTGAGCTGTTCGAGGGTGAAGGCCCTCGTCATGCGGGTAATATAGGCCATGGCCATATAGGCGAGGATGACCGCCGGTAGGATGATGTGCGAGAGAGCGTTCCAGAAGATTTCGGTCTCGCCGGCAAGCAGGCTGTCGACCAGCATCAACCCCGTCTTCGGTTCCACGAGGCCTTCGTAGAAAACATCGACCCGGCCAGGTCCTCCGACCAGATTGAAACTGGCGTAGAAAATCACGAGACCAACGATACCGAACCAGAAGACCGGTATCGAATGCCCCACAAGCGCAAAAACACGCGCGAATTTGTCGATGAAGGTGTCGCGGAAGAGGGCGGCGGCAAGACCGAGTGGGACGCCGACGACCGTCGAGATGATGATCGCCAGCGTGGCGAGTTCGAAGGTGGCGGGGAAAGCCTGCGCCAGATCGCGGGTAACGGGGTTGCCGGTCAGGATCGCAATGCCGAAATCGCCATGCAGCAGGCCGCGCAGATAGATGAAGAATTGCTGGTAAAGCGGCAGGTCGAGCCCCAGCCGCGCTCGCATGGCCTCATAGGCCTTGGGATCGGCAAGTTCGCCGACGATTGCCCCGACCGGATCACTCGGCATGACCCGGCCGATGATGAAGGTGATGCAGAGCAGGATGAAGAGGCTGACGATCAGTTGCAGAAAACGATGTCCAAGCCCGCGCAGTGAGATTTCCGTCATTACCGGTCGCACTTCCCTGTGAGAACGCCGTCAGCGGCCGAGGCCTTGCGCGCTGCTCGCGGCAGACGGGCAATTCTCCATTGTAAAAACTCTTGATGGTACTTCATCCCAACTCCTCCCTGAGTTAACATGAAAACATATGACGTGCTGCCATGTCATCATATGAGTAGCGAAGGGATTCGTATTCTGCAAGAGGGAAGAGTGGCATGATGGGCGACAAAGCGAGGCCGCGGGAGAGGCGGGCGCAACAGATCATCGATAATCTCAGCGCAGAAATTCGCAGTGGAAAACTGAAGAATGGCGATCAGCTTCCCACCGAGCCGGAGCTTGAGCGCAGCTATGGCGTGAGCCGCACCGTGGTTCGCGAGGCGATTGCGGATTTGCGCTCTGCCGGCTATGTCGTTCCCATCCAGGGCAAGGGTGTTTTCGTCAGCAATGCCAGCGAATGGGCCGGCGTGAAACTGACGCAATCCGAAGTCGGAACCATTGCCGAAACGCTTGAGATGCTGGAGTTCCGGCTTGCAACGGAAGGGGAGGCGGCGGCAATCGCCGCCTATCGCCGTACAGCCCAGCAGGAGGCTGCAATCTCGGCGGCGCACCGGAAAATGGCCCGCGCCATCGATGCGGGTGAGACCACCGTCGATGCCGATTATGAGTTTCACACGGCCATCGCCATAGCCACCAACAACCGCTTTTATCTGGAGGCCCTGCGTCAGTTCGGTTCGCGCTCGATACCACGCGGGCAGTTCCCGACCCTGCCGGAAACTGGCGATGCGAATTATCTTCGCAAAGTGCAGGCCGAGCACGAGGCAATCCTGCGCGCCATCGTCGAGCAGGATCCGGACGCGGCGCGAAAAGCCATGCGCGAACATATGCTTGCGAGCCAGCGCCGTTACAGATTGCTATCTGAGGCGCAATAGCATCTCGACACTCATCTTATTTCATGCAATGTCATATGATGACTTGCATGGAGAGAGGAGAGAATCGATGTATGTCGGCACCCAGGTTGCTGCGCGCGATGATGAGGATTTTAAGGTTTGGGCGCAGCTCGGCGTCAAAAATATCAACGCCGATCCGCCCGGAAAACCCGCGAGCTGGACTTTTGAAGACTTCGAGCGCCACCGTGACAAGGTCGAAAGCTTCGGCCTCGTTCTCGACATGGTGCAATTGCCGCTGCCGTCGCGGCCCATTGAACAGGCGTCGTATCCCGATATTCTGCTTGCCGGTCCTGATCGCGACCGGCAGATAGACGCCGTCTGCAGGATGATCGAGGATATTGCGAGAGCCGGTATTCCTGCTGCGAAATACAATCTCAACCTCATCGGCATTCCGCGCACGGAAATGGAGCGCGGTCGCGGCGGCTCGCTCAATGAAGCCTGGCGCTGGGACAAGGCGGACCATGATGCGGCACCGGGTCTCGCGGGCGTTCTTTCCGAAGACCAGAACTGGGAACGCATCGACTATTTCCTCGAGCGTGTGGTGCCGGTGGCCGAAAGCAACCGCGTGCGCCTGGCATGCCATCCGCATGATCCCTATACCCCGCCGGGTTACAGGGGCGTCACCCGTGTTCTCGGCACGGTCGAGGGGCTGAAGAAATTCGTGCAGATGCGTGAGAGCCCCTATCATGGCCTGAATTTCTGCCAGGGGTCGATCGGCGAGATGCTCGACAATCCGCGCGAGGAAATCGACGACATTATCAGGTGGTTCGGCAGCCGCGACAAAATCTTCAACGTCCATTTCCGCAATATCAGCGGCGGCAAACTCTCCTTCATGGAGACATTCCCCGATGAGGGCGACATGGACATGGTGCGTTCGCTGAAGCTCTATCATGAACTCGGCTATCGCTACATGATCATGCCAGACCATGTGCCGACGATTGCTGGGCGCGATCCCGTCGGTGTCGCTTTCGCCTTCTGCTACGGCTACATCGCCGCGCTGATCGAAGCGCTTGATAACAAACACCTTTGATCTTTCTGGCCCGCGACGCTCCGCTGCGTCGCGGCTTTTTCCCAAACATGAATTACCGATCTGTAGGAGGAGCAGGTATGAGAAAATCATTGATCCGTCTCGCATTCACCACGGCCCTGGGCGCCATGCTCGTGCAGGCCGCGCCAGCCGTGGCCAAGACGCCGAACGACCAGCTTGTCATCGGAACGTCGCTGGCGCAGGTGCTGTCGCTGGACCCGCATCAGGCCACCGAAGGAAAAGCCAACGAAATCATGTCCAACCTCTATGACCGCCTGATTTCGGTCGATGGGTCGGGCAAGGTTTCACCGCAGCTCGCCGAGCGCTGGGAGATAGATGACAAGGGCATCACCTTCCATCTTCGCAAGGCCAATTTCGCCTCGGGCAATCCGGTAACCTCGGCAGACGTCGTCTATTCGCTCAGCCGGCTGTTGAAGATGAACCAGGCGGCCGCGGCCAACCTCAAGCGCGTTGGTTATAATGCCGATAATGTCGACAAGCTGGTGAGCGCGCCGGATGAAAAAACGGTACGCATCGATCTTTCCGGCGAAACCACGTCCGAGCTGCTTCTTTACCGTCTGGCCATGGTCATCGCCAGCGTCGTCGACAGCAAGGAGCTCAAGTCGCATGAAAGCAGTGGTGACTGGGGCAATGGCTGGCTGAGAACCAATTCCGCCGGTTCCGGTCCCTTTACGCTCAATCGCTGGTCGCCCAACGAGATCATCATTCTCGAAGCCAACAAGGACTACGTGGCCGGCAGCCCGAAAATGCGCCGCGTCATCGTGCGGCATGTGCCGGAAAGCCAGGTGGAGCGCCTGATGCTGGAGCGCGGCGATATCGACATCGCCAGCGCGCTGACGGCCGCCGACCTTGCAACCTTCAACAACAAGGAAGGTTTCCAGATCCAGCGCGTGCCGACCGGCGGCTTTTATGTCCTGTCCATGAATGCCGGCAAGGAGCCCCTGTCCAACCCCAAGGTCCGCGAAGCGATTGCCTATGGCATCGACTACAAGGGAATGGAAAAGACCATCATGGGCCCTTATGGCCGGGCGCGCACGGTGCCGGTGCCGGAAAACTTCGAATACGCCATTCCGAGCCCGGACTGGAAACTCGACGTTCCCAAGGCGAAGGCTCTCTTGAAGGAGGCGGGTTACGAGAATGGATTCACGCTGAACCTGAAGACGATTGCGCAGACACCGCGCATCGACCTCGCCACCGCGATCCAGGCTTCGCTCAGCCAGATCGGCATCAAGGTCAATATCCAGCAGGGCAATGGTTCCGACGTGATTGCCGCGCACCGCGCGCGTGATTTCGATCTGCTCATTCCGCAGACCGGCGCCTATATGCCGAATGTGCTGGGCTCGATGGAGCAGTTTTCCAGCAACCCCGACAATTCGCTGGCCGCCAACAATGCCGGCAATTTCGTCTGGCGTTCCGCCTGGGATATTCCGGAGCTGACCGCTCTCACGGCAAAGGCTTCCCTTGAGCCGGACGCCAAAAAGCGTGGGGAAATCTACACCCAGATGCAGGAAATGTTCGTCGCCCAGAAACCGGCCGTACTGCCGATGTTCGAGAGGTTTGAGCCGATCGTGCTCAATACGCGCGTGAAAAACTATGTGGGACATCCCAGCCAGACGACCCGGCTGGAAAATATTACCAAGGAATAGCGGCAAACACGGTTCTGAGATGGCATGAGACGGGCGGTTTTACCGCCCGTTTTTGCTGTCTTACCGTGTATTCGGGACTGGCCACTGTTTCTTGAAGCATTTCAGTTGCATCGACAGCCTGAAAACAGGCGCCGCATGGCTTCCTCCCGCATTTCCGGGACAGAGAACCGTTGTCGCGGCAGGCGATTATCGCCGTCCTCCTAGAATTTCCGGGGTTTTCTCAAGGGCTTCGCCGGATTAGACCGTCTGTTGACCATTCTTTCCGCTGAGCGGGAGTCGCAAGCTCCGCTCATCTTTTTCCCGCAGAGCACGTTGATGACCATGAACCTTGCACAGATAAAACTTCCGTCGCGGCCGCTGATCCTCAAGCGTGGCGTCATTTCGGTGCCGCCGGCCTCTTATATTTCCGTCCCGGTGCTTCTGGTGATCATGATCGTCATGCTTGTTGTCGAAGGTCCGGGCATATTGCGCGACTATCAGATCAGCAAGGACCCGCTGGAGATTGAAAACGGCGATATCAGCGGTAGTTGCAAGACGCGCAAGGCGATCTTTACGACCTGCGAGGCGGATCTGTCCTACGACCATGCGGGTGTGAGCTACAAGAGGAATGTCGAGGTGATGTTCGTCGATTTCCATTCCGGCGATTATGAAACCGGGCTGGTCATTTCCGCGAAGAACCCGGAACTCGCAACGATTTCGCTGGGCCTCGACATGCTCTGGAACCGCATCATCACGCTTGGCGTGTTCGTCGCCCTGCTCGGTTTCGGCAGTCTCGTGCTGCTGTTCATGTTGCTTCGTGTGCTTCGGGTTCGCCTGCAACTGCGGCAGGCCGCGCCCTTGACCGTCATCCCGGTGGCGCTGACGGCGGTTGCCGAAAAACGCAGCCGCCTTTTCGTCACCTATGCCGACACGGTCAGAGAGGACAAGACCAAGCGGCAGTCCTTCACCCATCTCGAACGGGGACGCATTCCCGTTGTCGTCGGCCATGATGGCAAACATGACGTGGCGCTCGCGGTCCTGCATGGCAAGGGCGCGTTGCCGATCCTGCTCGACGATCAGCTGGAGCGGATCGACCTTACGGAGTGGGAGAGGGCGGAAGCTCTCGCATCGCTTGCCCCGATGGTCGCAAGTGGCGCACGGGAGGCTGCGGCGGCCCAGGGCGCGGCGACAAAGAAAGGACCGGGCCTTCTGCGCAGGCTGGGCACTTTCGTGGCCATCGTGGCGGTCATCATCGTTGCGGTGTTCGGTTACTGGCTGTGGTACGTCACCAGTGCGCCCTCGCAATTCAATTCGCCCGGCATGGATATCAACAACATGCTGCCCGCAGCTCTCAATGAATGGGGCTGCGCCCGTCTGCAGGAACGTTTTGCCGATGGTCCGGCGCCGTTCGGGTGCACCGCGGCTGATTATCGAAGCTGGAGGTAAGGCTTTTTTCCGCAGTTCTGGTCGGGCCGCGTGCGAAAGCTCTGGAAGCTGTAGCATGCGGCCTGTTCCTTTTCGGTACGGTGTGGAGCGGATCATTTGTTATCAATGGTTGCATTAGAGATTTATAAATAAACCACTTCCATAGTGCCACCGTGAGCGGTTCTTCAGAGGCTGGGAGAGTGCGTCATGTTCACGGTTCTGGAATGCGTTGCGATACAGCACGACCGGGCGGTCGTTCTTCTTGCGGCTATCATCTGCCTGCTTGGCATGTTTGCTTTTTTTCACCTGCTGCTGCGTGCAGAGGAAAGTCCGGCCGGCCGCAAACCCTATTGGGTGCTGGTTGCCGCCTTCGCCGGGGGTCTCAGTGTCTGGGCCACACATTTCGTCGCCATGCTGGCCTATAAGGGCGCGGTTCCGATTGGTTACGATTTTGCCTTCACGGCGCTTTCGGCGGTTCTCGCCGTCGCCGGTTTCTGGCTGGCGCTTACGGCCCGCTCGCAGGCTGCTTACAGCCCTGCTATCGTCGGCACGCTGGTCACCCTGTCGGTCGCCGTCATGCATTTCGTCGGAATGGCTGGAATGGATGTCGCCGCCACGATCAGCTACCGGTGGGGGCCGGTGCTGGGTGGTTTTGCAGTCTCCTGGGCGGCTTTTCTTCTGGCGTTTTTTCTTTTCCGTCGCCTCGGCTCGTGGAAGCGCATCGCCGCGCCGGCCGGATCGGCGATTTTCGCGATCTGCGCGCTGCATTTCACCGCCATGTCGGCCACGGTGCTTTCGCCGGATCCGTCCTTATCCGGGCCTGATCCCGACAATGTCGCCCGGCTGATCATGATCTGCGCCATTTCCGGCGTCACATTCCTGATTCTCTCTTCCACCGCCGTCGCCGCGCTGGTGGATCGTTATCTTGTCGATCTCAAGGGTCTCGTCGATGCAACGCTCGATGGTCTCGCCGTCGTCCGCGATGGGCGGATCGTGGAGCTGAATACCCGTTTTGCCGGCCTTCTGGGCAGGGAGGAATCCTCGCTGGTAGGACAGAACCCCGACGATCTCTTCAAGGCGATCGACGGGCAGCCCGCTTATCTGCCGCGCCATGCACCGGTGGAGGCGGTTCGCGAGCGCGCCGGGCAGGCGCAGACATTCGAACTGAGCGTGCGCACGATCGAATATCGCGGGCGTCCCTGTGAGGTGATGGCCATTCGCGACCTGACGGAAAAGCGCGAAGCGCAGCGGGAGATCGAATATCTGGCCCGTCACGACGTGCTGACGGGCCTTTCCAACCGCACCATGTTCCAGACCCGTCTTCACCAGCAGATCGAGAATTGCGACGAAGAGGACGAATTTGCGCTGCTGGCGCTCGATCTCGACCGGTTCAAGGCGGTCAATGACATATTCGGCCATGCCGAGGGTGACCGCGTCCTGAAAAAAGTGGCCGCCATTCTCGATGAATGCGCAAGAGCAGGCGATGTGGTCGCCCGCCTCGGCGGCGATGAATTCGTCATCCTGACCGCCCGGCACACCCGGGCGGATGAGGCGCGCCTGCTGGCCGAGACGATCCTCGGCATGTTCGGGCTGAAGATGAATGTCGCCAACGACCCGACCTCGGTCGGCGTCAGCATTGGCATCGCCGTTTTCCCGCGTGACGGGCAGGACCATGAAAGCATCATGCATGCCGCCGATCTGGCGCTTTATCGCGCCAAGATGGGCGGGCGCGGCATATTGGCCTTTTACGATCCGGTGATGGATCAGGAGGCGCGCGAACGCCGCCAGCTTGAGACGGATCTGCGGCTTGCCATCAGTCGCGACGAACTGTTGTTGAATTACCAGCCGGTGCTGTCAGTCGAATGCGGCCAGGTTGTCGGTTATGAGGCGCTGGTGCGCTGGCAACATCCGACAAGGGGCGTGGTGTCGCCCGATATCTTCATTCCGATTGCCGAAGAGAGCGGGATCATCATCTCGCTCGGCGAATGGGTGCTGCGCGAGGCCTGCCGCCAGGCGGCCGGCTGGGCGCCGCATCTGAAGATCGCGGTGAATGTCTCGCCATTGCAGTTTTCGCTGGCCAATCTCGGCCACGTCGTCTGCACGGTCCTGATGCAGACCGGGCTCTCGCCGAACCGGCTGGAGCTGGAAATCACCGAGGCCGCGCTTCTCAAAGACCGCAAGGCGACGCTGATCATCCTCAACCAGCTGAAGGCGCTCGGCGTCGCCATCGTCATGGACGATTTCGGCACGGGTTATTCCTCGCTCAGCAACCTGCAGAGCTTCCCCTTCGACAAGATCAAGATCGACCGCAGCTTCATCGCCGCCATGAGCGAGGACGACAATGCCCGCGCCATCGTGCGCGCGGTGATCGGCCTTGGCCGCAGCCTCGATCTGCCTGTGACGGCGGAGGGGATCGAAACGGACGCGCAATACCGCATGGTCGTGGACGAGGGCTGCGCGCAGGCGCAGGGCTATCTCTTCGGCAAGCCGGATGTCGCCCCCGCCCAGGCCGTGAGCACTGCCAAGCGGAAGAAACACTCCGTTTGATAAAAGAGCGGCGGCGCATGCCGTCGCCGCCCGCCTTTCCCATAGTCGATGGAACGCGAACGAGGCCAGATCGTTAGGGTTGCGTGTGGCACGTCCATGCTTCGGCAGCCCTTGCGGCGCCGACGACCAGCCTGACCGGGCGGTATTGCGCCGCTGTCATGCAACGCGCTGCGGATGAACATCGTTCTATGGGAGAGACCGCGATGACAGACCGTCTTGAGCAGCAGGACCCGCGCCGCCAGTATCCGGACCCGGCCTTCTTAACCGCGGCCCGGGAAATGCCGGGTCGCGTGTCGAATGTGGCGTCTTTCCCTGACCATGGCGTCGAAGGCAGCGATGGCCGGCGCGGCGAAGCGTCCTTCCGTCAGGGTGGCGAGGGGCAACGGAGATGAACCGAAGGGCGAGCTGGAAAGGCCATCTGGCATTTGCCGATTTCAACTGCGAAATCGACCTTTACTCCGCGCTGACCTCGGCGGAGAAAATCTCGTTCAACATCGTCAATCGCAAGACCGGCCATCGTGTCGAGCGGCAATATGTCGATGGCGATACCGGTGATCCCGTGCTTCGCGAGGATCAGGTCAAGGGATATGAACTCGACAATGGCGATCATATCGTCATTGAGGGGGATGAGATCGCCAGGCTGATGCCGGAAAGCGACAAGGTCATTCGCATCGGTCATTTTCTGCCCTGTGACGAGATCGACAAGCTCTATTTCGACAAGTCCTATTATCTGGCGCCCACGCAGCAGGGGGGCGAGGAGGCGCTGACCCTTCTGGCAAAGGCGATGGAGGATGAAAATGTCGTCGCACTTGGCGAGGCGGTGCTGTTTCGCCGCAACCGCATCCTGCTGATCCGCCCGAGCGGCAGGGCGCTTGTCGCGACGACACTGAATTTCAGTTATGAGGTTCGGTCCCAGACAGCTGTTTTCAAATCGATCCCGGACATCACGTTCGACGATGAAATGCTGGAGCTTGCCGGCCACATCATCGAGAAACGGGCGGGCACGTTCGATCCGGCCGACTATAGCGACCGGTATAATGATGCGCTGGCGGAGCTGGTGAAAGCCAAGATCGAGGGCCGCGAAATCGTCAGGCCGCCAGCGCGTAGCGAAGACAATATCATCGATCTCAAGGAGGCCTTGCGCCGCAGCGCCGGGGCCGGAACCGGCAGCGGGAAAAAGGCTGCGGCGGGAGGCCGGAAGGCCCCTCGGAAAGCGAGCTGATCCATGGGATTGCAGACCTATAACGCCAGGCGCAGCTTCGACAAGACGCCAGAGCCCAAAGGCACGAAGGCCGAACAGCAGGGATCGAGTTTCGTGATCCAGAAACACGACGCCCGCCGCCTGCATTATGATTTCCGTCTGGAAATGGATGGGGTGCTGAAAAGCTGGGCGGTGACGCGCGGCCCGAGCCTCGATCCCGAGGACAAGCGTCTTGCCGTGCATGTGGAGGACCATCCGCTGAGCTACGGCGATTTCGAAGGTGTTATCCCAAGGGGGCAATATGGCGGCGGTACCGTGATCGTCTGGGATCGCGGCACCTGGCGGCCGGTCGGCGATGCCCGCCGGGGTTACCGCAAAGGCCACCTGGAGTTCGAGCTGGACGGCGAAAAACTGAGGGGACGCTGGCATCTGGTGCGCATGCATGGCAAGCCCGGAGAAAGCCGCGAAAACTGGCTGCTGATCAAGGGCGAAGACGAGGAGGCGAGGCACAGGGGCGGGGCGGATATTCTCGAAGAACGGCCGGAATCGGTAAAGACCGGGCGCAGCGTCGAGGCGGTTGCCGCAAAACCCGGAGATACCTGGAATTCCAGGCCGGTTTCGAAAAAGGCCGCTGCTTCGACGTCGGGCAAAAAGCAGGCGCATGCGCTGCCTAAAGGGGCGCGCAAACAGGCCATGCCATCCTTCGTGCCGCCGGCACTCGCCGCCCTGAAGCCGAAACCGCCGGATGGCTCTCGCTGGCTGCATGAAATCAAATTCGACGGTTACCGCCTGCAGGCGCGTCTCGATCAGGGCAAGCTTCAGCTGCTGACCCGCAGCGGGCTCGACTGGACGGAGAAATTCGGCAGGGCCGTGACAGGGGCGCTCAAGGGGCTGCCGGTGGAAAGGGTGCTGATCGATGGCGAAATCGTCGTCGAACGCGATAATGGCGCTTCCGATTTCTCCGCCTTGCAGCAGGATCTGAGCGAAGGACGTAGCGACCGTTTCGTCTTTTACGCCTTCGATCTTCTTCATCTCGATGGCAGCGGCCTGCGCGGTGCGGCATTGAGCGAGCGAAAGGCGCTGCTGGAAAAGCTGTTGCCGGCGGGCGATCCCCACCTCCGCTACAGCCAGCATTTCGAGGAAAGCGGCGCGCTTGTTCTCGAACATGCCTGCCGGCTCAGCCTCGAAGGTGTCGTTTCCAAGGTCAGGAACAGCAAATATGTGTCCGGCCGCAAAGGCGAATGGGTAAAGTCCAAATGTTCGATGCGACAGGAATTCGTCATCGGCGGTTATACGGTCTCCTCGGCATCGGACCATGCCATCGGATCGCTGGCGCTCGGTGTTTATGAAAATGGCAAGCTGCGCCATGTCGGCCGTGTCGGGACTGGTTATACCGGCGAAGCGGCGGCGATGCTGCTTGGCCGCCTGAAGCCTTTGGAACGCAAGGAAAGCCCGTTCGGCGACACGCTCACCGCGCTTGCCCGCCGCGATCTTCATTTCGTGAAACCGGAACTGGTGGCGGAAGTGGAGTTTCGGGCATGGTCCGCGGATGGCAATCTGCGGCACGCCTCCTTCCGGGGTCTGCGCGAAGACAAGCCGGCAGGAGAAATCGAACGGGAGGAGAAAGCCGTGTCCGAAACCCAGGCGCCGCAATCGAAGATCAAGTTCACCCATCCGGATCGGCTTTATTGGCCGGACGACGGTGTAACGAAGCAGGGGCTTGCCGATTATTACGCCCAGGTCTGGCGGCACATGGCGCCGTTTGTCGTCAACCGTCCGCTGGCATTGCTGCGCTGCCCGGAGGGCATCGAAGGGCAGCGTTTCTTTCAGAAACATGCCTGGCGCGGCATCAACAAGGCCGTCGAGCAGATCAGGGATCCCGGAGACAGGGGTGGCGAACCGCTGATCCGCATCACCGATTTCGATGGCTTGATGGCGCTCGTGCAATCCGCCGCGCTTGAAATTCACCCATGGGGCGCAACCACCGCCAGCTGGGAAAAACCCGATATGATCACCATGGATATCGACCCCGCCGACGACGTGGCATGGGAAGGGGTGATCGGGGCGGCGCTGGAGCTGAAACGGCGTTTCGAAGAGGCCGGGCTTGCCGCTTTCGTCAAGACCTCTGGTGGCAAGGGGCTGCATGTCGTTGCACCGCTGAAACCACAGGCGGGCTGGGCTCCGGTCAAGTCCTTCGCCAAGGCCATGGCGGCGGATATGTCGAAGGCCGAACCGGAGAAATATCTCTCGGTCGCCACCAAGGCGAAACGGCAGGGCCGCATTTTCATCGACTATCTGCGCAACGGCAGGGGCAATACGGCGGTTGCGGCCTATTCGGCGCGCGCCCGTCCCGGCGCGGCCGTTTCCGCGCCGCTCGAATGGTCGGAACTGACGGCCGAAATCGGCCCGGCGCACTTCACCGTCAACAATATGGGTGCGCGTCTTTCCGGGTTGAAAAAAGACCCGTGGGACGGCTTTTTTGCCGTCGCCGAACCGCTGCCGAAAAAGGCCCGGTGAGGACGACGACCCTCAGCGTCTCTTTTCGGAAGCGATGCTCTTCTTCAGCGCATCCATGATGTTGATGACATTGCCACCGGTTTTGGCCCTGGCGCCGCTTTTGTTTTTCGAGGAGGAGACCGCTTCGCCCTTGGTCTTCAGCAGCGACTTGATCTTTTTCTGAATGGGGTCCTGCACCAGGGTCGGTTTCCAGCCGGTCACCTGTTTGCCGATGCGTTTTTCCATGGCTTCCAGCAGCGGCTTTTCGATTTTCATTTTGGGCTCAAGCGCGTCGATGCTGCCGCGCACTTCCTCGCCATAATGCAGCGTCCAGAGGATAATGCCCTTGCCGGACGGCTCCAGCAAAACCGCCCTTTCGCGGCGGTAAAGCACCAGACGCGCAATGCCGAAGACATCGTTCGCTTTCATGGCTTCGCGAATGACGCTGAAGGCTTCGGTGCCGATCTTGTCTTCCGGAAGCAGAAAATGCGGACGGTCGTACCAGATCCAGTCGATCAATCCCTTCGGCACGAAGGTCCTGATATCGATGGTGCGGGTGCTTTCCAGCGCCACCGCATCGATCTCGTCATCCTCCAGCAGCACATAATCGTCTTCGCCGCGGGGGAACCCCTTCACCTGGTTCCTGGCGGCGACCGCCCTGTGGGTAACGCTGTCGACATAGCGGCTTTCGACGCGGTTGCCGGTTTTGCGGTTGAGGATGTGGAAGCGGTATTTGTTGCCTTCGGTCGTCGCAGGCGTTAGCGAGACGGCGGCCGTCACCAGTGACAGCTTCAGATAACCCTTCCAGAAAACCTGCCGTGCCATGTCCGCGATCCGCTTCGCCCTGGGTTTCCCCGGAACAACAGCCACAAGGCGGCTTTTGTTCCGGGGAAAGGCAATCGGGTGGCAGGATGCGTTGGTGATATAAGCTGAAATCGCTTCCGGTCGATTTTCGGCCGAAGGGTAAAGAAACGCCGGATGGGCGGGGGACCGTGACCGCCGGCGGGCTTGCGTCCATTCCCGCGGCCAAAACTGCAATGCTGCCGTCCCGCCATCCGGCTGGAGATACAGAAGCCGCCTTTCAGCCCGGATGGCCTGGGACAGGTTGGACAGGCAGCTCCGGGTGCTCGGCCTCATCCGGCGCCTTCGGCAGCAGCCGGGAAAAACGCCTGACAATGCTGTCCATATAGGACAGGATCGTCGGCACCACGATCAGCGTCAGCAGCGTGGAACTGACGAGACCGCCAACCACCGCGTGCGCCATCGGCGCGCGCTGCGCGCCGCCGCCGCCGACGGCGAGACCGAGCGGGATCATGCCGAAGATCATCGCCAGCGTTGTCATGATGATCGGACGGAAGCGGATGACGCCGGCATTTTCTAGCGCCTCGTTCAGCGAAAGCCCGCGCCGCCGCTCGCGATTGGCGAAATCGACCAGCAATATGCCGTTCTTGGTCACGAGGCCCATCAGCATGATGAAGCCGATCAGCGAGAACATGTTGATCGTGCTGCCGGCCGCCATCAGGCCGACAAGGACGCCGATGAGTGACAGCGGCAGCGACGCCATGATGGCGAGCGGCTGCGTGAAGCTGCCGAATTGCGAGGCGAGCACGATGTAGATGAAGATGACGGCCATGGTGAGCGCCGTGACCATGTGGCCGATGGTCTCCTGCATGGTTTCGGCCTCACCGCCGAAGCGGATGCGATAGCCATTCGGCAGGTCGCGGCCGGCGGTAAGGGCCTGCAGCGTCTCCGTCACGTCGCCAAGCGTGCGGCCGGTAATATTGGCCGAAACCAGTATTTCGCGGCGATTGTCGATACGGCGTATTTCGGCGGGCGCCGGCATGGCGCCGATATCGGCGACCTGATCGAGACGCACCATCAGCGGCGCGCCGTTCGTTGCCGTGCGGCCGGTCGCGATCATCAGCTCACCGAGCCTTGCCGCATCCGAACGGCGCTCGGCCGGCAGGCGAATGACGATGTCGTAGCTGTTTCCGTCGGCATCTGTCCATTTCGACACATCCTCACCGCCGATGAGGGGAGAAAGCGCTGCGGCCAGATCGGATCTGGCAATGCCGAGATCGCTCGCCGCCGCGGGTTTCAGGCGCACCGACAGGATGGAAGTCACATCCCTGGCGCTGGAGGTCACGTCCACCAGACCGGGGATTTTTTTCATGTCCTCCATCAGGCCGTTGGCGATTTTTTCGAGAACCGACCGGTCGTCGCCGAGAATACCGATCTGCACCGGGCTTTCACCGCCGCCAAGACCGTTTTGCAGAATAGCGATCTCCACGCCGGGTATGGCCGAAAGGCGTTTGCGGACGGGTTCGGCAAGGGCCAAGGGGGTGCGGCTCCGCATATCGAGCGGCACCAGTTCCACCATTATGGCGGCGCGATGTTTACCGGCCGCGCCGCCGGTATTGACCGTGGAATAGAGCGTCTCGACTTCCGGAAACTCCCTAAGCGCCTTTTCGATCTGCCGCACCTTCGTCGTTGTATAGTCCAGCGAGGAACCGACCGGTGCGGTCATGTTGATCTGGAAGCGGCCTTCATCGGCGTTGGGCACGAATTCCGTACCGACCAGCGGCACCATCAACAGGCTGCCGACAAAGATGCCCGACGTGGCAAGCAGGGTCACCAGCCGGTGGCGCAAGGTCCAGCCGATGACTCGCCGATATTGCCCGGCCATCCATTCGAAGCCGCGGTCGAACCGCGCGATCAGGCGGCCGACGGGGCCGCGTTTTGCATCGGCCTGCGCATCGGGGTCGTACCAGACGCTCGACAGCATCGGATCGAGCGTGAAGGCGACGAAAAGCGAGATCAGCACGGCGGCGGAGACGGTGACGCCGAATTCATAGAAAAACCGGCCGACAATGCCGTCCATGAAAGCGACCGGCAGGAAAACCGCCACGATCGTCGCCGTCGTCGCGATCACCGCAAGCCCGATCTCACTGGTGCCGTCAAGCGCCGCGCGCAGATGCGATTTGCCCATGTGCAGATGCCGGGTGATGTTTTCACGCACGACAATGGCGTCATCCACCAGAATGCCGATGGACAGCGTCAGCGCCAGCAGGCTGAGCGTATTGAGCGTGAAACCGAGGAAATCGATGACCGCGAGGGTGCCGACGATTGCGATCGGCAGCGTCAGCCCGGTGATGACGGTGCTGCGCCAGGAGTTGAGAAACAGGAAGACGATGGCGACGGCGAGCGCCGCCCCCTCGACCAAGGTGGTCTGCACCTGCGTTACGGATTCGCGGATGGGGATCGATGAATCGGTGACGATGCGCAGCCGCACATTCTGCGGGGCAAGCTCGGCATTGAGCGCATCGAGGCGTTTCCTCACATCGCTCACGACCTGAACCGTGTTGGCGTCCTGCACCTTGACGATGTCTATCGCCAGCGCCGTCTGGCCATTGTAGAGCGCGCGGCTTTCGGGGTCGGCCGCACCCTCGGCAAGCGTGGCGATATCGCGCAGCTCGATGGCTGCGCCGCCGCGCCGCGCGACGACCATATCCAGCAGCGCCTGCGGCTCCTCGATACGGCCCTGCACCTGGATCGTGCGTTCGGAGACGGGATCGACGACACTGCCGGCCGGGCTGTTGCTGTTGCCGCTCCGCAGCGCGTTCACCACCTCGTTGACGCCGATTCCAAGGGCGCGCATGCGCGTCTCGTCGATTGTCACGTCGATCTGCCGTTTGCGGGCGCCGACCAGCGTTGCCTGCCCGACGCCCGCAACCGTCGTCAGCTGCCGCACCACCCTCTGGTCGGCAAGGCTGGTGAGCGCGGTCACATCGAGCGACGTCGAACTGATCGCCACGGACAGGATCGGGTCGGCGGCAGGGTCGAACCGCGATATGACGGGCTTCCTGGCGTCTTCGGGAAAATTCGCCTCGATGGCGGCGATCTTGTCGCGCACCTCCTGCGCGGCCGCCGGGCTCTGCACTTCGAGCTTGAATTTCGCAACGACGACGGAGCGCCCTTCGTAGGATGTGGAGGTAACCTCATCGAGGCCGCCGAGGGTGTTCAGCGCATCCTCGACCGGGCGCGTGATTTCGGTTTCCACCGTCTCCGGCGTAGCGCCGGGATAGGTGGTGATGACGACCACGACGGGAACGTCGACATTGGGATATTGGTCCAGCCCCAGCCGCTGCAGCGAAAAGGCGCCCATGACGAGAAGGGCCACCATCATCATGGTGGCGAATACGGGGTGGGTGACGGATATGCGGGTCAAAAACATCTCAGCCTGCCTTGTCGATGGCCACGGCCATGCCTGGCTGCAATTCGGGAAGCGGAGCCGTCAGGATCGTTTCGCCATCCTTCAGGCCCGCGGCGATCTCGATCAGGCTTCCGCCGTTCCAATGCGGCCCCACGGCGACTGTCTGACGGCGAAGATGGCCATCCTGCACCTTGAGGACATGGTAGCCCGACTCATCCCTGCGCAGCGCGATTGCGGGAACGACGAGCGCCCCGTCTTTTTCTCGCAGCAGGATCGAGCCGCTGGCGAACATCCCGCCCCACAGCCGGCCGTCGCGATTGGCAAGCCGCAGATAGACGGCGACGAAGCGGGTGCCGTCTTCGGCAACCGGGCTGATGCGGTCGACCGTCCCCTTGACGATCTGGCCGCCAAGGCCGTCAATCTCCAGCTCCGCCGTTTGACCAAGGGCAACGCGCGGAACATCGCGCGTGGCGACCAGAACCTTCGCTTCCAGCACGCTGGTATCGACAAGCGTGAGAAGCTCGCCATCCGCGCCGACACGGGATCCCGCCTCGGCCAGCCGCCGGGTGACTGTGCCGTTGAAAGGCGCGCGGATTTCGGCGTTGCGAAGGGCAAGCCGGGCGATATCCGCCTGCGCCGAAAGGCTCTGGAGCCTTGCTGTCTTCACCGCGACATCGCTTTTCGCCTTGTCGAGCTGTTCCGCCGAGGCGATGTTTTTCAACGCAAGCTGTTCGGTCCTCGTCAGGGCCAGCATTGCCAGCATCAGCTCGGCTTCGGCCGCGTCCCGGTCGCTCTGGCGCAGCAGCAGCGTCGATTGCAGCTCATCGGTTTCGAAGCGCACGAGCAGCTTGCCCGACGGCACCGTGTCTCCGTCCCGGACGTTCACTTCGAGAACCTTGCCGGCGTCACGGGCGCGGATCACCACACGGGTGATCGGCTGAAGTTCGCCGCTGATGCCGAGCCGCTCCACCATCTGACGCGTGCCGATCTTGGCCGTTTCCGCAGCGGTCAGTTCGAACGGCGTGCCGGCGGGGCTCATTGCGGCCGTCTCGACGAGCCCTTCCACCAGTCCCTTGACGCGCTCATTCGCATCGACGCTTCCGCGCGCCGGATCGAGAGCGGTGACGACGAAAACGCAGCCTGCAAGCGCGATCCCCGCCCTGAGGGTTCTCTTCACCCACATACTGAAATCCTTTCCATCCCGGGACCGCCGCCAGGGGCGGTCGCATTGCCTCTTTTGAGGCGGATGGTCTCTGGATAGGCATCCATAATTGCAGCAGCATTACCCCCGCGAGAATGCGGTGCAAATGGCATGGTCGGAGGCGCCATCGCCCTGTTTTCATGCATTTTCCGGACGGAAACGGTTGCCTGTCCTGAGCGGAAATGCCCTGGTGGCGTCTTCGCCGCAATACTGCCGCAACCTTTCTGGCAGACAAGGGAAGGCGAAGGGATGGTGATGCATGAGACTTCTGTTGATCGAAGACGAAAAGGAAATGGCGGATGCGCTGACGGCCACACTCGGCAGGCAGAGCATCGTTGTCGACCATACGATGTGGCTCGGCGATGCGATGGAGCTGACGCGCCAGCATGTCTATGACGCCATCCTGCTCGACCGCCGCCTGCCGGATGGGGAAGGGCTCTCCTTCATCCCGCAGCTGCGTCGGGCCGGTATCGATACGCCGATCATTCTGCTGACGGCGATGAACGAGCCGGAAGAGCGGATCGCCGGGCTGGACGGCGGCGCCGACGATTATCTCGGCAAGCCGTTTCTGGTCGGCGAGCTGCTGGCGCGGGTGCGTGCGGTTTTAAGACGGCCGGCAAGCCTGGCGCCGGCAGAGATCACCGCCGGCCGCATCGTTATCGATCCGCTCCATCTCAGCGTCACGATCAATTCCGTTCCCTTCGATCTGCCAAGACGCGAACTTGCGGTTCTCATTGCGCTGGCGAAACGCAAGGGCAAGTCCGTGCTGCGCTCCACGCTTGAGGCGGCCGTTTATAATTACGAGGAAGAGATCCAGTCCAATGCGCTCGACGCGCATATATCGCGGCTGCGAAAACGCCTGCTCGACGCCTCCGCAGGCGTCGGCGTCCATAATATCCGCGGCATCGGTTATCTGTTGAAGGAAGAGGCATGAAAGCGCAGGCCACATCCAACCCGTCCTTGTGGTGGAAATTGAGCTGGCAGCTCAGCGTCGTCGTTTCCGCCATGATCGCCGTGGTCATCATCGGCCTTTGCTTTTACGGGGTGATGAGCCTTTCTCCCAATATCGGCCTTTGGGACGATCTCTCGGAGACACTCGACGAGTCGATTTCATTCAATGAGCAGAAGGGGCTGGTTATTTCCGAGGGCCCTGCGCTGCGGGCCCTGAAGGCGGAGAATGAAGCGCTCTGGTTCGTGGCCTCGACGCTGGATGGCAAGGCGGTGAGCTACGGCGCCGTGCCGCCCGCCTATGCCGGGCTTGCCCGCTACGTGCATCTGATGATGGATGCCGATGTGCGCGGCGGCGGCAGCGTTGCCGACGTGGCCTTGATCGAAAGCATGAAGATCAAGGCCGGCGTCATCCGCGTCATGTTCGGTGGCACCACGCATGTCAGGGCATCGTTTCTGACGCTTCTTTCCGGCACCTATCCGATTTATGTTCCATTGCTGGCGGTCATTCTGCCGGCGGTGTTCTTCTCGGTGCCGCGTATCGTGCGGCAGGCGCTTGCCGGCCTCAGTTCCGTCGTCAGGGAGGCCCCCGAGATAGATCCGCGCCGGCCGGGCGCAAGGCTTCCGGTCGAGGATGTGCCGCGTGAAGTGGTGCCGCTGATCCTTGCCTTCAACAGCATCCTCGAGCGGCTTGAGGAGCAGTTTCGGGCACGGCAGCGTTTTCTCATCGATGCGGCGCATGAGCTGCGAACGCCGATTGCGATCATGCAGACCCGGATAGAGGGCTTGCCCGGGCCGGAGCAGCAGCGCCTGATGGAGGATGTCGCGCGGCTCGGGGAAACCACGGAACAGCTTCTGGCCTTCGAGCGGAACGACCAGGTGAACGACCGGCGCGAAACGGTGGATCTCGTCGAGATCGCGCGCACCGTCGTTGCCGATCTCGCGCCGCTTGCGCTTTCGGCCGGTTATGACATTTCCTTCGATACGCAGACCGCGCGGTATGAGGTGCCGGGCAATCCGTTTACCCTGCCGCGGGCCATCAGCAACATCGTGCGCAACGCGATCGACCACGGTGGAAACAGGGGGATGATCCATGTCTCGGTTCTCGCCAGTGGCGAGATTGCGATTTCCGACGAGGGGCAGGGGATAGCCGAAGACCAGAGGGAACGGATTTTCGAGCCGTTTTACCGCGTCACGCCGCGCAGCACCGGGGCCGGACTTGGCCTCAGCCTCGTCAAGCAGATCGTCGCCAATCACAACGGGCGGATATTCCTCGACAGCAGCGCTTTCGGAAGCACCTTCCGGCTGCGGTTCTGAGCCTGCGTCGCGCGCCGTTCCAGCCGCGCGCGATTGTAATGTTGCCGCAATTTTGGCTGTCGTACCGTGTGGGGCAGGAGATTCAACCTTAACCGGAGTACGCGCAGTGAAACAACAGTGGAATCTGTTCCCCCGGACTTTCGGCGTCAGGGCGTCCCGCAGCCGCGGCGTCGCCTTCGCCACCTTGCCCTTTGCCATCATCATGTCCGGCTGCGCCTCCGTGCCGCTGAAGGAGGGCGGCACGCTGTCCTCCTATGCGCAGCTCAGCCCGGCCAAAGGCAAGTTCACCAAGTCGCGGACCTTCGTGGATGCCAAAGGGCTGGCCGCGGTCAAAACCGTGGCCATCGTGCCGACCACTTTTTCCTTCGCCGCCTCGTCGCAAATCACGGCGGAAAAGGACCGCGCCCTTGTTTCAAATGCGCTGGACCGCGCCATCTGCGTGGCCTTGAGCGACAAATACCGGATCGCCGCCGCTGGCCAGCCGGCGGACATGACCGTGCGGACGGTAATCACCGATCTTGTGCCGACCGACAAGACCATGGCCGGGGTGTCGACGGCCGTGTCTCTCGGCACCAATCTCGTTCTGCCTGTCGGCGTGCCGCGTCTGCCGGTCGGTCTCGGCGGTCTGGCCGTCGAGGCGGAGGCGGTGGACAGCACTGGCGTTCAGCGCGCGGCGGCTGTCTGGTCGAAAGGTGCGAATTCCCTCACCGACAGCGCCCGTGTTTCGGAAATCGGCGATGCCTATGGGCTTGCCTCGGATTTCGCCAATTATTTCTCGCGCATTCTCCTGACCGGCAAGGTGTCCGAAGGGCTGGATATTTCGCTCCCGTCCGGCCACCGCATCAAATCGGCGCTCGGCGGAAAACCAAAATATGCCGAATGCGACGCTTACGGCCGCTCGCGCGGTTTGCAGGGCATGGTGGCCGATCAGTTCGGCGCGCCGCCTGAATGGACGGACAAGCAATCCAAAGCGTCATCGCGATAGGATCTGCCGGCATTCCCACGGGCCCATGAAGGCGGCGATCCCGCCGCCTTCATGGGGATAGGCACAGTTTCCGCAGGCCGCATTCACGCACGATCTCGGCGATGTGGGTGAATTGCGCCGAAAGCGGATTGCTCTTGCGCCATACCATGCCGATGGTGCGCGACGGACGCGGTTCCGCCAGCCGGAATACCGAAACGGTGGATTGCCTCGTCTCCATATCGACGGCCATCTGCGGAATGAGCGTGACGCCGATGCCGGCGCCGACCATCTGCACGAGGGTGGAGAGTGAGGAGCCTTCCATCAGGACGCGCGGCGGCGCATTGGTCGTGCTGCAGAAGGAAAGCGCCTGGTTGCGGAAACAATGGCCTTCTTCCAGCAGCAGCAGGCGCATTTCGCCCAGCTTGTCGGCGCTCGGCACCGGCATGCCTGCATCCTCCATCGGCCGCACCAGGATGAATTCCTCCGAAAACAGCGGAACCTCCTCCAGCGCCGGCTCCGAGACGGGCAGGGCGACGATCGCCATGTCCAGCCGGGCTTCGAGAAGGTCCTCGATGAGTTTCTGCGTCACCGCCTCGCGCGGGCGGGCCTCCAGTCCGGGATAATGCCGCGTGAGTGTCTTGATGACCTGTGGTAAAAGATAGGGTGCGACGGTGGGAATGACGCCGATGCGCAGCCGGCCGCTGAGCGG
>QFOL01000235.1 GCA_003241215.1 Agrobacterium fabrum
AAGCCCGACCTTCACTGCCGATAAGCCGGCCGCCTTGCGCATGCGGTTTGCAAAACTCTCCTTCCGCCCGAGCTTCCCCAGATCGCGGCTGAGGCGTTCGACCGTACGTCCCGGCGCAAGATCGATTGCGAGCGACGCTTTGCCCGCCTCTTCCAGCCGGTCACGCAGCGCGGCGGAATGGGCATAGATCACGCTGCCCTCAATACCATGCTTCGTAATGACGAATTCGCCCTGAAAGGCTCCGGCCGGCGAAATGGTGATGGTGGATTTCACCGCTTCACCCGCAAAACGCGCGCGGAAGACATCGCTCCAGTCAACGTCGAAACCGCAATTGGCGGGGCGGAACGGGGAAAGCGCCACGCCTTTCTCCGCCAGCGCCGGAACCCATGCGGCATCGGAGCCGAGACGCGGCCAGCTTGCGCCACCGAGCGCCAGAAGAACGGCATCGGCCTTGACGGCAACCTCGCCTTCCGGTGTCGCGAAAACCAGCTGATCGCCTGAAAAACCCGTCCAGCGGTGCCGCGTCCTGATGGTCACACCCTGCGCTTCCAGCCGGGCGAGCCATGCCCGCAGCAGCGGCGAGGCCTTCATGGCGGTGGGAAACACCCGGCCCGAGGTGCCGACGAAGGTTTCCTGCCCCAGCCCCTGCGCCCAGTCGCGCAGCATATCCGGCGTAAAATCATCGAGAGCGGCGCGCAGTCTCGGTTCCGCATCGCCGAACCGGTGACGGAAGCTGTCGTAATCTTCGGCATGGGTGATGTTGAGGCCGGATTTTCCGGCCATCAGCAATTTGCGCGCCACGGTCGGCATCGCCTCGAACACCGTCACCGCATGACCGGTGGCCGAAAGCATCTCGGCCGCCATCAGCCCCGCCGGCCCGCCGCCGATAACAGCAACCTGCCTCGCCTCGCTCAAAACCTTCTCCATCGCCATCTTCGCCATTCCGAGCCTTATACCGATTTCCGCATGCGAATATATGCGATATTGAAACGCCCATGTTCACGCTCGACCGACCCGTCACCTTTTCGCAGGATATCAAGAAAAGCCGCTTCATCGCCTTTGCCGCACCGGTGACGGGCGAAGAGGATGCGAAAAACTTTCTTGCGGCGCATTCCGATCCCGATGCGAACCATAATTGCTGGGCATGGCGAAGCGGCCAGACCTATCGTTTCAGCGATGACGGCGAGCCTTCGGGCACGGCCGGGAAACCGATCCTTCAGGCCATCGACGGCCAGGCGCTGGACAATGTCGCCGTTCTCGTCATCCGCTGGTTCGGCGGCATCCTCCTCGGCAGCGGTGGTCTCATGCGCGCCTATGGCGGCACGGCGGCGGCCTGCCTGCGGCTTGGCGAAACCTCGCCGGTCATCGCCTATGTCAGTGCGACGCTGAGCTGCCCCTTCTCCGATCTGGCGCTGGTGAAATCGCGCCTTTCCGCCACCCAGAACCTGCGTCTGGAAAGGGAAGATTTCACCGGCACCGGCGCGGATATGCTGCTTTCGGTTCCGGCGGAGGAAGCCGAACGGCTCACCCGGCTTTTAAGCGACCTGACCAGCGGTCGCGTCAATCTCCATATTCCCGACTAGAGTTTTTTTCGCTTTTCTTCGAAGCGCGAAAACACTCTAACTCTTTGTTTTAGCGAATTTCCGGACGGAAAACCGGGATCCACTTTTCCTGGAAATGCTCTAGCGCCTGTCCGAATGCGCAATTCGTGCTAAGGAAGCGACATGTCATTCGAGCTTTCCAACCCCGTCTATCATCCGCCACTCGACCCCTGGCTCACCATCGTGCACCGCGACGACGATCTGCTGGTGCTCGACAAGCCGAGCGGGCTTTTATCGGTGCCGGGGCGCGATCCGGCGCTTTCGGACAGCCTGATGACGCGGGTGCAGAAACAGTTTCCGAAAGCGCTGATGATCAACCGGCTGGACAAGGACACATCAGGCATCGTGCTGATGTCCCTGAACCGCAGGGCGCATGCGGCGATTGCGTCGCAGTTTGAAAACCGTCAGACACGCAAATCCTATGTCGCCATTGTCTGGGGAGAGGTTGCCGGAGAAGCCGGCGAAGTGGACCTGCCACTCGCCATCGATCCCGAAAACAAGCCCCGCCACCGCGTCGACCGCGAGAACGGCAAGCCGGCGCAGAGCCTTTGGCGGGTGCTGGAGCGATTGCCGCTTCCGGCAACGCGGCTGGCGCTGACACCCCTTACCGGCCGTACCCACCAATTGCGGGTGCATATGAAGGCGCTTGGCCACCCCATTCTCGGCGATGAATTTTATGCCGAGGGCGAAGCGCTCGCCGCTGCGCCGCGGCTGATGCTGCATGCGCAGGAGGTCGGGTTCCGCCATCCCGATGGCCGGGACGTCACCTATACCGTACCCTGCCCCTTCTGAGGCCTGCGATGAAAGAAAAAGACGAAAGCTTCGTAGTAGATTTTGTCGGCGGTGCAGTCGGACACCGTTTCCGCTCCGGCGAGGGGCGCGGACAGGCTCTGCCGAAAGCCGCGGGTTTCACGAAGGGCCGCACGCCAAAAATCGTGGATGCGACCGCAGGCCTCGGGCGCGACGCTTTTCTGCTGGCTTCACTGGGAGCGGAAGTGACCCTCATCGAACGCTCGCCGGGAATGCATGCCCATCTTGCGGACGGCATTCGCCGCGCATTGGAGGCTGGGGGCGCCTATGCCGAGGCGGCAGCACGCATGACGCTTCTTCACGGAGATTCACGCCAGTTACTGAAAGAGCTTTCACCGGAGGTGGTGATTGTCGACCCCATGCACCCGCCGCGCCACAACACGGCGCTGGTGAAAAAGGAGATGCGGGTGCTGAGGGAACTGGTTGGCGCCGATCCGGACCAAGTGGAGCTGATGGAGGCTGCGCTGGAGAATGCGACGAAACGGGTGGTTCTGAAATGGCCGCTGCGCGCCGAGCCGATGCCGGGCATTCGCAAACCTTCGCATCAGATAATGGGCAAGAACACCCGTTATGATGTCTTCATGATCTTCGGGAAATCTCTCGACCCGGAGGAATGATCAGCGGAAGCTCGGCTTGCGCTGCGCATTCATCAAAAGCTCGTGCCGGGAGGCGAACTCGCCGAACAGCTTTCTGAGCCGGGTTTCCTCGGCCTTGTCCAGCCGGTAACGCCGGCAGAATTCCGCGACGTTGAGGATCGGCTTGGTTCTGTTCCCGTCTATGGTCTTGTTGTCGATGATCTGCATGGCTCCCTCCGTGTAACAAAAGGGAAAACGTGACCGCAGGCTGGCGGTTCCTTATGAATTCGCATGGATGAGAAAAGAGCGTGCCGCCTGCACACGGCGTGATCAAGTTTTCTTGAAACTATCGCAGGAAACGAAATCCTCCCCAAATGGTTCTCTGCCTGACGTAAACGAAGGAAGGGAGACCCATGTTCCATAACAACCGATTTCTGAGTTCGACGATCCTGTGTGCGCTGCTCGCCGTGCCGCTTGCCGGTGTTGCGCAGGCCCAGGCCCCGGCTGCCGAAACGAAACGGCCGAATGCGCCGGATCAGAAACCGGCTTTTGAGGGCCAGACCCGCGCGCCGCAGGCCGCCACCCAGCCAAGCGTCGAAAAAACCGTGATCGCGGACGGCCTGCCGCATCTGTGGTCGATGGAGTTTCTGCCCGATGGCCGCATGATCGTCGCAGCCAAGGAGGGCGCCATGCATATCGTCGCCGACGGCAAGGCCGGCCCGGCGATTGCGGGCGTGCCTGAGGTGGCATCCGACGGGCAGGGCGGCCTTCTCGACATCGCGCTGGCTCCCGATTTCGAAACATCGCGCACCATCTTCTTCTCCTTCTCCGAACCGCGCGATGGCGGCAACGGCACGTCGGTAGCCTCGGCGAAACTGACCGAGGAGGGCGGCGCGGCAAAGCTGGACAATGTCTCGGTGATCTTCCGCCAGATGCCGACCTATGACGGCGACAAACATTTCGGCTCCCGCCTCGTTTTCGGGCCGAGCAACGAGCTTTACGTCACCGTCGGAGAACGTTCGGATTCAAAGCCGCGCGTGCAGGCGCAGGACCTGTCGAGCGGGCTTGGCAAGGTCTTCCGCATCGATACACAGGGCAAGGCCTTTGAAGGCAATCCTTTCGCCAGCCAGCAGAACGCCCTCCCCGAAATCTGGAGCTATGGCCACCGCAACCTGCAGGCCGCAGCGCTTGATGGTGAGGGAAGGCTCTGGACCGTGGAACATGGCCCTCGCGGCGGCGATGAGCTGAACATGCCGAAAGCGGGCCTGAACTACGGCTGGCCGGTCATCACCTATGGCGTCGAATATAGCGGAAGGTCGGTTGGCGAAGGCGTTACCGCCAGAAGAGGCATGGAACAGCCGGTTTATTATTGGGACCCGGTCATCGGCCCCTCCGGCATGGCCTATTATGACGGCGACCAGATTCCCGAATGGAAGGGCGCTTTCATCGTCGGCGGTCTGGTAAGCCAGGGCCTCGTCATCCTGCATATCGATGGCGACAGGGTTGCCACCGAAAGCCGGTTGCCGCTGGAAGCACGCATTCGCGACGTGAAGGTGGGTCCGGATGGCGCGATCTATGCCGTGACCGAAGAGCGCGGCGGCGGTCAATCGCAGATCCTGCGGATCACCAAGGCGAGCTGATTAAAAAAACCCGGCTGATAAAACAGATGATCGATGCGACAGGCCGCCGGAACGAAGGCGGCCTGTTTTTCGTTTGCCGCAGCGTGAAACCTGCCGGAAAAAACCATGCCACAGCCGCCCACCCGCCTTCTTGCCAAAATCGGACTTGCCTATGTCAACGATCAGGAGCCGGGTATTGCCCGCGAGAAACGCGGACGCGGTTTCTGTTACCGCCTGCCGGGCGGCGAACTTCTGTCCGACAGCGTCGAACTGAAGCGCATCAAAGCGCTCGGCGTGCCGCCCGCCTATAAGGACGTGTGGATCTGCATCGACCCATCAGGCCATCTGCAGGCAACCGGCTTTGATGCCCGGGGGCGAAAACAATATCGGTATCATCCCGACTGGCATGCGCTCCGGGGCGAGACGAAATTCTTCCAGCTGAAAAGCTTCGGCAGGGCGCTGCCGGCCATTCGCCGCCGCGCCATCGCCGATATCGAAAAACAGGATCATGGGCCGAAAATGACGCTCGCGGCGCTCACACTGCTGCTCGATGCCGCCTATCTGCGCGTCGGCAACCGCTCCTATCTCGAAACCAACGGCACCTATGGCGCAACGACATTGCTCAAGCGGCACGTCTCCTTCGGTGAAACCATCGAGTTACGGTTTGCCGCCAAGGGCGGGCAGAAGGTGAAACGGCAATTGCGCCACCCGCGCCTTCAGAAAATCCTCGAGGAGATCGCCGATCTGCCCGGCAAGGAACTCTTCGTCTGGCAAGATAGCGAAAACCGGGTGCATTCGGTCGATTCCAGCGATCTCAACGCTTACCTCTCCCGTATCGGCGGGCAAGGCATTTCCGCCAAGACCTTCCGCACCTGGGGCGGAACGCTGGCCGCCTTCTGCAACGCGATGGAACATGTGGCGGCGGGCGACAAGCCGAGCATAAAGGGCATGTGCCAGGCAGCGGCGGCGGAGCTTTCCAACACACCCGCCATCTGCCGCAAGAGTTATGTGCACCCGGCTGTCCTCGATATCGCCATGGAAGAGAAAGCGCAGAAAAAACTTGGCCGCATCTTGAAGGTCGGGGCAAAGCCCGTCTCCGGCCTCAGGGCGGATGAAAGACGGCTGCTTGCCTTCCTGCCCTGAGAATCAGCGGCTGCCCGCCCATTCCGCCAGTTCCCGCTCGGCCCTTTCCAGCGCGCTGTAATTCAACAGCTTGCGCAGGAAAGCGACGGTAACGGCGCGGGTTCTGAGATTATACCGGCCTTCCGCCTCGTCATCGCCGGCGGCCTGATGCACATTCAGTTTCTCATAGAGGCTTTGCAGCCGGTTCTGCACGCTGCGCAGCGACAGATTGCGGCGGCGGGCAATCGCCTTGTCAGTAAGGCCGAGAGCGACATCGACAAGGATTTCATATTCGGAATCGGTAAAGCCATGCGCCTTGCCGAGGCTCTTTTCCTGCAGGCCGCGCACTTCCCGGTCGATCACGCATTGCGCCTCGATGAAG
>QFOL01000236.1 GCA_003241215.1 Agrobacterium fabrum
GGTGCGGCAGGCTTCAAACTTGATCGGTGATTGGGAGGAGGAGTACCACCGATCCACATCGAGCGACGCTGGGAGGAGGAGTGCGTCGCTTCGATGATTGGAATATAGCGGTATTCGTGATTTTTAACAGAGCAAGTCTCGCAATGCAGCATTGCATTTCTGCATAGCTCTGAAATTCCTGCCCGGTTTTTCAGCACCCCCGAAATCGCGGAGCAATCAGCTTTCGCGATGGACCTGGAAACCGGCAAAGGACTGGTTGACCGGCATGAGCTCGAGGCTGTTGATGTTGATATGTTTGGGTTGCGAGGCGACCCAATAGATCGTGTTGGCGATATCATCGGCCGTGATCGGATTGACGCCCTTGTAGAGATTGTCCGAGGCTTCCTGACTGCCGCCTGTGCGCACCAGCGTGAATTCCGTTTCGCACATACCGGGCTCGATCGAGGTCACCCGCACACCCTTGCCATGCAGGTCGGAGCGCAGGCCGAGCGAGAATTGCCGCAGGAAGGCTTTCGTTCCGGCATAGACGTTACCGCCCGAATAGGGCCAGTGGGCGGCCACGGACGAGAGATTGACGACAATGCCCTTACGCTCGATCAGCGTCGGCAACAGATGGTGGGTGATATTGAGGAGACCGGTGATGTTGGTGTCCACCATCGTCTGCCAGTCTTTCAGCGGCACCTGCGGCGCAGGTGCGGTGCCGAGTGCCAGGCCGGCATTATTGACGAGAATGTCGATGTCCCGGAACCCTTCCGGCAAGCCGGCAAGCGCCTTTTTGGTCGCCTCTTCATCGGTAATGTCGAAGGCGACGCCATGAAAGGCGGCGCCGAGTTCGGCGGCCAGCGCCTCCAGCCGTTCCGCCCGCCGGCCCGTGCCGATGACCTTCCAGCCCTCCTTGACGAAGCGCCGGGCCGTGGCCTGGCCGAAGCCGGAAGTCGCGCCGGTGATGAGGATGGTGCCGCTCATGATGATGCCTCCACGATATCTGTTCTTTCAGGGTCGATCGGTGTCAGTAATTTTTCGGCCGCCGCTGCGAGACAGCGTCTGTAGGCGTCGAGATCCGTATAAAGCGCCTCCTGCGGGGCGTCGCCAACGATGATGACGCCGCCGCGCCGCAGAATCCCGCCATGCAGCATGAGATTGTCGACCATGTCGAAATTCTCGATCGACAGCCCGTCCGGCCCGCGATACCGGCCCGTTTCATCCAGGGTGGCGATGCCGCCATAATGCGCCTTGATGCGGGTGAAGTGATTGGCCGCGACATTGGTATAGGCGAAAACCGGCTTGCCCAGCGCGCACATGAAGCCCAGCTCGTAGCTTGTTCCCGTATCGGCGGCGATGCCGCGAAACGGCGTGAGGTTGGCGATCACCGCATCCGCTTCCAGCATCATCCGCTCATCGACGGCATTGATGTTGCAGCCGTGGCCAACCCTGGTTTCCGCCGGCGGGATCTGCAGATCGCCCGGCGAAAGCGGTATAAAACCGGCCTCCCGCGCAAGCGACGCCTTGAGATCGAGCATTTCACGCGCGTTCGGGAGGAAGACTTCCGGTCCGGCGAGATAGATTTTCTTTGTCATCGGGAATTCATGCGATCTGTGAGAAAAGGATTTCCCGAACCTAACCCGGGGACTTTCGCAAAGGCAAGTGCCAAGGGCGCGCAGCGTGACGCGCCCGACGGGCCGATAAAACGGTATCGTCCAGCCTTTCTTTCCGTTATAGCCGGAGCGACAAACTGGAAATTTCTGGAGCAAGACATGGCAGCACCCATCCGTTACCACGAAGGCGATATTTCCGCCGAAGATGCCGCGCGTTACACCGGCGCCATCGCCATCGATACGGAAACGCTGGGGCTGGTGCCACGCCGCGACCGTCTCTGCGTTGTCCAGCTCTCCCCCGGCGATGGCACGGCGGATGTCATCCGCATCGCCGCCGGCCAGAAGGAAGCCCCGAACCTGGTCCGGATGCTGGCCGATCCGGCCCGCCAGAAGATTTTTCACTATGGCCGCTTCGATATCGCCGTTCTGTTCCACACCTTCGGTGTGACGACCACGCCGGTCTTCTGCACCAAGATCGCCTCGCGCCTCACCCGCACCTATACCGACCGGCATGGGCTGAAGGACAATCTGAAGGAAATGCTGGAAGTCGATATTTCCAAGGCGCAGCAATCCTCCGACTGGGCGGCCGAGACCCTGTCGCCTGCGCAGCTCGAATATGCCGCCTCCGACGTGCTTTACCTGCACGCGCTGCGCGACAGGCTGACGGACCGCCTCATCCGCGACGGCCGTCTCGACCATGCCGATGCCTGCTTCGCCTTTCTGCCGACCCGCGCGAAGCTTGACCTCCTCGGTTGGGAAGAAACGGACATTTTCGCCCATAGCTGAGCGTTCTCCCGCCCGGTTTAAGCACTGATTTACCGAAATTGCCTATTCTCGGCCGCAACTTTGGGCGGCCGGGGACTTTCCAGATGATTACTCCGCTACAGCAGACGGCGGGCATTGCAGTCAGCGATCTCATGCGGTCGATGGTCGAGGCCATCGAGGACCGGCAGCGCGAAGAGCAGGAAAAAGCCAACGGCATCCAAAAGGACGATGCGGTCAAGACCCAGCCGCAGCCGGACGAAAGCCATCGCGTCGCCAATGAAAAGATAAGCGCCTATCTGTTTGGCATCATGAAGCCGGACGCCGATGCTTTTGCCGCACTTGTTTCCCGTTTTTCCTCCGCGCTGGGCATCACGCAGGAGACCGACGAGTCGAGCTTCTCCTTCGCCCGCAGACTTCAGGATGCGCTGACGCTGACCGACAGTTTCGAAAAAACCGATGCGCAGGGAAAAGCCACGAAGATTTCCCTGACATCCTTCGGTGTTTCGGAGGGACAGGTCGTCGAGGTGCTGAACAATGGCGTCAACGCCAAGACCGATCCCATGGCCGCCCTCGCCGCCCGTATCGCAAAAAGCGCCGGCCTGACGGGCGCGGAAGAGAATTTCGGCGATGAGATGTCAAAAGCGATCATGGCGATGCGCGCGACCTTGCCGAAAAATGTCAGCGATCTCGAGGAATCCACCGGGCTCAAGCAACTCGGCATTTCCGCCAGGCAGATGATCGCGGCCATCGCCAACCCCTATGGGGACGAGGCGCGCGCCGTCAAGGGCGCTTTGGACGAACAGGCGCAGGGCACCCGCTTCATGACGCGTGAAACCCTGAAGGTCATTCAGCGTCTCGAAGATGTCGCCGATCCGAAAACCAAGGAAGAGTTGCAGGCCGAGCGCGGCGAAGAGCGCATCGGTAAGATCAACGATGCCGAAGTGAAGGCCGAGCGGGAAGAGGACATCAAGGCCCGTGACACGCAGGGCAAGCTTGAAGACGTACAGGAGCTTCAGGAGGTCGTGAAGGAGCATATGGATGCTTCCGGCGAGGAGAAAACGGAAGACGCCGACCCGCAGGCGCCGGCCGACATATCCTCGGAGACCGCCCTGATCTCCGTCCTTGCGGCTATTCCCGCCGAAGACGCCGCCCCCGCTGCGAACGGAACTGAACCTTCGGAGACGGACGCGGCGGCCACGCCGGCCGATGCGGAAGACGACGCCGAAAAACTGCTCGATGCACAGGCGCTTGTCGATGACGCCCGCACCGCCATTCTGCCGATTTCGATCGACGACAACGGACTTTATGAACTGCTGAAGAAAAAGGCGGCATGATTGCCGCTTGCGACAGTCACTTGAGCGAAACATGATGTGAGTTCAGACATGACAGATATTTCCGGCCTACCCGGCAGCGCCGCTTACGATGCCGAACCCAATGCCGCGCAGGCGCTCATGTCCATGGCCGCCCCGCCGCTCGTTCCGGATGAAGCGGTCTTCGCCGCCTCCGGTGAAGAGGATACGCCGACCGACCCTGCGGCCACGCAGCCGGAGCGAAGCCTTCCCAAGGCGAGCTGGCTCGATGCCATGCCGCCGGAGGCTTTTGAGGCGGCAGCCGCTGATCCCGACCACATCTCCTCTGTTAACTCAGACGATAACGGCCTTTACCGCATGTTCATCGGCGTCTCGCCCTGACTGGAGCCGGCCGGAGAATTCCTTGGTTAGCCAAATCTTAATATCTGCAAGCCAAGATCGAGCCAGATGATTCTGTATGCGCAGGCGCTGGCATTGCGGCCAGGGCATGTATACGGCGCTCCCGCATGAGCGGGCGAGATGACACCTGTACATCACCGGCGCGGCGATTTTTCAACATTTAAGCCAGATGCGGATCACAGAGCCAATGGGGATTGGCCCTTACGCAGCCAGCGGCGGTCACCGATAGAAACGGAGCGCAGCATGTTACCGCCTGTACCGAAAATTGCGGCAACCGATGCCGCCTATGGGACCATGATCTCGCTGACGCCGCGCAGCCCGGTGAAAGAAACCCTGCCGCCGCAAACGAGCGCCCCTCTGCCTGAAAACAGCGGCAGCCTTTTCGCCCGCGCCGCAATCGCTTCCCTTACCAGCGAATTTCAGCTTTCCCGCAGCACGGCGGTTCTTGCAGAAGCGCTCGGCAAGCTGATGAACCTACCCCGGCGGGATGGCGAGGCCGTGGAAACCTATGTGACGCGGCTGACCGAGGCGCTGCGCGCCCTGCCGGCCTCGCAACGTCTGGCGCTGGAACAGCAGGTCGGCAAGGCCCTGCAGGGCCTGACCCTGTCAATGCTCGCCGAAATCCTGAAGCAGCCGACGGGGCCGGATGCTGCGCGTCTGGCGCTGCTGATCGAGCTTTCGCGATACAGGGGAATGGATCTGGCGGCAAAGGCGGTGGTCTCCTCCTACCAGCAGAACAATTCCGCCGCTCCCGCCCCCGCACAGGCGGCCCAGCCGAAACAGCAGAACGCCCCGAGCCAGAATGCGGACAGTCGCCCCTCTCCGGCCGCGACAGCGCAGACGGCACAGGCGACAAATTCCGCCGTCGCCAGCCGGCTCCTGCCTCTGCTTATCGGCCCGCTCGCGCTCGGTGGTGCAGCCATGAAAGCCACGATGGCGGCGCTGGCGGCGCAGCTCGACCTCCGGCCCACGTTTTCCACCCCAGCTGCCGACACGCATGATACGCCGCCCAATGCGGTAAAACCGGATGGAAGAACCGAAAACACCGCACGTCCGCTTCCGTCGCAAACCGGCAGCGTGACCAAGGAGGTATCGTCAGAGACCCGTCCGGCAAATCCGCCCCGCGCCGAAACCGGCGAAATGCGCCCTGCCCTTCCGCTTCGGGAGGCGGTGAAGACGGAGCAGAAAGAAATCCGCACGGCTTTTGCCCCGCCATCCGGTCCGCTCGCGGATGACGCCGAGACCATGAACAACCTTCTGCTTGCCGCTACGGCCGGTAAACTTCCGGTCAAGGCGACCAGCACACAGGGCCCCCTGCCCGCACAACAGGGTGTTGCCCAGCAAGCATTAGATGATCAGCCCGCCGAAAAATCGGCCCTCGCGACAGCCGCTGCCCGCCCTTCGGGTGAGGCGACGGAAACGGTGGCCCATCGCCCCGAAGCCCAGCCCCTGCCGCGGGCCGTGTTGGACCCGGAGGCGAGAATGGCGATGCTGGAGCAATCGGCTTCGCAATCCCTGGTCGCTGCGGCTCTGGTAAAAGAAGGCACGCCGCTGCCGCTCATCGCCTATCCGCCGGCGGATGAGGACTATGAACAGGAAACGCCGCCGCGTGGAGGCGGACCTTTTTCAGAGGAAGAGGCGGAAGGTGAGGCCGAGGCCGGGGCTGAAAATTCCGATGGTCAGGACGATACGGAAGAACGCATTGCTGCCAATGACACGACGGACGAGCAGGAAAGCACGCCCGCGGCGGCTTCTGACGACAGTGCGGAAAATTATTATCTGAAGATGAGCGGCATGCTCTGAGAAGCGCGCCGCGCCCACCCACCGGCAATAGCTGAAAGCAACAAAAAACCCGCCGGAAATTCCGGCGGGTTCTTCATTTCAAAGATCGGAGCGATTATTCGCCGCGGTTCTTCAGAGCCGCGCCGAGGATGTCGCCGAGCGAAGCGCCCGAGTCGGACGAACCGAACTGTGCGACGGCTTCCTTCTCTTCAGCGATTTCCAGAGCCTTGATC
>QFOL01000237.1 GCA_003241215.1 Agrobacterium fabrum
GCAGCGCCACCAGTTCTGGCCATATCTCGTCATGGCGCTTTTTATATTCGGCCTCTTTTCCGGCAAAGAGTTTCATCTTGAAGGCGTGTTTTTCAAGTTCCGGCATGGCTCAACCTCTCATTGTTCAGTTTCTGAGAGCCCGAAGGCGACGGACAACGATGGGGATGGCGATGGTGACGATGAGCAGCAGACCAACGAAGATCGACATGACGATACCAGGCACATTCAGAAGCCCCAGCCCGAAGGTGACGAGGCCCATGACGAAAGCGGCAATGACCACGCCCGCGATGGTGCCGGAGCCGCCGAGGATGGAGACACCGCCGAGCACCACCATGGTCACCACCTCAAGTTCCCAGCCTTGGGCGATGGACGGGCGCGTGGAGCCGAGCCGCGACGTGAGGCAGACGGCGGCGATGCCGCTCATCAGGCCGGTGAGCAGAAAGAGGATGAATTTCACCCGCTCGACCGGAATGCCGGAGAAACGGGCGGCGAAGGGGTTGTTGCCGATGACATAGACCTGCCGGCCGAAATTGGTGGCGTGCAGCAGAATGGCGAAGAGGATGGCCATGGCGATGAACAGCACGAATTCGAAAGAAATCACCCAGAAAACGTAACCCTGACCGAAATAGGCAAAATCGGCCGGATATTTGCCATAGGCCTGATCGCCCAGCACCATATAGGAAATGCCGCGAAACAGGCTCATCGTGCCGATGGTGACGACGATGGACGGCAGCTTCAGCCCTGCAACCAGAAAACCGTTGAAGGCTCCGCATAAAAGCCCGGTGCCGATGCCGATGGCGACGAGGCCGGGCGTGCCGATCCCCATTTGCACCGCAGCGCCCATGGCGGTGGAGGCAAGCGCGATGATGGCGGCGACGGAAAGATCGATTTCACCGGCGATGATCAGCAGCGCCATGGCAAAAGCGATGATTGCCTTTTCCGTGAAATTGAAGGTCGCATCCGACAGGTTCCACGCATTGAGGAAATAGGGCGAGGCCAGCGAATTGGCGATGAAGATGAGGATCGCAACGCCAAGCAGCAGCACTTCCCAGCTGGCCATGATGCGGCGTATCGGCGTGCCGAGCTTGTCTGGAATGATGCGCGGATTCTGCGCTGGTTGAGGCGTCGTGCTCATGCTGCGGCCTCCCTGGCCTGATCGCTTGCTGCGCGGTCGCGCAGGATGATGCGGCCTTTTCGAGCTTCGGCGCGGGCGTTGAAGACGACGGCGAGTACGATCACCACACCGGAAATCGCCATCTGCGCGAAGGGCGAAATGCCGATGACGGGCAGGGCGTTCTTGATGACGCCGAGGAACAGCGCGCCGAGCACCGCACCCGCCACCGAGCCGATGCCGCCGGCAATCGAGATGCCGCCGATCACATTCGCCGCCACGCTGTCCAGCTCGAAACCGGCGGCGATATCGACATAGGCAACCGCATAACGCGAGACCCAGAGATAGCTGGCGAGACCGGCGAGCGCGCCTGACAGCACGAAGGCGAAGAAGCGCGTGCGGCCGACATCGATGCCCGCATAGACGGCCGCACTCGGATTACCGCCAGATGCATAGGCCGAACGGCCGAAGGAGGTGCGGCTAAGCACCAGCCACGCGCCGGCGATGATGAGGACCGCCACCCATGAAAGTACGGGCATACCGAGGATCATGGTGCGCGGCACGTTGAGGAAGGTGGGGGAAAGCTGGTGCGCATTCACCCAGCCGCCGCCGGACAGCACAAAAGCCATACCACGATAGATGGTGAGCGTGCCAAGCGTGACGACGATGGGCGGAATGCCGAGCCACCAGACCAGCACGCCGTTGAGCGAGCCGAGAAATGCGCCGATGCCGACCGCCATGACGATGAGAAGCGGCAGGGGAATTCCCGGAAAGGCGGCATTGGTCATCGCCACCGCCATGCCGGTAAAGGCGAGATTGGCGGCAACCGAAAGATCGATGGATTTGGTGAGAATGACCGCCATCTGGCCAAGCGCCAGAATGATGAGGATGGAGGTATCGTTGAAGATATTGACGAGATTGCCGGGCCGGCTGAAACCGGGCGCGCGCAGTGCAAAACCGGCGATCATGATGACGATGATGCCCGCCAGCAGCCATTCGCGATTTTTGAGTAGACGTTGCATGGTTTTGCCCCTCTCAGGCATTGCCGGTGGCGGCGCGCACCAGCTTTTCCGGAGAAAAATCGGTGCGTTCGAACTGGCCCGCCATCAGGCCTTCGCGCATCACGATGGCGCGGTCGGACATGCCGAGAATTTCGGGAAGTTCGGATGAAATCATGATGATGGAGAGCCCCTCGGCGGCAAGCTCGCTGATGAAGCCATGAACGGCGGCCTTGGAGCCGATATCGATACCCTTGGTCGGTTCATCGAGAATGATGACCTTGGGCTGGGTGGCGAGCCATTTACCGATCACCACCTTCTGCTGGTTGCCACCCGAAAGCGTGCCGACGGGCACCGAAAGGGCGGCTGCGCGCAGGTCAAGCCGCGAGGCATATTTGCGCGCCAGCGCAAATTCATTGGCGGCGGCCAGAAACCCCCTGCGCGAGGTGCGCGTGAGCGATGGCAGCGACATGTTCTGGTAGATCGGCATGTCGAGCGCCAACCCGTGGCGGCCACGCTCCTCCGGCACATAAACGATGCCGGCGCGGATCGCGTCTTCCGGCGAGCGGATGGAAAGCGGCTGGCCTTCCAGCGATACCTGCCCTGAAGCCGGCCGGGTAATGCCGAAAAGCGACTGGCAGAGTTCGGAGCGGCCGGCGCCGATCAGCCCGTAAAGGCCGAGAATCTCGCCCTTGCGCAGTTCGAGCGAAATATCGCGGAATTCCGTTTGATGCGAATAATCGCGCACTGAAAGAACCGTCGAACCGAGGGGCACGGCCTGCTTGGGAAAGGCGTTCGTCACGTCACGGCCGACCATCAGCCGCACAATCTCGTCCTGCGGCGTGGCGGCGAGATTGCCCGCACCGACCATCCTGCCGTCGCGGAACACGGCGTAGTTCTCGGCGATCTCATAGACCTCATCGAACTTGTGGCTGATGAAGAGGATGGCCTTGCCCTGCCGCTTGAGGTTCTCGACGATGCGGAAGAGATCATCGATCTCCTTGCGGGAAAGCGCAGCCGTCGGTTCGTCCATGATGACGATGCGCGCCTCGACCGAAAGCGCGCGGGCGATGGCGACGAGGTGGCGCTGGGCGATGGACAGGTCCTTCAGCCGGATCGTCGGATCGATGGTGCTTTCGAGTTGTTCCAGCAGGATTCTGGCGCGCGTGTTGATGGTCTTCCAGTCGATCAGACCGAAACGACCTTTGGGCGCATGGCCGAGGAAGATGTTTTCGCCGACGGAGAGCTCGTCGAACAGCACGGTTTCCTGATGAATGGCGGTGACGCCGGCGTCGATGGCGTCCTGTGCGCTGTGAAAATGGACAGGTTGGCCATCGAGAAGGATTTCGCCCTCGTTGGGGCGATAGATGCCGGTGAGGATTTTGACGAGCGTGGATTTGCCCGCACCGTTCTCGCCGATCAGCGCGGTGACCTTGCCGGGATAAAGCGCGATATCGACGCTATCAAGCGCTTTGACGCCGGGGAATATCTGGCTGATGCCGCGCATTTCGAGAATGGGCGTGGCGCTGGAAGTCGCTGGGATGTCTATGGTTTGGGTTTCAGCACGCATCATCAGGTATTACCGGTCAGTTTTGAGTGAAGTGATCGGGGCCACCCCCCTCTGCCCTGCCGGGCATCTCCCCCACAAGGAGGGAGATCGGCCAGAAGAAAACGCTCGCTTACTCGCAACGTTAGAGATGGCCGAGAGGCCGCCGCATATTGATCTCCCCCCTTGTGGGGGAGATGCCCGGCAGGGCAGAGGGGGGTGCCCTCCACGCACTGCCGTCACTTCTCAAGATCAAAAAATCTTCGAGAACTGATCGATATTCTTCGCATCATAAACAAACGGATCGGCCATGGCCGCTTCGCTGTTTTCGCCAACCTTGATCTTGCCCATGCGGCCGGCTTCGATTTCCGAGCCCGGCTTGCCGTCGGTTTCGCCCTTCACCAGGCGATAGGCGATCTGGGTGGCGGAGTAACCGAGGTCGATCGGGTTCCAGATGGCGAATTCCTTGGTGGCGCCCGACTTGATGGCGCCGGCCATTTCAGACGGCAGGCCAAGGCCAGTCACATAGACCTGACCGATCTTGCCCGCGTCCTTCACAGCCTGCGAGGCGGCGAGAACGCCAACCGTCGTCGGCGCGACGATAACCTTCACATTCGGCTGCGAGGAGAGCAGTCCCTGCGCTTCGCGGTAGCTCTTGTCGGCCAGGTCGTCGCCATAAACAGTCGTGACGAGGTTGAGGCCGGGGAAGTCTTTCAGCTGCTTTTTCATCTCGTCGATCCAGATATTCTGGTTCGTGGAGGTGGTGGTGGCCGAAAGAATGGCGAAATCGCCCTTGCCACCTTCCAGATGCGACGCGGCGAGCTGCAGGCACATCTTGCCGATCAGCGCGTTGGACGAAGGGTTGAGCTGGAGAATGCGGCCTTCAGGTGCCACGCCGGAATCCCAGGAAATGACCTTGATGCCGCGCTGGGCCGCCTTTTTCAGCGCCGGAACCACGGCGTCGGGGTCATTGGCGGAAATGGCGATGGCGTCGACGCCCTGCGCGATCAGCGAATTGATGACTTCGATCTGGCCTTCCGCCGTGGTGCTGGTCGGGCCGGTATAGATGATCTCGACGCCGCCGAGGTCCTTTGCGGCCTCCTGCGCGCCCTTGTTCGCGGCTTCGAAAAAGCCGTTGCCGAGCGATTTGACCACAAGTGCGATCTTCACATCGGCGGCCTGGGCGACGCCGCCCAGCCCTGCGACGGAGAGCGCCGCGCTGAGCGCTAGAGCGCTCGTCAATGTTCTGCGTGTAAGTTTCATGTCCCTTTTCCTCCCGTTTTGAACCTTTTTCCTCCCTCCGGTGCTCCTCAGGCGACCGAAGAAGAATCCTCTTCATCCGGTGGGGTGGCTGTCTTGCCATCCCTCACCGCGCCGACGACCAGCAATTCCACGCCGGCATCTTCCACCATCCTCGCCGCCTCATCGGAAATCCCGTCATCGGTAATGATGGTCGAGACATTTTCGAGCGGGCATAAAATGAGGCTGGATCGCTTTCTGAATTTCGAAGAATCGACCATGACGATCAGCTCTTCCGCCTGCCGCATCAGCTTCTGCTCGCTCTGGATAACCAGCGCGTCGGATTCCATGATGCCGAGAGCGCCCACGCCCTGCGCACCGAGAAAAATCCGCCGCGCATAAAAATTGCGGATCGCATCATTCTCGAAAGGCGACAGGATGAGGCTCTGATCGCGATAGATCGCGCCGCCCGGAACGCTGACATTGCATTTGGAATGTTTGACCAGATGCTCGGCGATGGCGAAAGAATTGGTCATCACCTGCAGGCGTCGCGCCGCCATGTAATGCACCATCTGGAATGTGGTCGTGCCGCCATTCAGAATGATCGCGTCGCCATCGTTGCAGAGATCGACCGCCTTGCGCGCAATTGCGCGTTTCTTGTCGATATTGACCGATTCGGACACGCGGAATGGCCGGGCGGCCAGATTGCCGAGCTGCGGCGGATGCACCGCTTCCGCCCCGCCGCGCACGCGGCGCAACTTGCCCTGAACATGCAGGGACGCGATATCCCGGCGGATCGTCGCTTCCGACGCATCCGTCAGTTCGGCAATATCCTGCACCGTCACGACAGCTTTTTCCTGCGTGGCGCTCAAGATGATGCGATGGCGTTCGCGTTCGTGCATGGGGTCCTCCTGATTGTGATTATTCGCAATCTCTTTACGTTGTCAATCAAGAACGATCAAATTAATCAATATCGCGCTGCAACATGAAAATTTATGATCGTTTTTGATTGACATTATGCTTTTGGATGCGCGATATCTGCCATCAAAGGAGGCGGGCCGGTATCGGCTCCGCGAATGCAGACAGATATTGGGAGGAAGACATGACGGGAAAATCCCGCCTTCTCGAAAGCCGTTGGGACGA
>QFOL01000238.1 GCA_003241215.1 Agrobacterium fabrum
CTGCGCTGGAAGCCCTGACATGATTCTTTTTCCCGCAATCGACCTTAAAGACGGCCAGTGCGTTCGCCTGAAACTCGGCGATATGGACCAGGCCACCGTTTATAACGAGGACCCCGGCGCACAGGCGAAGGCCTTCGAGGATCAGGGCTTCGAATGGCTGCATGTCGTTGATCTCAACGGCGCCTTTGCCGGCCAGACGGTCAATGGCGAGGCGGTCGACGCCATTCTGAAAGCCACGAAAAACCCGGTGCAGCTTGGCGGCGGCATCCGCACGCTCGATCATATCGAAGCGTGGCTGAGCCGGGGGCTTGCCCGCGTCATTCTCGGCACCGTGGCGGTGCGCGACCCGGTTCTGGTCATCGAAGCCTGCAAGCGTTTCCCCGGTCAGGTCGCCGTCGGCATCGATGCCAAGGGCGGCAAGGTTGCTGTTGAGGGCTGGGCGGAAGCCTCCGAACTCGGCGTCATCGAACTTGCTAAACGTTTCGAAGGTGCCGGTGTCGCGGCCATCATCTACACCGATATCGATCGCGACGGCATTCTGGCCGGCATCAACTGGGCTTCGACGCTGGAACTGGCGAATGCCGTTTCCATCCCGGTCATCGCCTCCGGCGGTCTCGCCTCCATTGACGACATCAAGCGCATGCTGCGGCCCGATGCGGCAAAGCTCGAGGGCGCGATTTCCGGCCGCGCGCTTTACGACGGCCGCATCGACCCTGCTGAGGCGCTTGCCCTTATCAAGGCTGCAAAGGAGGTAAACGCATGACCCTCAAAGCCCGCGTTATCCCATGCCTCGATGTGAAGGACGGCCGTGTCGTCAAGGGCGTGAACTTCGTCGACCTGATCGACGCCGGCGATCCCGTCGAGGCGGCAAAAGCCTATGATGCGGCGGGAGCGGACGAACTCTGCTTCCTCGACATCACCGCCTCTTCGGATAATCGCGACACGATCTTCGATGTCGTCTCGCGCACGGCCGACCATTGCTTCATGCCGCTCACCGTCGGCGGCGGAGTTCGCAGCGTCGCGGATATTCGCAAGCTGCTCCTTTGCGGTGCGGACAAGGTCTCGATCAATTCCGCCGCCGTCAAGGATCCCGATTTTGTGGCGCAGGCGGCCGACAAGTTCGGCAACCAGTGCATCGTCGTCTCCATCGACGCCAAACGCGTTTCGAAGGATGGAGAAGCCGGCCGCTGGGAAATCTTCACCCATGGCGGCCGCCAGCCGACCGGTATCGACGCCGTGGAATTCGCCATCAAAATGGTCGAACGCGGCGCCGGCGAATTGCTTGTCACCTCGATGGATCGCGACGGCACCAAGAGCGGTTACGATATCGGCCTGACGCGCAGCATTGCCGATCAGGTTCGCGTGCCCGTCATCGCCTCGGGCGGCGTCGGCACGCTGGACGATCTGGTGGCGGGCGTGCGTGATGGCCACGCAACTGCGGTGCTTGCCGCCTCCATCTTCCACTTCGGCACCTATTCGATCGGGCAAGCCAAGAACTACATGGCCGAGCATGGCATCGCCATGCGTCTCGACTGATTGCAGGAACTTCTCATGAGCGCATTTTCCCTTTCCGATCTGGAACGCATCGTCGCGACCCGCGCCGCTGCCTCTCCTGACGAATCCTGGACGGCCAAGCTGGTTGCTGCCGGCCAGGAACGCGCGGCGAAAAAACTGGGCGAAGAAGCGGTGGAAACCGTTATCGCGGCCATTGCGAAAGACCGCGACGGGTTGAAGAACGAAGTCGCCGACCTGCTTTACCATCTGCTGGTGGTGCTGAAGATCGCCGACATTCCCTTGAGCGATGTTTTTGCCGAGCTGGAGCGCCGGACGGGCCAGACCGGCCTTGCGGAAAAAGCATCGAGGCCGACATCATGAATGTCACGGCAGGCAGCGGGGAGAGAGGCATGCCAGGCACACTCGATCATTTCCGTCCGGATGAATATTCGCCCTACCACTTCTTCAGTTCGGAAGAATGGGCGAAATTTCGCGCCGATACACCGCTGACGCTTTCCGCAGACGAGGTCAAACGCCTGCGTTCGCTGGATGACCCGATCGATTTGGATGAAGTGCGGCGCATTTACCTGTCGCTGTCGCGCCTCCTGTCATCGCATGTGGAGGCGTCGCAGCTGCTGTTCGAACAGCGCAACCGCTTCCTCAACATGGCTGACGTCAACAAGACGCCCTTCGTCATCGGCATCGCCGGTTCGGTGGCGGTTGGAAAATCGACGACGGCGCGTATCCTGAAGGAGCTTCTGGCGCGCTGGCCCTCCAGCCCCAAGGTCGATCTCATTACCACCGACGGTTTTCTTTACCCGAATGAAGTGCTGCGGCGGGAAAACCTGATGGAGCGCAAGGGTTTTCCGGAAAGTTACGATATCGGCGCGCTGCTGCGTTTCCTGTCGGCGATCAAGGCGGGCCAGCCGAATGTCAAGGCGCCGCGTTATTCGCACCTGACCTATGACGTTTTACCGAACGAGTTCACTGTCATCGACCAGCCGGACATCCTGATTTTCGAAGGCATCAACGTGCTGCAGTCGCGTGACCTGCCGGCGGGTGGGCGGATTGTGCCGATCGTTTCAGACTTCTTCGATTTCTCGATCTATATCGATGCCGACGAGGATTTCATTCACAACTGGTATGTGAACCGGTTCATGAATCTGAGGAAGACCGCCTTCCGCGATCCCAATTCATTCTTCAACCGTTATGCCTCGATCAGTGAAGAAGCGGCGCTGAGCATCGCCGAAGGTCTCTGGCAGAACATCAACCTGAAGAACCTGCGTCAGAACATCGTGCCAACGCGCCCACGTGCCGACCTTATCCTGCGCAAGGGCAAGAACCACCTGATCGACACGGTGGCGCTTCGCAAATTGTAAAAGATGCCGCATGAGGCGGCATCTTTCATTGCAGCGGTTATGATCCGTTATTACGCAAGCTCGGGAATACGCAGAACCTGACCGGGATAAATCTTGTCGGGGTGGGTCAGCATCGGCTTGTTGGCTTCGAAGATGATGTTGTTCTTCGCGCCATTGGCCTTGCCGTACTGGGCTTCCGCGATCTTCCAGAGATTGTCGCCCTTCTTGACGGTATAGAAGACAGGTTCCTTCGCCGGCGCTTCCGCCACTTTCAGCTCGCCGGCCTCGACCTTGGAAATGCCGAGCGTATTGCCGACCGCGATGACCGCCTTTTCGAAAACCGACTGATCGGCCACTTCGCCCTTCAGAACGACCTTGTCGTCCACCACCTCGACCTGAACCTTGTCCGTGCCGAGATCGTGGGAAGCGAGTTCCTTCTTGACCGCTTCGACATCCGGGGCGTCATCGCCGCCGATACCGAGCTTCTTTCCCGCTTCCTTGATGAAATTGAACAGACCCATAGCACCCTCCTTGGTTGTAGGGAGGATTAGCAGACGATATTTGAAGCTCTATGACAAGGGCGAAACATTTGTCCCCTATTCGCCCGAGGGCTTGCCGCGCATTTTCTTGATATCGGAGCGACCGGACTTCGCCTTGAGGCGGCGCTCCACGGACCCCTTTGTTGGCTTGGTGGCCTTGCGCACCGGCGGCGGAGGGGCGGCAGCTTCGAGGACCAGTTCCTTCAGCCTTTCGCGGGCGTCTTCGCGATTGCGTTCCTGGCTGCGAAACCGGCTCGCTTCGATCATCAGCACGCCGTCTTTCGACACGCGCCTGCCACCAAGACGGATCGCATTGGCCTTTACCCGGTCCGGAAGGGAGGGTGAATTGGTAATGTCGAAAAACAGCTGAACCGCCGTCGAGACCTTGTTGACATTCTGGCCGCCCGGCCCGCCGGCCAGCACGAATTGCTCCGTCAGCTCCCAGCCGGCGATGGTGATACGGTTGCTGATGTAAAGCGGGTCGCTGGCCATGATCTTTCTCCGCGCCGGTGATGCCATAGAACGCAAAAAATGAAAACAGCCGACAGAATGAAAGAACCCGGCACAAGGCCGGGTCCCCTCCTCCTCATAAATGAGGTTCTATTCATTCCGCCGCGAGCAGCGGACCCGGTGCGGCATCGCGAACCTTGCTGTCGACGTGGTCTTCGAACTTGGTGAAGTTCGTGACGAACATCGACACCAGCTTCTTCGCCTGCGCGTCGTAAGCTGCGCCATCGGCCCAGGTCGAACGCGGATCGAGGATCGCGCTGTCGACGCCGTCAAGCGACAGCGGCACGGCGAAGCCGAAATTCGCGTCGGTGCGGAATTCCGCATTCTTCAGGTCGCCGGTCAGTGCGGCGGTCAGAAGCGCGCGGGTTGCCTTGATGGGCATGCGCTTGCCGATGCCGTAAGCGCCGCCGGTCCAGCCGGTATTGACCAGCCAGCAATCAACACCATGCTTGCCGATCAGCTCACGCAGCAGGTTGCCGTATTCCGCCGGGTGGCGCGGCATGAAGGGCGCGCCGAAGCAGGTGGAGAAGGTGGCTTCCGGTTCCGTTACACCTTTTTCCGTGCCGGCAACCTTTGCGGTGTAACCGGAGAGGAAGTGGTACATGGCCTGTTCCGGGGTCAGCCGGGCGATCGGCGGCAGCACGCCGAAGGCATCCGCCGTCAGCATGATGATCGTCTTCGGATGACCGGCAATGCCCGTTTCCGATGCATTCGGAATGAAGTGCAGCGGATAGGCGCTGCGGGTGTTTTCCGTCAGCGAGTTGTCGTTGAAATCAGGAACGTGGTTTTCGTCCAGCACCACGTTTTCGAGAACGGTGCCGAAACGGCGGGTCGCGGCGTAGATTTCCGGCTCCGCTTCGGCCGAAAGCTTGATCGCCTTGGCGTAGCAGCCGCCTTCGAAGTTGAAGATGCCGTGCTCGCCCCAGCCATGCTCGTCATCGCCGATCAGCGTGCGCGAAGGATCGGCCGAAAGCGTGGTCTTGCCGGTGCCGGAGAGGCCAAAGAACACCGCGGAGTCACCCTCAGGACCGACATTGGCCGAGCAATGCATCGGCATGACGCCCTTGGCCGGCAGGAGATAATTCAGGGCCGTGAAGACGGACTTCTTGTTTTCGCCGGCATAGGAGGTGCCGCCGATGAGGATGAGACCATTGGTGAGGTCGCAGGCGATGACCGTTTCCGTACGCACGCCGTGACGGACCGGATCGGCCTTGAAGCTCGGCAGGTTGATGATGGTCAGCTTCTGCTTGAAGCCCGCCAGCTTTTCCTGCTTCGGCCGGATCAGCAGGTTGCGGATGAACAGCGAATGCCAGGCAAGCTCGGTGACGACGCGCGTCGGCAGAGCGTTTTCCTCATCAGCGCCGCCGATCAGATCCTGCACGTAAAGTGTCTTACCGGCGGCATGGGCCAGCATGTCCTTGCGCAGCAGTTCGAAGTTTTCCGGCGAAAGCGGCTTGTTGTTGTCCCACCAGATGGTGTTCTCGGTGGAGGCGTCGCGGACGACGAACTTGTCCTTCGGAGAACGACCCGTATGCTGGCCGGTGACGGCGCGCAGCGCGCCATCGATGGTCAGTTCGGCCTCGCCGTTGCGGATCGCTTCTTCGTATAATTCGCTCTCGTTGAGGTTATAAAAGACGCGGGAGGCCTCGCCCAGTCCGAGTTCCGCAACTCCATTGGCAGGATTATGAACCCCAAGCTCGTTCATGACGCGTTCCTTGTTAATGACGATAAGGACGTTGAAATTTCCTCGGAAAATACGTGGCAGCTTTTAGAAACGCAAGAGCCGAACTTTAAAAAACTTAGCAATTTCAATATATTAATCGATTTAAAAGATTTTATTTCTTTTTAAATCGGTTGAAGGCGCATTAAAATCCAGCTGCGGCCTTTTCGCAAAATCCGCTCCCGGCTGACCGGTGATTTCGGAGCGAGTTTTCCTTTGCCACAATTTGTTCCACCTTTATACTCAAGAGAGTGGCTCGCGGCGCACAACCTTGGCTGGGTGAATGTCGGGAGTTACGAGAAAATGACGATGGAGACCAACTACATGCAGACGATCGCGCTTGTCGACGATGACCGGAATATTCTGACTTC
>QFOL01000239.1 GCA_003241215.1 Agrobacterium fabrum
ACCGACCACCGTTGCGTCGATGGCGCGCTCGGAGCCGAACTGATCGGCGCCTTCAAGCGCTACATCGAAAACCCGATGGGCATGCTGGTTTGATCGGAGCGTGAGATGGTGAAGTCGGTCCTCTGCTTTGGCGATTCCCTGACCTGGGGTTCAAATGCGGAAACGGGTGGCCGGCACAGCCATGACGATCTTTGGCCGAGCGTCTTGCAAAAGGCGCTCGGTTCCGACGTGCATGTGATCCACGAAGGTCTGGGTGGTCGCACGACCGCCTATGACGATCTGACGGCCGATTGCGACCGCAACGGCGCGCGGCTTCTGCCGACGCTGCTGCACAGCCATGCGCCGCTCGATCTCGTCATCATCATGCTCGGCACCAACGACATGAAACCGTCGATCCATGGATCGGCGATTGTCGCCATGAAGGGTATCGAGCGGCTGGTAAAGCTCACACGCAATCATGTCTGGCAGGTTCCCGACTGGGAAGCGCCTGAGGTTCTGATCGTTGCGCCGCCGCAGTTGTGCGAAACGGCAAATCCCGTCATGGGCGCGATCTATCGCGATGCAATCGATGAATCGGCAATGCTGGCTTCCGTCTATCGGGACCTCGCCGACGATCTCGACTGCGGATTTTTCGATGCGGGTTCGGTCGCCCGTACGACGCCGGTGGACGGCGTTCATCTCGATGCTGAAAACACGCGGGCCATCGGTCGCGGGCTGGAGCCTGTCGTCCGCATGATGCTCGGACTTTGACAACAATTCTCGTTTCGGGGCGGCTTGCCGTTCTCCGAATAAGACAAGGCAGGATTTCCAATGGCTCAATCTTATGACGTCATCATCATCGGTTCGGGACCGGGCGGTTATATTGCCGCGATCCGCGCAGCCCAGCTCGGCATGAAGGTTGCCGTCGTGGAGCGCGAACATCTGGCCGGCATCTGCTCCAACTGGGGCTGCATTCCCACCAAGGCCCTGCTGCGAACCGCCGATGTCATGCACACCGCCACCCATGCCAAGGATTACGGCCTGACGCTGGAAGGCTCGATCAAGCCTGATGTGAAGGCAATCGTGGCGCGCTCGCGTGGTATTGCCGCGCGCATGAACAATGGCGTCGGTTTCCTCTTCAAGAAGAACAAGGTCGATATCATCTGGGGTGAAGCCAAGATCACCAAGCCGGGTGAAATCGTTGTCGGCAAATCCACCAAGCCGGTGGTTCAGCCGCAGGGTCCCGTGCCGAAGAACACGCTGGGTGAGGGCACCTATACCGCCAAGCACATTATCGTCGCCACAGGCGCCCGCCCGCGCGCGCTGCCCGGCATCGAGCCCGATGGCAAGCTGATCTGGACCTATTTCGAGGCGATGAAGCCGGAAGAACTGCCGAAGTCGCTGCTCGTCATGGGCTCGGGCGCCATCGGCATCGAATTCGCCAGCTTCTACCGCACCATGGGCGTCGACGTCACCGTCGTCGAGATCATGAGCCAGGTCATGCCGGTCGAGGATGCGGAAATCTCCACCTTCGCCAAGAAGCAGCTCGAAAAGCAGGGCATGAAAATTCACCTTGAAACCAAGGTTTCCAAGGTTGAGAAGGGCGCGAACTCCATCACCGCGACGCTCGAGAAGAAGGACGGTTCTTCCGAGAAGATCACCGCCGATCGGATGATTTCGGCCGTCGGCGTCGTCGCCAATATCGAAGGCATCGGCCTTGAGGCTGCCGGCGTGAAGACGGATCGCGGCTTCATCGTCATCGACGGCTACGGCAAGACCAACGTCCCGGGCATCTACGCCATCGGCGATGTCGCCGGCCCGCCGCTGCTCGCCCATAAGGCCGAGCATGAAGCAGTGATCTGCGTCGAAAAGATCGCCGGTCTACCGAATGTGCACCCGATGGACAAGCTCAAAATTCCGGGCTGCACCTATTGCAACCCGCAGGTCGCCTCGGTCGGTCTTACCGAAGCCAAGGCCAAGGAGCAGGGCCGCGACATCCGCGTCGGACGCTTCTCCTTTGCGGCGAACGGCAAGGCCGTGGCGCTCGGCGAAGATCAGGGCATGGTCAAGACCATCTTCGACAAGAAGACGGGTGAGCTGCTTGGCGCGCATATGGTCGGTGCGGAAGTGACCGAACTCATTCAGGGCTTCGTTGTTGCGATGAACCTCGAGACCACTGAGGAAGACCTCATGCACACGATTTTCCCGCATCCGACCATTTCGGAATCGATGAAGGAAAGCGTGCTCGACGCCTATGGGCGTGTTCTGAACGCATAAGTGCTCCGTGATACCCGGCATTGTCTAACCATGCCGGGTGTCCCATATGTCTCGATGCAGGCTCCTTAAATGGGGCTGGTTCTTTCAGGGAGCGTGGGAATGGAAAGTGTAGGCTGGATTGCAGCAATCATCATCGGCGGTCTCGCCGGCTGGCTTGCGGGCAAGCTCATGGATATGCGCTTCGGCATTTTCATGAACATCATCCTCGGCATTGTCGGTTCGGTGGTTGCGGTTGCGGTGCTTCGAACCTTCGATGTTTTCGTGCAGGACAGCAGGCTCGGCTATTTCGTCACGTCGTTCATCGGCGCCAGCCTTTTGCTGTTTCTGGCGAAGCTGGTACGGCGCTGAAAGGCTTCGTGGCCGGAAGGGGCTTACGCTTTTTCTGGAATTGTTCTAAAGCATCGGGCCAACAGATGTTTAGGTCGCCAGGGGCGATGGAAGCAGGTTTTTAATGGTCACTATTCTCGACAGGACGTCGTCCGACGAAAAGCGTATCCGCCACCCGGAAAAGGCGCACAAGCCCGATACCGAGGTCATGCGCAAGCCGGAATGGATCCGCGTCAAGGCGCCGACATCCAAGGGTTATCACGAGACGCGTGAACTGGTGCGCAGCCACAAGCTGGTGACGGTGTGCGAGGAAGCCGGCTGTCCTAATATCGGCGAATGCTGGGACAAGAAACACGCGACCTTCATGATCATGGGTGAAATCTGCACCCGCGCCTGCGCCTTCTGCAACGTCGCGACCGGCAAGCCCAATCCGCTTGACATGGCCGAGCCCGAGAACGTCGCCAAGGCCGTCAAGCAGATGGGCCTTTCCCACGTCGTCATCACCTCGGTCGACCGCGACGATCTCGCCGATGGTGGCGCTGAACATTTCGAGAAGGTCATCTGGGCGATCCGTGCTGCGTCTCCGACGACGACCATCGAAATCCTGACCCCCGACTTCCTGAAGAAACCCGGCGCGCTGGAGCGTGTCGTCGCCGCCAAGCCCGATGTCTTCAACCACAATATGGAAACCGTTCCGGGCAATTACCTCACGGTTCGCCCCGGCGCGCGTTATTTCCACTCCGTGCGCCTCTTGCAGCGGGTGAAGGAACTCGATCCCACCATGTTCACCAAGTCGGGCATCATGGTCGGCCTCGGTGAAGAGCGCAATGAAGTGCTGCAGCTGATGGACGACCTGCGCAGCGCCGATGTGGACTTCCTGACCATCGGCCAGTATCTGCAGCCGACCCGCAAGCACCACAAGGTCGAGGCCTTCGTGACGCCGGAAGAGTTCAAGTCCTACGAGACGGTCGCCTATACCAAGGGCTTCCTGATGGTGTCTTCCAGTCCGCTGACCCGCTCTTCCCACCATGCCGGCGACGATTTCGAACGCCTGCGTGCGGCCCGCGAAAAGAAGCTGCTGGCGGCTGCGGAGTAAGAGGCTGCCATCGGCCGGTCCAGTGCGCGCCGGTGTTGTTGTCACCGCCACTTTGCCTACCGTTCCACCATCCTCACCCTATCTTTCCGTCATCCTCGCCCTTGAGGCGAGGATCCTCAGCGGCTGGGGAGGTGGATCCTCGGGTCAAGCCCGAGGATGGCGCAGGGTGTCGGATCTACTCAGGCCGTGATCCGCTCCGGCCGGTGCGCCCGCATGCACAAGATCACGCTCAGCACCACCGAACAGATCGCCACGATCTCGACAATGGTCGGCCCGCGTCCTTCCCAGAGAAAACCGTAAAGCAGCGCAAACAGTGTTTCGAACAGGATCATCTGCCCGACCATGGTGAGCGGCAGAAGGCGGCTCATGCGGTTCCATAAGGCATTGCCAAGAATGGAGGCGGTGAAACCCAGCCCGGCTGCAACGGCCACAAAATGCAGCCAGTCTCCCGAACTATGGATTTCGCCGCCAAAGCCAAAGGCCGGGATGGCGAGCGCCAGCGCAAGCCCACCGGTCACCACGCCGGTCATCATGTTCCAGTCATCGGCGCTGACATCGTGAAGGCGGGAGAGCCACCGGGCATTGCCAACCGCAAAGGCCGTCCATGACGCCAGCGCACCGAGCGCACAGGCAAGTCCGATGACGCGAGAGACATCGAGCCCCGCATCGTTTTCCGTCAGCGACTGCCATGAAATGCCGATAATCCCCATCGCGCCGAAGGCAAGCGACGGCCACAGCCGCTTCAGCGACACCGCGCCATGATCGCGGCTGCCGATGATGGTGACGGCGACGGGCAGGAAGCCGATGATGATGGAAGTGAAGGCGACGCCGCTCAGTTTCACCGCCGTCGAGATGAAGACGTAATAGGCGATATTGCCGATCATGCTCAGCCAGCCGAGTGCTATCCACTCCCGCGCGCCAAAATGGGCCGATACGCGTTTCAATCGCGGCCCGATGATGATGAGGGAAATCAGCCCATAGGTGAGATAACGCGCCGTCGACAGTTGCAGGGCGGAAAAATCCGGCACGAGTTTCGGGGCGAGAAAGATACCCCCCCAGAGCGCACCCGCCAGCACGCCGTAAAAAACACCGAGACCTGTTCTGTTGTTCATGTCATGTCACATCCGCATTCGCATTTGCCTGCGATGTGCCACAGCGCCTCCGTGGCTGTCTTGACAAAAACTCCAGAGGGAATGTCGGCGATCTAATGAATGCCGCGGTTGCGCCGATAGGCGGCCGGCGTTTCGCCAAGGGTATTGCGCATGGCGCGTGTCAGCGCCGTCTGGTCGGAGAAACCGGCCCGGAGCGCAATCTCGGCGATTGGCAGGTTGGAATCGTTGAGCAGGGCGCAGACCTTGTCCATGCGCAGCCCCGCAAGCCAGCGATGCGGCGGCAGGCCGAACTCCTCGAGAAACAGCGTGTGCAGGCGGCTGTCGCTGATTGTCACGCAGGCCGCCAGCATGTCGATGGTCCAGGGGAAAAACGGCTCAGCCCTGACGACCGCGCCGAGTCTCTGCAGGCGCTGGCGGATATCGGTTTTTTCATTGGCGAGGCTGTCCACCAGCAGTGGCGCCCAGATCCCGGCGACATCATCGCGCCGCCCGTCCGTTCCGATGAGGCCGCGCATATAGGCGATCAATTGCCGTGTGTCCGGGGCGATATCGAGAAACGGCCTGCGGGCGAATGTCTCGAGCGTCTGTTCCGGCACGGCGCTTTCATCGATATCGACCACCAGTGAATGGTTGATTGCCGTCGCTTCCTGGGTATGCGGCGCATCGCGATGGATGAAGACACCGCGTCCGGTCGAAAGCTCATCCTGTCGCCCGCCCACATCGATCCGCAGGCGGCCAGAGACCGGAAGAACGATCTGCACGAAACCGTGCCGCTCCTTCGGTCTTTCCTGCCTGTAGGTTCTGATATCGGCCGATGCGGATGTCATGACGCTGTCGTTTCCATTGTGCAAAGAAATGGCCGCCTCGAAAAAGCGGCCAGTTTCATTGTTTGATTATGACATCGTCTTGAAGATTGGGCCAGCCGGCTTTATCGGTCGGCCATACGAAACGGCAATTAACAGTCTTCCTTGGCGGTCGATTCGCCGCGTTTGCGCTTGCGCAGAACCGGCTTGTTCTCTCTCGCCTCGCATTTTGCAACGTCGATGAGATAGGCAAGCACCGGCATGCCGTTCATCGATGCGAGTTGCTTGGCGGATTCGAGAAGGTTGATGATGTTGGAAAAATCGTCCATCGGCTCACTCAGTGGCTCAAAGCGGTTATGTGTCGGGTCTGAACCCAAGGATGAA
>QFOL01000240.1 GCA_003241215.1 Agrobacterium fabrum
CATTCTTCTGGTGGTGGGGGCCATCATCCTCTACCGCCGCTTCGTTCGCGATGCGGAAAAGCTCTCGGCGAAATCGAAACAGCGCGAGAAGGAACGCGAAACCGGCGCCATCGGCACGCTGATCAAGGACCCGGAAACCGGCGAATACCGCGTGAAGCGCGAGGATGAGACGTAATTTTCCTGTAACGCGGAATTTGCTATAGTCGCTTTCGAGTAAGGAGGCTGTCATGCGTGTCACGAAATGGGGCGATAGTCTTGCTGTCCGCATTCCGGCGGATGTCGCGGAAGCCTTGCACATCAAGGAAGGCGACGAGGTGGATGTCATTACGATAGCTGAGCCTGTTGCCCAGGAACCTACTGAAGAAGAACGCCGCCGAGCGCTTGAAAAAATTCGCGCGCTGCGTTGGACGTTGCCGCCGGACTATAAGTTTGACCGTGACGAGGCGAATGAGCGTTGAGCCAGACGCCCTTCGTTGACACGAATATCCTTGTCTATGCTGCCACTTCCGACCACCGCTCGGGCGTGGCAAACAGAATAATCTCACAGCCCTTCATGACCAGTGTACAGGCGCTTAACGAATTTTCGGTCGTTGCACGCAGAAAACTGCGAATGGAATGGAGCGGCATACGGTCCGCTTTGCAAGATTTCAGAACGGCCGCCACGCGGATTGTGCCACTGGATGTTGCCCTCCACATCGCCGCGCTTGATCTCGTGGAGAGATACAATGTCGCCTTCTATGACGCCTTGATGCTGGCGGCAGCTCAGGAGGCTGAAAGCACTGTCTTCTTCTCCGAAGACATGCAGGATGGCCTCATCGTCGAAGGGCGAATGAAGATCGCCAACCCGTTCACTGCCCGTCTCCACGCATAAAACCTTGACCCTCACGCCATGCCGTGGCACGTGTCCGCATCCGAAGTAAGTCAGTGCTTACTTGTCCTCCTAACGCCGCGATGACTGCAATGACCGATGTTCCCGACCATATGAACCCGAAGCGTTCCTTCCAGGCGCTGATCCTGACGCTGCATAATTACTGGGCCGACAAGGGCTGCGCGGTGCTGCAGCCCTACGATATGGAAGTGGGCGCGGGCACGTTTCATCCGGCGACGACGCTGCGTGCGCTTGGACCGAAGCCGTGGAAGGCCGCTTATGTGCAGCCTTCGCGCCGCCCGTCCGATGGCCGTTATGGCGAAAACCCCAACCGCCTGCAGCATTATTACCAGTACCAGGTCATTCTGAAGCCCAACCCTTCCAACCTTCAGGAACTCTATCTCGGTTCGCTGAAGGCGATCGGCCTCGATCCGCTGCTGCACGATGTGCGCTTCGTCGAAGACGATTGGGAAAGCCCGACGCTCGGCGCCTGGGGTCTCGGCTGGGAATGCTGGTGCGACGGCATGGAAGTGTCGCAGTTCACCTATTTCCAGCAGGTCTGCGGCATCGAATGCTCGCCGGTCGCGGGCGAGCTGACCTATGGTCTGGAGCGTCTCGCCATGTATGTTCAGGGCGTCGACAATGTCTACGATCTGAACTTCAACGGCCGCGAAGGCGAGGAGAAGATCTCCTATGGCGACGTCTTCCTGCAGGCCGAGCAGGAATATTCTCGCCATAATTTCGAATTTGCCGACACCGCCATGCTGCATCGCCATTTCATCGACGCCGAAAAGGAATGCCAGGCGCTTCTCGCCGCCGGTGCGCCCGGCGATAACGATAATCAGCGCCTGCACAAATGTGTGTTTCCGGCCTATGACCAGTGCATCAAGGCCAGCCACGTCTTCAACCTTCTGGATGCGCGTGGTGTGATCTCGGTGACGGAACGCCAGAGCTATATCCTGCGCGTGCGCACGCTGGCGAAAGCCTGCGGCGAAGCCTTCCTGCTGACGGATGCGGGCGGGCTGAACTGGAACAGGGCCGCCTGAACGTTTATGTAAGGCGGGGCAACAGTCTAACGTGCGGAGGCCACTACGGTGTCCGCGCCTCTTGAGGAGGGGTCGAGAATGTTCATCACGCTGGCAATCATCGCGGCAATCGCGCTTTATGTCGTCTTCATCTATAACGGGCTGGTCAAGGCGCGGCAGATGAAGGAAGAGGCGTGGTCGGGCATTGACGTGCAGCTGAAACGCCGCGCCGATCTCATTCCCAACCTCATCGAGACCGTGAAGGGTTACGCGGCGCATGAAAAGAGCACCTTCGAGGAGGTGATCGCCATGCGTAACCGGGCGCAGGCCGTGCCGGCGGGCGATGTCGAAGGCCGCGCCCAGGCGGAAGGCCTGCTGTCGCAGGCGCTCGGTAAACTCTTCGCGCTTGCCGAAGCCTATCCCGATCTCAAGGCCAATACGAATTTTCTGGAATTGCAGCGGTCGCTGGAAACCATCGAAGGCGAAATCCAGATGTCGCGCCGTTATTACAATGGCGCCGCCCGCGATCTCAACGTCAAGGTGGAAAGCTTCCCGTCCAATCTGGTTGCAGGCCAGTTCGGTTTTGCCAAGGCGCCCTATTTCGAGATCGACAACCCGGCCGACCGCGCCGTGCCGACAGTGAAATTCTAAGCGCACTGTTCCCCCGGCGGCTTAAGACCTCCCGTTCAAATTCCGATAATCCGGCCCCGCGCCGCATTCTTTGACAAGACGATAATCATGATCGAACTGACCATCACCCCGCCCGACCACCCGCTTTCCGGCAAGGTCGAGCCGCCCGGCTCCAAATCCATCACCAATCGTGCGCTTTTGCTGGCTGGTCTTGCCAAGGGCAAAAGCCGGTTGACCGGCGCACTGAAAAGCGACGACACGCTTTATATGGCCGAAGCCCTGCGCGAGATGGGTGTCAAGGTCACCGAGCCTGATGCCACCACCTTCGTGGTGGAAGGCACAGGTGTATTGCAGCAGCCGGAAAAGCCGCTTTTCCTCGGCAATGCCGGCACTGCCACGCGCTTCCTCACCGCTGCCGCAGCACTTGTGGATGGCGCCGTCATCATCGATGGCGACGAGCACATGCGCAAACGCCCGATCATGCCGCTGGTGGAGGCCCTGCGCTCCCTCGGCGTCGAGGCGGAAGCGCCGACCGGCTGCCCGCCCGTCACCGTCTGCGGCAAGGGTACAGGGTTCCCGAAGGGCAGCGTCACCATCGACGCCAATCTTTCCAGCCAATATGTGTCGGCACTTCTGATGGCGGCCGCCTGCGGCGACAAGCCTGTCGATATCATCCTCAAGGGCGAGGAAATCGGCGCCAAGGGCTATATCGATCTCACCACATCGGCCATGGAAGCTTTTGGCGCGAAGGTGGAGCGGGTGAGCAACGCCATCTGGCGCGTGCATCCGACGGGTTACACGGCGACCGATTTCCACATCGAGCCGGATGCCTCCGCCGCCACCTATCTCTGGGGTGCGGAACTGCTGACCGGCGGCGCGATCGATATCGGCACGCCGGCCGATAAATTCACCCAGCCGGATGCCAAGGCCTATGAGGTCATGGCGAAGTTTCCGCATTTGCCCGCCGAAATCGACGGTTCGCAGATGCAGGACGCCATTCCGACCATCGCGGTTCTCGCCGCCTTCAACGAAACGCCGGTGCGTTTCGTCGGCATCGCCAATCTGCGCGTCAAGGAATGCGACCGTATCCGCGCCGTCTCGCTCGGCCTCAACGAAATCCGTAACGGTCTGGCGCATGAGGAAGGCGACGACCTGATCGTGCATTCCGACCCGGCTCTTGCGGGCCAGACGGTCAAGGCCTCCATCGACACTTTTGCCGACCATCGCATCGCCATGAGCTTTGCGCTGGCGGCGCTGAAGATCGGCGGCATTGCCATCCAGAATCCGGCCTGCGTCGGCAAGACCTATCCCGGTTACTGGAAAGCGCTCGCCTCGCTGGGTGTCGACTATACCGAAAAGGAAAGCGCTGCCGAGCCGCAGCACTGAGCCATTGAGGAGGGACCGCCCGTGAAGACCATCGCCGCAAGACTTCTCGCGCTGTTCGTCTTCCTGGGCGCGGCCTTCCCGGCCTTCGCGGAGGAATTCATCCGCTCCTACCATTCCGTCATCGAGGTGGCGGCGGATGGCAAGCTGACGGTGACGGAAACCATCACCGCCCGCGCCGAAGGACAGAACATCAAGCGCGGCATCTTCCGCGATTTCCCGCTTTATGCGCTGGATGCGAATAACCGCCGCACGAAGGTGGATTTCAACGTCGTTTCGGTGGAGCGCGATGGCGCGCCGGAAAATTGGCGCACCGAAACCATCGATGGCGGCATCCGCATCTATACCGGCAGCGCCGAGCGTTTTCTGCCGACCGGCGAGCATATCTTCCAGATCACCTACACCACCGCCCGGCAGATCCGCTATTTCAGCGATTATGACGAGCTGACCTGGAACGTTACCGGCAATGGCTGGCAATTCCCTATGGGGGAGATTTCCGCCACCATCACCTTGCCGCAGGGCGTCAGGGCCACCGACACCGCCGTCTTCACCGGTCCGCTTGGCGCGAAGGGTAAGGATGCGCGCATTCTGAACGAAGGTAACGAGGTGTTCTTCGCCTCCACCCGTCCGTTTACGGTTGGCGAGGGCATGACGGTCGCCGTCAAGCTGCCCAAGGGCGCGATTGCCGCACCTGACACCTCGCAGGAGGCGGGCTGGTGGCTGCGGGATAATCTCGCCATCCTGCTTTCGGGCGGCGGGCTTTTCGCCGTGCTGCTTTATTACCTGCGCGCCTGGTTCGCCGTCGGCCGCGATCCGGCGAAGGGCGTGGTCGTGCCGCGCTGGGATGCACCGGAGGGGCTTTCGCCGGCTCTGGTCAACTATGTCGATAATAGGGGTTTTTCGGGTGCCGGCTGGACAGCGCTCTCTGCCTCGGCCCTTGATCTTGCGGTGAAGGGTTATGTCGTTCTGGAGGATTTGAAGAACGCCATCGTCATTCGCCGCACGGAAAAGCCAACCGCCGCCGATCTGCCGACCGGCCAGAAGACGCTGTTGTCCTCCATCGGCAGTCCGGGCGAGACTTTGACCATCGACAAGGCCCATGGGGCGGAGGTGGAAAAGGTCGGAAAACAGTTCCGCGCGGCGATAGAGAAAGAACATCGCGGCAAATATTACCGCAGCAATGTCGGTTACACTGTCTTCGGCATCTTCCTCAGCATCGCCCTCATCGTCGCGACGCTGGTGTTTGGCGATCTGGATGAAAGCGCCATTGCCGCCGTGCTGGTCTTCGGCTTTTTCGCCTTCTTCTTCAGCATCCTGTCGATTGGCATCGGCCGGCAGTTTTCGCGCGGCGCACCGCTGCGCAAACGGATTGGCGGCATCGTCATGCTGGCCTTTGCCGGTTTTGTGGCGTTTTCCGCCATCGGCGGCATCGCCACGCAAATCCTGCTGGATGTGACGCATGACACCAAGTCGCTGGCGCTGGCCGCCATCGGCGGCATCGTGCTGACCAATGCGCTGTTTCTGTTCCTGATGGGCGCGCCGACGCCGCTCGGCCGCAAGCTGATGGATGGCATCGAGGGCCTCCGAACCTATCTGACGCTGGCGGAAAAAGACCGGATGAACATGGCTGGTGCGCCCGCCATGTCGCCGCAGCATTTCGAGACGCTGCTGCCCTATGCCGTGGCGCTCGGCGTCGAAAAACCGTGGAGCCGCACCTTCGAGGCCTGGCTCGCAACGGCCGCTGCCGGTGCCGCTGCGGCAAGTTATGCGCCCGGCTGGTATGCGGGCAGCAATTACGGAACCTTTGGCGACAGGATCGGCGGGTTCTCCACCTCCATGGCGAACACTATCGCCTCCACCATTCCCCAGCCCGTCAGCTCCTCCGGCTCCAGCTTTTCGGGCGGTGGCGGCGGCGGTTTTTCCGGCTCCGGCGGTGGCGGCGGTGGTGGCGGCGGCTGGTAACGCCCGCGGGCGGTAATTTAACCGATAGCTGGTGACTTTTGCCGCTGGTCTTGCTAAGTCCGCGACACTCTTTTGCAACAGATTAAAGTCCTTATCCCATGCCCGATC
>QFOL01000241.1 GCA_003241215.1 Agrobacterium fabrum
CACCTGACGCAAAAAAGGGAACAGCAAAATGGAAATTGGTGTTTTTATCCCGATCGGGAACAATGGGTGGCTTCTTTCCGAAAACGCGCCGCAATACAAACCGAGCTTCGACCTGAACAAGGCGATCACGCTCAAGGCGGAGCAATATGGTTTCGACTTCGCGCTGTCGATGATCAAGCTGCGCGGTTTTGGCGGCAAGACCGAGTTCTGGGACTATAATCTGGAATCCTTCACGCTGATGGCAGGCCTTGCCGCCGTCACCTCCAAGATCAAGCTGTTCGGCACTGCCGCCACGCTGGTCATGCCGCCCGCCATCGTCGCCCGTATGGCGACGACCATCGACTCCATTTCCGGCGGCCGTTTCGGCATCAACCTGATTACCGGCTGGCAGCGTCCGGAATATAGCCAGATGGGGCTCTGGCCGGGCGACGATTATTTCGGCGACCGCTACGAATATCTCGGCGAATATACCTCCGTCCTGAAAGAGCTGCTGACAGACGGGCAATCGGACTACAAGGGCAAGTTCTTCCAGATGGACGATTGCCGCATGAAGCCGGTGCCGCAGGGCGATGTGAAGCTCATCTGCGCCGGCTCTTCCAATTCCGGCATGGCCTTTTCGGCCAAGTTCGCCGATTACAGCTTCTGCTTCGGCGTCGGCGTCAATACGCCCAAGGCCTTCGCGCCCACCAATGAGCGGCTGTTGGCGGCAACGGAAAAGACCGGCCGCGAGGTTAAGTCCGTCGTGCTGACGATGATCCTTGCCGAAGAAAAATCCGAAGACGCCTGGGCGAAGTGGGAGCACTACAAGGCGGGTGCGGATGAGGATGCGATCAAGTGGCTCGGCCTGCAGAGCGCTGTCGATACCAAATCCGGCTCCGACACCAATGTCCGGCACATGTCCAACCCCGTCTCGGCGGTCAACATCAACATGGGAACGCTGATCGGCTCCTATGAGGAAGTGGCGGCCATGCTGGACGAGATGAGCGAAGTGCCGGGAACGGGCGGCGTGATGCTGACCTTCGACGACTTCCTCGAAGGCGTCGAAAAATTCGGCAAATATGTGCAGCCGCTGATGAAGAGCCGCGCGCATGTTCAGGCTGCACTGGAGGCTGCGGAATGAGTGAAGCCGTCGTGGCGGGTTACAAGGGGCCGGAAAGCCGTTCGGAAAGCGTGACGCTTCCCGCCCGGCCGGAGCCGATCACCCTCAAGCCCAGCGAGACCGCCGTTGTCGTGGTCGACATGCAGAACGCCTATTCGACCGAGGGCGGTTATGTCGATCTTGCCGGTTTCGACATTTCCGGGGCCAAGGGCACCATCGCCAACATCAAGAAGACGCTGGATGCGGCACGGGCGGCGGGCGTTCAGGTCATTTATTTCCAGAATGGCTGGGACAAGGACTATGTCGAGGCGGGCGGGCCGGGTTCGCCCAACTGGCACAAGTCCAACGCCCTGAAGACCATGCGCAAGAGGCCGGAGCTGCAGGGCCAGCTGCTGGCAAAGGGCACGTGGGACTATGCCATCGTCGACGAGCTGCAGCCGCAGCCCGGCGATATTCTGGTGCCGAAGACGCGTTACAGCGGTTTCTTCAATACCAATATGGACAGCGTACTGCGCGCCCGCGGCATCCGCAATCTGGTCTTCGTCGGCATCGCCACCAATGTCTGCGTGGAAAGCTCGCTGCGCGACGCCTTCCATCTCGAATATTTCGGGGTGATGCTGGAGGATGCCACGCATCATCTCGGGCCGGACTTTATCCAGCAGGCGACGGTCTACAATGTCGAGAAATTTTTCGGCTGGGTCGCCACCGTCAATGATTTCTGCGGCGTCATCTCGCAGGCCGCACCCGCCAGCGCTTGATATTCAATCACTAAAGAGGAGAACGAAATGCCGAAGAAGATCGTCGTGCCCGCCGGCACCAGCAAACCCATCGCTCCCTTTTCGCCGGGAACCCTTGCCGACGGCGTGGTTTATGTTTCCGGCACGCTGCCTTTCGACAAGGACAATAATGTCGTGCATGTGGGCGATGCCAGCGCGCAGACCCGCCATGTTCTGGAGACCATCAAGTCCGTCATCGAAACCGCCGGCGGCACGATGGAGGACGTGACGATGAACCATATCTTCATCACCGACTGGGCGAATTATCAGGCCGTCAACACGGTCTATGCCGAATATTTCCCCGGAGACAAGCCGGCGCGTTATTGCATCCAGTGCGGCCTCGTGAAGCCCGACGCGCTGGTGGAAATCGCTACCGTCGCCCATATCGGCAAGTAGGGCGAAACGGCAGATGATGCATTTCGAGGTTCATGGCCGGACTGATCCTGAGGCGCCCACAATCCTGCTGTCATCGGGACTGGGCGGATCGGGCGCCTATTGGGCGCCGCAGATCGAAGCCCTTTCCGATCATTTCCGGATCGTCACCTACGACCATCGCGGAACCGGCAGGACAGGCGGCGAGGCATCGGCGGAGGGCGGCATATCGGCGATGGCGGATGATGTGCTGGAAATCGTCTCGGCGCTGAACCTCGAGAAATTCCACTTCATGGGCCATGCGCTTGGCGGCCTGATCGGGCTCGATATCGCGCTCAGCCGGCCCGGCCTTATCGACAGGCTCGTTCTGATCAATGCATGGAGCAAGGCCGATCCGCATTCCGGGCGCTGCTTCGACGTGCGGATCGAGCTTCTGGAGAAATCCGGTGTTGAGGCTTTCGTCAAAGCCCAGCCGCTGTTTCTTTATCCGGCCGCGTGGATGTCGGAACATCAGGAGCGACTGGCGCGGGACGATGCCCATGGCGTCGCCCATTTTCAGGGCAAGGGGAATGTGCTTCGGCGCATCGCGGCGCTGAGGGCCTTCGATGTGGACGCTCGATTGGGCGAAGTCGGCAGCCCGGTGCTGGTGGTGGCGACGAGGGACGATCTGCTGGTGCCATACACCCGCTCCCTGCGTCTTGCGGCGGGCCTGCCTCAGGGCGAGCTTTGCCTTTTCGATTTCGGGGCGCATGCGGTCAATATCACCGACCCCGAGCTTTTCAACACACGGCTTCTGCAGTTCCTGCTGCCGGCCGCGCAAACATTCTGACAGGATTTTAGAGAAACATGACGAAAGCACTGGACAACGAGGCACTGGCAACACTTTTCACCGAGGCGCGCACCCATAATGGCTGGACGGACAAGCCGGTCAGCGACGAGACACTGAAGGCGCTCTACGATCTGACAAAGATGGGGCCGACCTCGGCCAATTGCTCGCCGGGGCGTTTCGTGTTCGTGCGCAGCCCGGAAGCCAAGGAAAAGCTGCGGCCGGCGCTGTCTTCCGGCAATCTCGAAAAAACCATGGCAGCCCCTGTCACCGTCATCGCCGCCATCGACAGCGAATTTTACGAGAAGCTGCCGGAGCTGTTTCCCCATGCGGATGCGCGCTCATGGTTCACCTCCAGCCCTGCTGTGGCCGAGGAGACGGCCTTTCGCAACGGCACCCTGCAAGCGGGTTATCTGATCCTCGCCGCCCGCGCCCTGGGGCTGGACACCGGGGCCATGTCCGGTTTCGACAAGGGCAAGGTGGATGCGGCGTTTTTTGCCGGTACGACTTGGAAGTCCAACTTCCTGATCAATCTCGGTTACGGCGATCCGTCGAAGCTCTTCGGCCGCCTGCCGCGTCTCGCCTTTGAAGACGCCTGCGTGCTGGCTTGATGGCCTGTTAAGGAAGGATGGGTTAGATGCAGAGGATGTCTCTTGAGAAGGAAGCGGAAATGGAGACGAAGACTGCACAGCAGCGCAGCCTCGATTATAGAAACGCCATGGCGCGGCTCGGTGCGGCGGTCAACATCGTCACCACCAACGGCGCGGCGGGCAGGGCAGGTTTTTCCGCGACGGCGGTCTGCAGCGTATCCGACAATCCGCCCACGCTTCTCGTCTGCCTCAACCGCAATTCTTCCGCTTACAGGGTGGTGAAGGCCAATGGCGTCGTCTGCATCAACACGCTTGCCGGACATCACGAGGTGCTGAGTACGCTTTTCGGCGGCAAGACGCCGGCGGAGGAACGTTTCGCCGCCGGAAGCTGGGGCGTGCTCGAAACCGGCGCTCCGGTTCTGGAGGACGCACTTGTCTCTTTCGACTGCCGAATCCGCGAGGCGCATGACGGCGGCACGCATGATATTCTGATCTGCGACGTTGTGGATATGAAGATCAATGCGGGTGATGAGGCGCTGATGTATTTCAACCGGCGTTACCGGGTGCTTTGAGGCGGCCATTTTGGCTGAGCACCAGCTCGAACCTCACCGTCGTCATCCTCGGGCTTGACCCGAGGATCCACAATCCGACGCGCGATGGATCCTCGGGTCAAGCCCGAGGATGACGTCGAGAAGAAACCAAGAAAGGGCGTTCCCGGTCTCCCGGAAACGCCCTTTCTCTTACTTGATGAACGGCAGAAGGTCGTTGATCGACTTCTTGGCGTCGCCGTAGAACATGCGGGTATTGTCCTTGTAGAACAGCGGGTTCTCGATACCGGAGTAACCCGTGCCCTGGCCACGCTTGGAGACGATGACCAGTTTCGCCTTCCACACTTCCAGAACCGGCATGCCGGCAATCGGCGAGTTCGGATCGTCCTGGGCGGCCGGATTGACGATGTCGTTGGAGCCGATGACGATGACGACGTCGGTATTGGGGAAGTCGTCGTTGATCTCGTCCATTTCCAGCACGATGTCGTAGGGCACCTTGGCTTCGGCCAGCAGCACGTTCATATGGCCGGGAAGACGGCCTGCCACCGGGTGGATGGCGAAGCGCACGGTCTTGCCGTCGGCGCGCAGCTTGCGGGTCAGTTCGGAGACCGCGGCCTGCGCCTGCGCCACCGCCATGCCGTAGCCGGGAACGATGATGACGCTGTCAGCGTCATTCAGCGCTGCGGCAACGCCTTCGGCGTCGATCGCCACCTGCTCGCCCTCGATTTCCATCGCCGGACCCGTCGTGCCGCCGAAGCCGCCGAGGATGACCGAGACGAAGGAGCGGTTCATGGCCTTGCACATGATGTAGGAGAGGATGGCACCCGAGGAGCCGACCAGCGCGCCTGTCACGATCAGCAGATCATTGCCGAGCGTGAAGCCGATTGCCGCCGCCGCCCAGCCGGAATAGCTGTTCAGCATGGAAACGACGACAGGCATGTCGGCGCCGCCGATGCCCATGATCAGGTGATAACCGATGAAGAAGGCGGCCAGCGTCATCAGCACCAGCGTCCAAGCGCCCGCGCCGTTGCAATACATGATGAGCAGCACGAGCGACAGGATCGCAGCACCGGCGTTGAGCAGGTGTCCGCCCGGCAGCTTCTTCGCCTTGCCGTCCACCTTGCCGGCAAGCTTGCCGAAGGCGACGACCGAGCCGGTGAAGGTGACTGCGCCGATGAAGACGCCAAGGAAGACCTCGACCTTCATGATCGCCAGTTCCACCGGCGTCTTGTGGGCGAGGATGGCGGAAAAGCCCGTCAGCAACGAACGCGCGGTCTCATCGAGCGAGGCGACATGCGCTTCCTCGATATGGGCGTTGAAGCCGATGAAGACGGCGGCGAGGCCGACGAAGGAGTGAAGGGCTGCCACAAGCTGCGGCATTTCGGTCATCTGCACGCGACTTGCGACGAAATAGCCGAGAACGGAGCCGCCCGCCAGCATCAGCAGCACGACGAGCCATTGTCCGACGCCCTTGCTGATCTCAGGGCCGAAGACGGTGGCGACAATGGCGAGGCCCATGCCTGTTATGCCGTACCAGACGGCGCGTTTGGCGCTTTCCTGTCCGGAAAGGCCGCCAAGAGAAAGGATGAAAAGAACGGCTGCGGCAACATAGGCCGCGGAAACGATACCAATGGTCATTGAATGTCCCCTACACGGCTCAGGACTTCTGGAACATGGCGAGCATGCGCCGTGTCACGAGGAAACCGCCGACGATGTTGATCGTCGCGATCAGGACGGAAAGCGAGGCGAGGAT
>QFOL01000242.1 GCA_003241215.1 Agrobacterium fabrum
GATGATCGCCGGGCCTGAAGGCAGCGACGCGTGATAGGACAGAAGCAGGCCGGCAAAGCAGGACACCATGCCGATGCCGATGGAGATGAAGCACATGGGTGCGACGCGATTGGACCAGAAGCGGCTGGCGGCGGCGGGCAGCATCATCAGCCCGACCGACAGCAGCGTTCCCAGCGCCTGAAAGCCGCCGACCAGATTGAGCACCACTATGGCAAGGAAGAGGAAATGCACCGGGCTGCCCCAGTTGCTGACGGAGCGCAGAAACAGGGGATCGAGGCATTCCGCCAAAAGCGCCCGCCAGAAGATTATCATCACCAGAAGCGTCACGATGCAGATGCCGCCGATCAGGCCGAGCGCCTCATTGTTCAGCGCCAGCACCGTGCCGAACAGCACATGCATCAGATCGACGCTGGAACCGCGCCACGAGACGAGCAGCACGCCGAGCGCCAGCGAGATGAGATAAAAGGCGGCAAGCGAGGCGTCTTCCTTCTGGATGGTGAAGCGTGACACAGCACCGGCACCCAGCGCGACCAGAAGCCCGACGGCCAGCCCGCCGATGGTCATGGGCAGGATTTCCAGCCCGTAAAACAGAAACCCGACCGCCGCCCCCGGCAGGATGGCATGGGACATGGCGTCGCCCGTCAGGCTCATGCGGCGCAGCATCAGAAACACCCCGACCGGGCCGCAGCTGACGGCAAGGATCAAGGCGCCGGCAAGCGCGCGCTGCATGAAGACATACTGGACGAAGGGTTGGATGAAAATATCAGCCATGGACATTCGAATTCGCGTGGGAGTGGGCATGGGAATGAGAGGACGCCGCCCGCGGACTTGCCCTGACGGTCTGAAGCGGAGACGCCTCGGCCGGTTCGCACCAGGGTGCATTTTCCTCCCACGCCTCGTGGAAGTGCTGCGCCTGCCTGATATTCTCCGCCTTCAGGACTTCGGCCGTAGGCCCCAGCCCGACAAGCTTTCGGGCAAGGAACAGGGTCTGCGGAAAATGCCGCCGCACGAGCTGGAAATCATGAAGGACGGCCAGAACCGTGCGCCCCTCCGCCACCCATGATTTGATCAGGACCATAAGGTCGGCAACGGTGCGCTCGTCGACGGCATTGAAGGGTTCGTCGAGCAGGATCAGCTGCGCATCCTGCAACATCGCGCGGGCAAACAGGGCGCGCTGCATCTGCCCGCCGGAGAGCGAGTCGATATTGCGCTTTTCAAAACCTGATAACCCGACCGCCTCCATCACGCGGCCCATCGCCGCCCGGTCTGCAGGACGGTGGCGACCGAGCAGGCCGCGTTTCGGCCAGAGACCAAGCGCCACCAGATCCCGCACCTGCGCCGGAAAGGAGCGGTCGAGTTCCGATTGCTGCGGCAGATAAGCGACGGACAGATCTGGGCTTACCCAGCATTCGCCGCCGAGCGGCTTCAGAATGCCGGCAATGCCTTTCATCAGCGTCGATTTTCCCGAGCCATTGGCGCCGACCACCGCAGTGAGCGCGCCTTTGGCAATATCGCCATTCAGATGATGCACCGCCGCGCGGCCGGCATATCCAAGCGTCAGATCTTTGAAGGCAAGGCACGGATCGCTCATCGATCCCTCCGGGGCAGGATGTCATTCGATGACCCCTAATATGTAATGTTATTACATTCGTCAAATGAATACGTAATGAAATAACATTAACTATTGGAAAGATGGACTCCGCCTCACCACACCGTCACCCTCGGGCTTGACCCGAGGTCCATGGTCACGCTGGGCTTTGGATCCTCGGGTCAAGCCCGAGGATGACGTCGAGTGCGAGAGACGCTTGCGATCAAGGGACGCATTTTAGCCATCCGCGCGGACACCTATCCTACTCCGACGGGTATGCCATTTCTTCTATTGCCTGTTGACATGGTACACGCACGTAATGTTATTACATTGCCACTCTGGAGGCGTAACGGCGAACCGCGCCGTTATGTTTTCGTCTTCGGTGGCCACCCCGTGGCCCCGCGCGCAGCCTGCTTACACGACGAGGTCCATATGTCGAAAAAACTTCCCGTCACCGTGCTTTCCGGCTTTCTCGGCGCCGGCAAGACGACGCTTCTCAACCATATTCTCGCCAATCGCGACGGTCTGCGCGTGGCGTTGATCGTCAACGATATGAGCGAGATCAACATCGACGCGGCGCTGGTACGCGATGGCGGCGCCAATCTCTCCCGCACGGAAGAGCAATTGGTGGAAATGACCAATGGCTGCATCTGTTGCACGCTGCGCGACGACCTTTTGACGGAGGTGCGGGCGCTGGCCGAACAGGGCCGTTTCGATTACCTGCTGATCGAATCCACCGGCATTGCCGAGCCGCTTCCGGTCGCCGCAACCTTCGATTTTCGCGATGAAAACGGCCGCAGCCTTTCCGATGTTGCGCGTCTCGACACCATGGTGACAGTGGTGGATGCCGCCAATCTTCTCAACGATTACGGCTCGTCCGATTTTCTCGCCGACCGGGGCGAAACGGCGGGCGATGGCGACAATCGCACCATCGTCGACCTACTGGTGGAGCAGATCGAATTCGCCGATATCGTCGTCCTCAACAAGATCGGCACCGCGACGCCGGAGGAACGGGACGCCGCCCGCAAGATCATCGTCGGGCTGAACCCGGATGCGAAACTCATCGAGGCCGATTTCGGCAAGGTGGCGCTGAAGGAAGTTCTCGGCACCGGCCGTTTCGATTTCGCCAGGGCCGAGGAACATCCCCTGTGGTTCAAGGAATTGCACGGCTTCAAGGATCACATTCCCGAGACCGAGGAATATGGCATCCGCTCCTTCATCTATCGCGCCCAGAAGCCGTTCGACCCCGTACTGTTCCAGCGCTTCATCGATCGCGCCTGGCCCGGCGTGGTGCGCGCCAAGGGCTTCTTCTGGCTGGCGACGCGTCCGCGTTATGTCGGCGAGATCAGCCAGGCCGGCGCCCTGGTCCGCACCGGCAAGATGGGCCTGTGGTGGTCCGCCGTGCCCAGGGAGCAATGGCCGCGCGAAAAGCAGTTCCTCGATATGATGCAGCCCTATCTCGATCCTGTCTTCGGCGACCGGCGACAGGAAATCGTCTTCATCGGCTCCGATCCGATGAACGAGGCGCGCATCCGCGCGCAGCTCGATGCCTGCCTGATCGATACCGAGGCATTCACGCCGGATGCGTGGCGGCACCTGCCCGATCCTTTCGCCAGCTGGGACAGGCAGGCGGCTTGATCGTTCCTCCGCCCGCATTTTGGCCGAGCGGATGCGCCTTTCGCCTTCTCCCCGGCGGGGAGAAGGTCGCGGCAGCAGGATGCGGGGCGAGCTCTCCGCAAATCTCTGCGCTTGCCCCCTCAACTGACCTTTCGGGCCATCTTCTCCCCGACAGGGAGAAGAAACGGGAGGCGCCCTCGCGCGAAAATAGGCAACTGAAAAATTATAGAAAATCCAGTGTCACCAGCGCCGGAACGAGATCATGCCCGCCCTTCATCGTCCGCGGATCCCGCCGCCGATGGCGCGCACGATATCGTCGTGAACCACCTCCAGCAGCGCCTTGTGGATGGATAGTTGCCGGCTTGTGCCGGAAGCCGACAGGACGACGATCACCGTTTCGCGCGGCGGGCAATCCGGCAGGGCGCAGGAAAGCTCGCTGACGGTGACAATGTCTTCGGGGTGGAGATGCAGCAGATCGCGTGACCACTGCTTCAGAAGACGGGCCTGCGAGACGATTGCGGAGCCGCTGCGCCCAAGCGGATTGTTCATGCCCTGCCCTTTCGCCCCGCCTGCGAGGCCAATGTGTCGAAGAGAGCGCGGATCGGCTGCTGCGGCATATCCATGCCGATCAGCACGATGCGCGTGGAACGATTTCCATCCGGCCAGCGCTCCAGGCGGGTCAATGGATAAAGCCGGTGCTGCACCGCATGGGCGACAACCGGCCGCTCTAGGTCGTCAGTCGCGCCGAAAATTCCCTTGAGCCGCAGCAGGCCGGAATGCACATTGCTGGTGACGAGTTCCAGAAACGTGACAATCGCCTGCGGATCGAAAGCGCCGTCAAAGGTGAGATCGAAAGCCTCGACCCCGACGCCATGGCGATTGATATCGTGCTGATGGGCGACATGAAGGCTCAGCCTGTCGGCCGCAAGCCACCCCGGCGCATCCTCCGGCTTGCCGCGCAGCGAATAATCCGAGGCTGCAAATAACGACATCAGATCGAAATCGACCGCATTGCGGTCATGAAATGAGGCCGCAGGATTGAGATCCGCGAGGCTTCCGCGGTCCACGGCCGCAGCATCGGCAAGATCGGTTTTCGTCAGAACGATATGATCGGCGAAGGCAAGCTGTTTCCAGCCTTCAATAAAGCTGTCGAGCATCGCCGGGCCGGAGACAACGTCGAAAGCCGTGACCACACCTGAAAGATGGAAATGCCGGGCCACGATGTGATCGCGCAGGCCAAGCGCCGGCGTGCCGCCGGCGATCAGGCTGTTGATGATCGGCGCGGGATCGGCAAGGCCGGTGGTTTCGATAACGACCCGCGATACTTCCGGCATCATCCCTTCCAGAAATGCCTGATGCAGCTCGTAAAGCGAGGTGCGGATATCGCTGGTGGCGGTGCAGCAGATGCAGCCCGTCGTCGTTCTGAAATATCGCTCAGAACCCGTCCGAACCAGACCGTGATCGATGGGCACCGAGCCGAATTCATTAACGATGACTGCGGCATCGCGCATGGCCGGCTCAGTTAGAAGCGCGTTCAGCAACGTCGTTTTGCCCGCTCCCAGAAAACCGGTCAGCAGAGTGACCGGCACCGTGCTGGCGGGTAGCGCGACGGTTGCGTCGTTCCTGCGCTCCACCGCTTTCTTCCGCTTCATTCCAAACACGCCAGCACCTTCGCTATCCATAAAATTCACGCCACCATAATACGTAATGTAATAACATTTCAATGGTGATTAAGGAATTTCCGGCGAGCGCAATTCCCTTATGCCGGATAAGAAAAGGTCATGGCCACATGCTCGCAACTCTCAGGCGCATGAAAAAACCACGGAACGAAGAAAATGGAATAATAAATCCGTTTCCTTCACTTTCGTTTTAATCGTTCCACGTTCTCTTGCATTTTCGTTAGAGTTCGCTTTTAATCGGATTGCTAATACAGAAAAGATCACCCGCAACCGGATCGAGGAGGATAGGCTGCAATAAGGGGCTGTATCTTTTACTGTTTTCACAATGGGAGGAATCACCTTGAAAAAACTCAGCTACCGCCTCGCGGCGGCTTCCGCGCTTTCGTTTTTTGTCACATCGAACGCATATGCTGTAACTGAGATCCAGTGGTGGCACGCCATGACCGGTGCCAATAACGAGGTCGTGGATACGCTGGCGAAAGAATTCAACGACAGCCAGAAAGACTACAAGATCACGCCCGTCTTCAAGGGCACCTATCCGGAAACGCTGAATGCCGGCATCGCGGCGTTCCGCGCCAAGCAGCCGCCGGCGATCATTCAGGTCTTCGATGCCGGTTCGGGCGTGATGATGGGGGCTGCCGGCGCCATCAAGCCGGTGGCGGACGTGCTGAAGGAAGGCGGCTATACCTTCAACAAGGATGAATATCTGGCCGGCATTGTCGCCTATTATTCCAAGCCTGACGGCACCATGCTGTCCTTCCCCTATAATTCGTCCTCGCCGATCCTCTATTACAACAAGGACGTCTTCCAGAAGGCCGGCCTCGATGCCGCCAACCCGCCGAAGACCTGGCCGGAAGTTTTCGAAGCCGCCAAGAAGATCAAGACCAGCGGTGCGGCCCAGTGCGGTTTCACCTCCACCTGGCTCACCTGGATCCAGACCGAAAACTTCGCCGCCTGGAACAACGTCTCCTATGGCAGCAATGAAAACGGCCTTGGCAGCACGGATGTGAAGCTTGCGGTCAATGCACCGCTCTTCGTCGAG
>QFOL01000243.1 GCA_003241215.1 Agrobacterium fabrum
CCGGCGCCCTGCAAGGATTGCTTGGAAGTTGGCGAGGGCTGGTAACACGTTCATGACAGGAAGGGAATAGAAAAAACCCGGAATCGGCTTCCGGGCTTTCTCTGTTGCTGCTTTGCAGCAGATGTTAAAGCGTGTCGTGTGGACCAATGTTCCACGCAACGCGCTTTAACTGCTTGTTTTTATGCATGTCGTTATCGCGAAACCGCTCAGCACTTTTGCGCGACATGTATCAGATGTCGAACTGGTAGGATTTCGGCACGAAACGATAACCCGTATCCAGCTTTTCCGCGTAGCCGACAGAAGGGAAAGGCATGTGATAACCGAGGAAGGGCAACCGGTCGGTGGCGATCATGTCATAGACCTTCTTGCGCGTCGCAGCCGCGGCCGCCTTGTCCATGTCGAACCTCACCTCCCAGTCCGGCCTTTGCAGCGAAAGCACGAAATGGTTGGCGGTATCCGCCGTCAGGATCAACTGTTTGCCTTCCGATTCGACACGGAAGATCATGTGCCCCGGCGAATGACCGAAAGCCGCCACGCCGGTGATCCCGGATACGACACTGGCGCCGTCGCCGATGAAGGTCGCCTTTTCCGCCAGCGGCTTGACGTTGGCGAGAACGCCCTTGTGGCCGCCTTCCGCAGGCGTGCCGACACGCTTCTCATCCGCCCAGAAATCATATTCCGCCTGGCCGAAGACATAACGCGCCTTTGAAAAGGCCGGAGCGCCCTTTTCCATCAGGCCGCCAATATGGTCGCCATGCATATGGGTCAGCACCACCACGGTTACATCCTCAGGCGCATAACCGGCCGCCGCCATGCCTTCGATCAGGCGGCCATTGCCAGCGCCACGGCCGGCCTCACCGAAACCGGTGTCGAACAGCACGAGATCGGAGCCGGTATTGACGAGGACCGGCGAGAAGGAATTGACGAATTGCTCCTTCGGCAGAAAATTGTCTTCCAGCAATTTGCCGACCGTCTCGGCCGACTGGTCGGTGCCGAAGGTCTCGCCGGGATTGGGGGCGGCGCGTGCGCCATCCTTCACCACCAGCACCTCGAAATTGCCGAGCTTGAAGCGATTGGTTTCAGGCGGCATCGCGTGTTCTATCTCCATGGAGGTTTGCGGCTGGCTGGTCTGGGCGTTTGCGCTGCGCGCCATCAGCAACGGCGCGCCGAGAAGGCTTGCGCCCGCCGCACCGATGAGGCCGCGTCTGCTCATGCTCAAGGATTGGGTCATCATCTTGTCTCCGATATCGCCAATTGAACTGGCCCAACGGACAATAAAGCGAGAAAGTTGCAAGAAAACCGGCCTCACGCAGGTTTGATCGGAACTTGAGAAATTGATAATTAACGTGTTGGCAAGCCCGCCTATCAGGCGTAGGAGGGACAGCGATATCCTTTGTCGCAGCGGAAAGCCGCAGGCAGCCTCATGAACCGCATCATTCCCCTCATCCTGGCAGTCGCTCTTTTCATGGAGCAGATGGACTCCACCGTCATCGCCACTTCGCTTCCGGCCATAGCGGCAGACCTCAATGTCGGCCCGATTACCCTCAAGCTGGCGCTGACGGCCTATATGGTGTCGCTGGCGATCTTCATTCCCATCAGCGGCTGGATGGCCGACAAATACGGCGCGAAGAAAATCTTCCGTCTCGCCATCGGCGTCTTCGTGGTGGGATCGATCTGCTGCGCGGTCTCGTCGTCGGTGTTCGAATTCGTGCTCTCGCGTTTCCTGCAGGGCATGGGCGGGGCGATGATGACGCCTGTCGGCCGTCTCGTTCTGCTGCGGACGACGAAACGGACCGAACTCGTCTCCGCCATGGCGCTGCTGACGATACCGGCGCTTGTCGGGCCGCTCACCGGCCCGCCGATCGGCGGTTTCATCACCACCTATTTTTCCTGGCACTGGATTTTCCTGATCAACGTACCCATCGGCGTCATCGGCATCTGGCTTTCGACGATCTTCCTGCCGGAAATCGAGACCACCAACCCGCCGCCGATGGACGGCAAGGGTTTCGCTCTGTCCGGCATCGCGGCTTCCGGGGTCGTGTTCGGCCTGTCGGTGGTCAGCCTGCCGGCCCTGCCGCCGGCCATCGGCATTGCCTCGACGATTATCGGTTTCATCTGCGGTTTTCTTTACATCCGCCACGCCGCGCGCCACCCCGCCCCCATTCTGGATTTCCGCATTTTCCAGAATGCGACCTTCCGGGCGGCGACCGTCGGCGGCACCGTTTTCCGCATTTCGACAGGCGCCATTCCCTTCCTGATGCCGCTGATGCTGCAGATCGGTTTCGGGCTCAATCCGTTCCAGTCAGGCATGATCACCTTTGCCGGCGCAATCGGAGCGATTACCACGAAATTCATGGCCAAGCGGGTGTTTGCGGCAACGGGGTTCCGCTCGACGCTGATCGGGGCCGGCATTGTCGGCGCCTGCACCACGCTCGCCAACAGCTTCTTCACGCCTGAGACGCCTTACGCGCTGATCATGATCTTCCTTGTCACGGCGGGATTTGCGCGGTCCTTCTTCTTCACCGGATCGAACGCGCTCAGCTATTCCGATATCGAGGACAGCCAGGCCAGCCAGGCGACCTCGATGGCGTCGGTGCTGCAGCAGATCAGCCTGGCGCTTGGCGTGGCTTTCGCCGCTTCCATTCTGGAAGTCAGCAGCATGATGTCGGGCACGCATCTGCAGCTTGCCGATTTCCACATCGCCTTCACCATCGTCGCGCTCGTCTCGCTGTTCGCCATCGTGCCGATCATCCGCATGGACGCGCAGGCCGGTGCGGCCGTTTCCGGCCACCGCGGCAAGGTTTCGCAACCGGCGGAGTAATCAGTCTTCGGAAGCCCCTTCGGCTTCCGCGCCGTCATGTGGCTCGTTCTTGCGGCCCTTGAAGTGCTTGGCAAGCAGGAACATTTCCACCGATTCCGAGCGTGAGGACGCCGGCTTGATATGCAGCACCTGCTTGAAGTTCTTCTTCAGCATGTCGAGAAGCTGCTTTTCCGTGCCGCCCTGAAAGGTCTTGGCGAGGAAATGGCCGCCTTCCGCCAGCACCTGAACGGCGAAATCGGCAGCGACTTCGCACAGATGCATGGTGCGGATGTGGTCGGTCTTCTGGTGCCCTGTGGTCGGCGCAGCCATATCCGACAACACCAGATCGGGCGTGCCGCCGACGGCTTCCATCAGTTTTTCCGGTGCGCTCGGATCGAGGAAGTCGAGCTGCAGGATCTTGACGCCAGGAATGGGGTCGATCTCGAGGAAATCGATGGCCGCGACGCGGATATCGTCCTCGGTCGAATCCGTCACCTTGGCGGCGATCTGCGACCAGCTGCCGGGGGCGGCGCCAAGGTCGATGATGCGGCGCGCGCCTTTCAGGATCTGGTGCTTGTCGTTGATTTCCAAAAGCTTGAAGGCGGCGCGGGCGCGATAGCCCTCAAGCTTGGCGCGCTGCACATAGGGGTCGTTGATATGACGTTCCAGCCAGCGGCGCGACGAGGCCTTGAGCTTGGTCTTCTTGACCTTCTGGCCGATCTTGCGGCCGGTGCGGTTGTTGCTTGTCGGCGCCTTGCTCATGTCAAACCTTCCGTCCTGTCCTGCCTTGCCATCTGCATGCGCCTTATCCGGTTGCGCCGCCATGCGCCGTCATCCGCCATCATATCCGTCAACAGGCCCTCGCGCAGGCCGCGATCCGCCACGCGCATGCGGCGCGCCGGCCAGCGGCGGCGAATGGCCTCCAGGATGGCGCAGCCGGCCAGAACCAGATCGGCCCTGTCAGGCCCGATGCAGGCATTGGCGGCGCGGCCGGCGAAATCCCATGCGAGCAGCTTGTCCTGCATCGCCGTCACCTCGGCATCGGAAAGCCAGAGGCCATCCACCTTGCGGCGATCGTATCGTGGCAGATCGAGATGGACGCCGGCAAGCGTCGTCACCGTACCGGAGGTTCCGATCAGGTGAAAATCCTCGTGATGGGTTTGCGGCGCGAGAGGCGGGCAATGGAAGGCATCGAGCAGCCCTTCGACTTCCCGCACCATGGCTGCGAAGACGTCCGGCGTCACATCGCGCCCGCCATGGCGTTCCGAAAGCGTGACGACGCCAACCGGCAGAGAGGTCCAGTGGGTGATGTGGTTGGCCAATCGATTCGAGCGATTTTCGCCGACCTTGATGACCGCGATTTCCGACGATCCGCCGCCAATATCGAACAGCACGACGGAACGCGCCTCGCGACCGACGAGCGATGCGCAGCCGGAAACAGCAAGCCGGGCTTCCGTCTCGCGGCTGATGATTTCAAGCTTCAGTCCCGTTTCCCGCGTGACACGCGCCAGAAATTCCTCGCCATTCACCGCAGCGCGGCAGGCCTCGGTGGCGATGAGCCGCATGCGCCGTATCGGGCGGCCCGAAAGTTTCGTGGAGCAGACCTTGAGCGCTTCCACCGCGCGATCCATCGCATCATCGGAAAGGCGGCCGCTCGATACGAGCCCCTCACCCAGCCGGACGATGCGCGAGAAGGCGTCAACAACCCGGAACTGGCCGGGCCGCGTCGGCTGCGCGATCAGGAGGCGGCAATTATTGGTGCCGAGATCGAGCGCCGCATACATATCCGCCGGCGGTTCCTGGCCATGCTCATGCTGGCGGCCGGCATGGCGCGCGGATATTTCCGATTGCGGGCGATGTTGTTCCTGTGACGCGCCATTGGCGCGGCCGTTCAGCTTGCCGATATGTTTCGGCGCATGGGCGGGAACCAGGGGGCGTCCCTGCGGATCACGCCCGCGCGGATCGCGGTGCCCGCGTTTGCGGTTGCGCGACTTTCGCCCGCCGCCGGGCGGCACCGAAGATGGAGTGGCGCCGTCGGGTATGGCTGGAGCCTGCGCCTGCACCGTGGAGGCTGGCGCCGTCTGCGGGGATGCGCCCTTGCCGCGAGAGCGCCTGCGGCGCTTTCTCTTGCGCGGCTCGGCATCCGGCTCGAGAGCCGATACGTAAGAGGAACCGGCCGGAACATCCGCGGCAACATCATGCGACAACACAGCGGCGTCACGGGGTTTGCCGTCACGCTTGTGTTTCTTGCCACGACGGGATCGCTTCGCTTTCCCTTTGTTCGCCACCGACGCCCCTTGTTCCGACGGCTTTGGGCCGTTTCCGGGGTCGATCACTGTCTTGTCCATTTCGCCGCGCACGAGCGTAGACGCTATGCTGCTGGCTTTCATAAGGTTTCGTTGGGTGGACAATACCAGCGCGAGAGATTTTAGCCAAATGGTTTTTGCCGCGCTGCCCATGGCATGGATCCGCGCGTCATGACGGAGACGTGCGGATCACGGCAGTCGCGCGATGATTTTTGAAGATTCCCGAAATCGGCAGGTCAATCTGCGAGGGGAGAAGGCTTGCGCAAGGCACAAAGAGCCATCAAGCCGGGGAGAAACTCCCCTCTCCCGGTAAGTCCTTGTGACCTATGAACTTACTGGAAGAGGGGAATGGTACGGTTGAGTGGGGTCGAACCACCGACCTCAGGTGCCACAAACCTGCGCTCTAACCAACTGAGCTACAACCGCACATGAAACGCCGAAGCGGCGTCACGGGGGGTGACATAAAAGGTGTTTCCCCCATTTGCAAGTGCCTCTTCGAATTTTGCGAAAAAAGCCATCGAAAGGCAAGAGCTTTTCAAGCGGCCGGGCTGACGAGAAGAGGCGGCGACAGACCTGTTGATGTTAACTCTATTTGGCGATTCATCCGGCGGATGGTGGACCGGACCGCGCTGTGAAGTTATTTAAAATTCTGTTAACGTGATGCCTTGGCGGGTTTACGTTTTGCGCTTCATGAGGAAGCCGAGAAGCCCGCAAGGTCCGGTAGTGCCAGAATAGGTTTCGACATGCCCGCCGTCCAGTATCCCTTTATCGATATCGCAGTGCATGAACGGGTGCGTGAAGGTT
>QFOL01000244.1 GCA_003241215.1 Agrobacterium fabrum
GGATGCGGGTACGACCATTTCCGCTGTCCGCACGTGAAAATTGCTCCTCGCAATCGTCAAGTCCGGCGCAAGATGATGTTCACGCCGGCCGCTGGCGTGGTTGACACCCATATAGATAATTTCAGAGAAACGTGCCAGACCATTCAACGAAGCTAATCGATTTTTTTATCGAGACGACGAAATCTGAAACGGAACCGCAGCATGGATTTGACGGCGGAAAATCTTGGCGTGCGACGCGGCGAAGATTTCATATTCATGAATATTTCCTTCAAGTTAAGCAATGGTGAGGCTCTTATGCTGACCGGCCGCAACGGTTCGGGAAAATCCACGCTGCTGCGCACGGTGGCGGGCCTGCTGCGCCCCGAGCTGGGGCGAGTGAAGATAGCCGGCGAAGGAGTTGATCCTGACATGCGGCCCTCGGAGGCCTGTCATTATCTCGGCCATCGCAATGCCATGAAGACCGAACTGACCGTTTCGGAAAACTTGCGCTTCTGGAAAGACTTCCTTGGCGATTTTTCCGGAGGAACAGGCATGGCGATTGATGAGGCGGCAGAGATCGTCGGCCTCGCCGGCATTACCCACCTGCCCTTCGGTTATCTCTCCGCCGGCCAGCAACGGCGTTTTGCCATGGCGAAACTCTTGATTGCCTGGCGACCGGTATGGATTCTCGATGAGCCGACCGCGGCGCTTGATAAGGCGGCGGACGGGATGTTTACCGATCTCGTAAAAAACCACCTTGCGAAAGGCGGTATCGTTCTGGCTGCCACCCATCAACCTTTGGGGCTGGAGAGTGCGCGGGAATTGCGGATGACTGGGTTTGCAGGGATGGAGGCTTGGGTATGAAGGCGATGCGCGTGTGGCATACCCCCCTCTGCCCTGCCGGGCATCTCCCCCTCAAGGGGGGAGATCGATCTGCGGCTAGGTCTCGACAATCTCAACGCTCGAGAATGGAGTGGTGGAGGGGCCTCTTGCCGATCTCCCCCCTTGAGGGGGAGATGCCCGGCAGGGCAGAGGGGGGTAAGCCACACCCACCGAGGTCCCCCCAATGACCGCCCTCCTCCTCCGCGACATCAAACTCTCCATCCGCGCCGGCGGCGGCGCTCTGATCGGCGTGCTGTTTTTTATGACCGTCGTTGCCGTCATTCCGTTCGGCGTCGGCCCCGATCTCAACCTGCTCGCCCGCATCGGCCCTGCCATCGTCTGGATCGGCGCGCTATTGTCCGCCCTTCTCGGCCTCGACCGGCTGTTTCAGGCCGAGCGGGATGACGGATCCCTCGATCTGATCCTGATGCAGGAAACCCCGCTTGTCCTGACCGTGTTCGTCAAATGCCTGGCGCACTGGGTCACGACCGGCCTGCCGCTGGTGCTTGCCTCGCCGTTGCTCGGCCTGTTCATGAATATGGACGAGGTGGCGATCGGCGCGGTGATGCTTACGCTTCTCGTCGGCTCACCCGCAATCACCTTCATCGGCGCTGTGGGGGCGGCAGTGGCGGTCGCGCTGCCACGTGGCGGCCTTCTGGTTTCCATCCTCGTTCTGCCGCTTGCCATTCCCGTGCTGATCTTCGGCGTCAGCGCCTCCTATGCGGCGGTGCAGAATCCGGTGCCCTTCATGCCGCCCTTCCTCATTCTGTGTGCGATCACGTTATTTTCAGCCGTGACCGGCCCTTTCTTTGCCGCTTTGGCGCTGCGCAATGTTATGGATTGATGAAACCAAGCCAGACGATCCCCTGTTGACAGGGATCAATTGCGGGGCGGCGATTCTCGGGTTACACAAACGGCATGAACGAGCAGACCTTCACCATCACCAAATTCAGCGATCTTGCCAATCCCACCCGGTTTCTGGCGCTGGCGACACGTATTCTGCCCTGGCTCGCTGCGCTCACGGCGCTGGTACTGGCCGCCGGTCTCTATCTTTCCTTCACCACTGAAGGCGATTACCAGCAGGGTTATACCGTGCGCATCATGTATGTGCACGTTCCCTCGGCCTGGCTCGCCATGATGTGTTATTCGGTCATGGCCGTCTCCGCCATCGGCACCCTCGTCTGGCGTCACCCGCTGGCGGATGTCAGCCACAAGGCCGCTGCCCCCATCGGCGCGGCCTTCACGCTGATTGCGCTCGTCACCGGCTCGCTCTGGGGCAAACCCATGTGGGGAACCTGGTGGGTGTGGGATGCGCGGCTGACCTCCGTCTTCGTGCTTTTTCTGATGTATCTGGGGCTGATCGCGCTCAACCGCGCCATGGACGATCCATCCAGAGCCGCCCGCGTCAGCGCCGTGCTGATCCTCGTCGGTTTCGTGAATATTCCGATCATCAAATTTTCGGTCGAGTGGTGGAACACGCTGCACCAGCCGGCAAGCGTCATCCGCATGGGCGGCTCCGCCATCGATGCGGAATTCCTTTGGCCGCTACTGACCATGGCCGTGGGCTTCACGCTGCTGTTCTTCACCCTGCATATCGCAGCCATGCGCAATGAAATCTGGCGTCGGCGCGTGGCCGCGCAGCGACGGCTTGCCGCCCGCATGGCGAACCGGGAGGGCTGAAGGGATGACACACGCCTTTTATATCGGCATGTCCTATGCGGCGACCGGCCTTGTCGTTCTCGGTCTCATCGCCTGGGTCGTCATGGACGGTCAGGCGCGCAAGAGGGAACTCAAGGAGTTGGAGGCCTCCGGCGTGCGCCGCAGGGCAAGAGCCGGTTCTTCAGGTGACGCGCAATGACGCAGACGGACCACGACGCCAAGGCCAAAACGACGGGCCGCGCACCTTATGCACTGGCGCTTCTGCCCTTGCTGCTTTTCGGCGGTTTTGCCCTTGTGGCCGGCAAGATGCTCTACGATCAGGATGTGAACGGGCTTGACACCAGCGCCATTCCTTCGGCCCTCATCGGCACCAAGGCGCCTGCCCTTTCGCTGCCGCCGCTGGAGGGCTCGAACCGGCCGGCACTCACCGATGCCGCCATCAACGGCAAGCTGACGCTGGTGAATGTTTTCGCCTCCTGGTGCATTCCCTGCCGGCAGGAGCACCCGCTGCTTCAGGAACTGGCGAAGGACAGCCGCATCACCGTCGTCGGCATCAACTACAAGGACAAGCAGGATAATGCGCTGCGCTTCCTTGGCGAGCTCGGCAATCCCTTTGCCGCGATAGGCGTCGATCCAAACGGCAAGGCGGCAATCGACTGGGGTGTCTACGGCATTCCCGAAAGTTATCTGGTTGGCGCTGACGGCACGATCCTTTTCAAGAAGGTCGGCCCCTTCGATGCCCGCAGCGTCGAACGCGACCTGCTCCCAGCCATCGCCGCCGCAGCGGGAAAATAAACGCCGCACCCCTGAGGACGTCACACCTTGGTAATGACCCTCAGCACAGGGCCCTCGGCTGACAGACGTATGCCTTCCAGCACGACCTGATCACGACCGCCACGTTTTGCGACATAAAGGCTATCATCGGCACGCTTGATGGCGTCGTGGATGGAATGATCCCCCCTCGCAACGGCCGAGACACCGAAGCTTGCGGTGATCTGGCTGGTAACACCGCGGTTCCGCCAATCGAGAGATGAAAGACCTGTGCGCATGCCATTGGCAAGCTGGCTGGCAACGGCGGCCGTCTGGCCCGGCAGGAAGACCACGAATTCCTCGCCGCCGAAACGGGCCACCAGCGCATTCTCAGGCGCGTGTCGCCTGAGGAGATCGGAAAGGCCGATAAGCACTATATCACCGGCCGCATGACCATAGACGTCGTTGATACGTTTGAAATGGTCTATGTCGCAGGTTATGATCGCCCCATCAGGCGTATCATTGCGAAAATCGGGAACACGCCGGTCGAAGCCGCGGCGGTTCAGCACATCCGTCAGCGGATCATGCTCCGCCGCATGCAGGTGTCGGTCGACGGTGACGGAAATCTGGCTCGCCAGCACCGAAAGGGCGAGCAGGAAGCCGAAAATGCTTGCCGCAAGCTGCATGTAGAAGGCATAGTCGGATTCGAAGAATTCGCTGAGCTCGACCATCGAGCCGTTCGGCGTCATCACCAGAAGCATGCCGATGCGCACCAGCGTCTCCATCACCACAAGACAGGCAATGCCCACCATCAGCCTGTCGGCAAGCGCCACCGGCCGCTTCCGCACGACCCAGACCGGGATAGCGAGCAAAAGGGCGCAAATGAGATCGCCGATGACAAGCTCGCGCTTCAGATCCGGCGTCACGAAGACGTGGAACGAGACCAGCAAGACCGCAGCAATCACGATCGACAGTCTGGCCCTGACATAAAGCGGCCGCCCGAAATGGGTTAGCAGCGCGTGGCCGTAAAGGAAGAAGGCGGAGAAGAATAGCAGGTTCGAGACAATCGCCTGGATTTCAAACGGCAAGCCGCCAAGCACCAGAGGCGTCGCAAAACCAAACGCCGCAGAAAGATATCCGATACCCCAATAGCGGGCAGAAGCGTGACCGATCCTCTGCAGGAACAGAAACACCACACCAAATGTCAGCATGATGAAGGGGAGAAGATAGGCGAAATTATCTTGCAACGGGTTCTGCCAGGAAAAGACGGGCCTTTAAACCCGAACGATACGGCATTGCCCTTAAGAAAACCTGCATGTATCGCGCGGTTTCAGCCCATTCCGGCAAAAATACCGGCAGCTGCGTTCAGGTTTACGGGAGCGCGCCCTGCCATTCCTTGATCGCCTCCAAGGGCCAGACCAGCATCACCACGTTCAGCGTCAGGTTATCGCGGATCAGCCAACCGGTGAATATTTCGAAGAAGATGGCGATCACCACCGTCAGCCACACCGGCACGCGGGCGGCGAAGAGGAAACCCAGCGCCATGAAAACCGTGTCCATCGCCGAGTTCAGGATGCTGTCGCCAGTGTAACCCAGCGCCATGGTCGCCGTGCGATAACGATCAATGATGATTGGCGAGTTTTCGAGAAGCTCCCACGCCGCCTCGATCAGAACCGCGAAAGAAAGCCGCATGGAAAACGGTTTGCTGCGGAACAGCAACCAGGCGAACCAATAAAAAAGGAAGCCGTGAATGATATGCGACGGCGTATACCAGTCGGCCAGATGCTGCGAATTGCCCGGCGTGTTTACGCCCGGTTCGAACAGCTTCACATAACCGCATTCGCAAATGGGAATGCGGCCCATGGCATAGAGGATGACGATCTGCAGGAGAAGCAGCCCGGCGGCCACCCCGAACCATTTCAGCGAGCGCGAACGGGAAGCCGACATCTCCGCAACCGTCATTTTTCGTCCTTGTTGAGTGGCTCAAGCGAATGGCGCATGACGAGCGGCATCTGCGCCATGGTGAAGATGATGGTGATCGGCATCGTGCCCCACACCTTGAAGGCCACCCAGGTGTCGGTGGTGAACATACGCCAGACAACCTCGTTCAGCACCGCAAGAAAGAGGAAGAATACACCCCAGCGCAGCGTCAGCTTGCGCCAGCCCTCATCCGTCAGCCTGAAGGCCGAATTGAAGACATAACCGAGCAGCGATTGCCCGAAAAACAGGCCACCGAGCAGAATGACACCGAACAGCGTGTTGACGATGGTGGGCTTCATCTTGATGAAGGTGTCGTTCTGCAGCCACAGCGTCAGCGCACCGAACACGAACACCACGATGCCCGATATCAGCGGCATGATCGGCAGCTTGCGTGTCAGCACCCAAGAGACGGAAAGCGCGAGCGCCGTTGCGATCATGAACAGGCCGGTGGCGATGAAGATCGGCCCGCCGAATTCCGTCAGCACGGGGAAGGTGGAGGCCAGCCATTCGCCGCGGGAATTGGCGAAGAAGAACACCATGAGCGGGCCAAGCTCGAGCACGAATTTCAGGAGCGGGCTGATTTCCGCCACCATCTTTTCGCTTTCCTTGGAATTGCTTTCAATATCCATACTCAAACTCCCGCAATGGCCTTGG
>QFOL01000023.1 GCA_003241215.1 Agrobacterium fabrum
TTACGAATAACGCCGCGAAGGGCATCCTGTGCGAGAATGTCGTAACGGATATGATCCTGCCCCATGCGGTCCTGTCTTTCCCTTATTCGAACGTCTTTTAATACACGGCGCAGGCTGCGCGCCAAGGACGCTGTAACACTTTGAATCTTCGCGTAATCCTTGAGCCGGATCATTTCGGATCCTGACGCTCACGCGTTGGCCAAGTATACGCAATGTCCCGAACGGCAGCAACGGAAAAGCCGATACCGTCCGCAAGTCAGCTATCATATAATCAATTCAGGCAAAATGGAGAAGGTGGAGGTTTCTGTTGCCAGGTACCTCCGAACCCCGCCTCAAGGGGCTAACCTAGAGGACTTGGAGCGGAATTCCCGCACCGCCATTAGGCAGCGAGAGCATATTCCTTAGCGTTGTTGTCGTTTGCAACTACACTTGTGACCCGATAACGGCGGTATCATGCCGAGCACAGCTTAAGTCTTTCAATGCCAGTCGATCCCATTTCGCCCCCATCAACAGCAGCCCGGCCTGGCTGTTCTTGGTGGAGGCGGCGGCTTCGAAGCCGCGTCCTGTACATCTATTGCACAAAAGGTTTAGCACCGTAGCCTCCTTGCGAAGGCAATTATCAGGTAGTGCATTTTCATATCGAATTCAATGGGTCCCGAGCAATCAGGAGATCGGCGGTTACGCCGCCGATGCTTTGCCGGATGTCTTTGAACGGGCTGAACGACCGTCAGTGCGCATTGCGCACGTCTTTCAGAGTCTTTTCCCTGTTTCACGGTCGAATATATGCGCCCTGCGCGGATCTATGCGGAAATGCATTGTCCGCCCCGGAATCACCTCTATGCGTTCGCGGATGAGCGCATCTATGGGTGCTCCTCCCGCCCGGCCGAAGACCAGCGTTTCGGAGCCTGTCGGTTCGACCACCGAAACCTCCACCGGCACGCCCTCGTCACTGACGGCTATGTGCTCGGGACGGATTCCATAGGTGACGGCCCGGCCGTCTTCCACGTCGGTGTTTTCGAGCGGGAGCACTACGCCACCCTCCGTCACAACTATTCTTTTGCCGTCCCGGGTGGCGACCTTTCCCTGCAGGAAGTTCATGGACGGGCTGCCGATGAAACCGGCTACGAAAATATTGGCGGGGAAATCATAGAGGTCGAGCGGCCTGCCGATCTGCTCGACACGCCCGTCGCGCATCACGACGATCTTGTTGGCCATCGTCATGGCTTCGACCTGGTCATGGGTGACATAGATCGTCGTGGTCTTCAGGCGCTGGTGCAGTTCCTTGATTTCCACGCGCATCGTGACACGAAGCTTCGCATCCAGATTGGACAGGGGCTCGTCGAACAGGAACACCTGCGGATCGCGAACGATTGCGCGGCCCATGGCCACACGCTGTCTCTGCCCGCCCGACAATTGCTTGGGATAACGGTCGAGATAGCGGGTCAGGTCGAGGATTTCAGCGGCTTTCCGGACTTTTTCCTCGATTTCCGCCTTGGGGCGCTTCGCCATTTTCAGGGGGAAGCCCATGTTTTCCGAGACGGTCTTGTGCGGGTAGAGCGCGTAGGACTGAAAGACCATTGCGATATCGCGGTCTTTCGGGGGAGCGTTGGTGACGACACGACCGCCGATGCGGATGTCGCCGCCGGTCACGGTTTCGAGCCCGGCGATCATTCGAAGCAGGGTGGATTTTCCGCAGCCGGACGGGCCGACGAGCACGACGAATTCGCCGTCCTCGATGTCGACGCTGACCCCGTGCATGACCTGAAGCGCACCATATTTCTTGGTGACCTCGCTAACCTGTACGTTTGCCAAAGTCGTTCCTCCCCTAAACCCGTGCGGCTTGCTTGTTGTTGTGATTGATCGAGTGCATCGTTTCATCCCTTCCGGATGATGAAGGCGCCGAGCGCGACGGAGATCGCGACCGCGATCCAGATCGACAGGCCCATCGGCTCGAGAAAGCGCATCCAGAGGAGCGACAGGGCGACCCAGATCACCACCGAGATGAACAGGCGGTCGAACCAGTTCGTCTCTATGGGCAGGAAGCCGGGCTGTTTTTCGTTGTTCTGAGGTTGCGAAGCCATGGCCTTATCCTTTCACTGCGCCGAAGGTCAGGCCGGCGACGATGTGACGCTGCACCACCGAAAAGACGATGAGCGCCGGAACCAGCGTCAGCATCGAGATTGCGGCCATGATGCCCCAGGCGGTTCCTGTCGTGGTGACATATTCCGACAGGCCCGTGGTGAGTGTCCGGGCGTTGAAGTTGGTGAGTGTGGCGGCAAGCAGATATTCGTTCCAGGCGAATACCCAGGTCAGGATCAGCGTGACGGCGAGACCCGGCCGGGCAAGCGGAAACACGATGTCGTAGAGCACCGTCCACGGGCTTGCGCCATCGACATAGGCTGCCTCGTCCAGCTCCCGGGGAATGCTCTCGATCGTCGGGCGCAGGGTCCAGATGGCGAATGGCAGGTTGAAGGAGCAATAGACAAGGATCATGCCGATCTTCGTATCCGCCAGCGAAAAATCGCCGATCTTGTAGACCTGGGTCAACAGCAGAAACATCGGCAGGAGGAAGACCGCCGGCGGCGCCATGCGGTTGGTGATCGTCCAGAAAAAGATACTTTCCTTGCCCGCCAGATCGAAGCGGGTGAGCGCATAACAGGCGAGGAAGCCGAGCGTCGTGACCAGCAGAGCGTTGCCCGACGAGATGATCAGCGAATTCCACATATATCGCCGCAGGGTCTCGTTGGTCAGGACGTCCTGATAGTTCTTCCAGAAGAAGTCCGTCAGGATGACGTCGGGTGTCGAGAAGAGGTCGAAAGGCTGCTTTACCGAAATGACGAACAGCCAGTAGATCGGGAAAAGCGTGGCGAGGCTGAGCAATGTCCACAGGATGATTGAAAGCCAGGGGTTCTGTTTTCTCATCGGTTCAGCTCCTCTTCACGCGGGGCGCAATCAGGCCGACATAAAGCAGCCAGCAGACAACGATGGTCAGGTAGAGGACAACGACCGAAATCGCCGAACCATAGCCGTAATTCGTCTTCGGGAAGACCTCGCGGAAGATATGGACGCCGATATAGCGGGTCGAGGATCCCGGGCCTCCGCCGGTCAGCATCAGCACTTCGTCGACGGTGCGCAGTGCGTCCATCAGCCGGATGAAGACCGTGGCCATCAGGGCAGGGCGGATCAGCGGAAGGGTGATGTGCCAGAATATCTGGCGCTTGCCTGCGCCGTCGATCTGCGCCTGCTCAAAGGGATCGGATGGCAGGGAGACCAGGGCCGCAATGAGCGACAGCGTCACCAGCGGGGTCCAGTGCCAGACATCCATGATGACCGTGACGGTGAAGGCGGCGACTGCGCTCTGGCCGATATTGAGATCGTAGCCGAACCAGCTTCTAAGCAGATGGGGGATGATGCCGATCGATGGCGTCGTCATCAGCTTCCACACCGATCCGACGATGATCGGCGCCATGATCAGGGGCAGCGTATGAATGGTACGGAAGAAGGCCTTGCCGGGGAAATCCTTCATCAGCGCCTGTGCCAGCACATATCCGAGGATCAGCTCGGTGACGACGGCGAAGAAGACGAAGGCGACGGTAATTCCCAGCGATGCAAGGAACAGCGGATCGAAAACAAGGGTGCGATAATTCGAGGCCCAGTTGAAAATCATCGTGGGATTGGCGGCAAAGGGGTTCCACTGGTGGAACGAGACCCAGACGACGTAGATGAAGGGGAATATGCCGAAGAGCCCAAGGACTATGAGCGTTGGGGACAGCAACAGCCATCCGAGCTTTTGTGAATGCATGGCCTCATCCTCTTGGCAACCCTCGGGCGCCCTGTGAGCCGAAAAAGGGCGGGTCGCCGGGGTAGGGCGGCCCGCCAAGTTGGGGAGGATGTTTTATTTGCGATAGCCGAGGGATTTCAGCTCTTCCTCGGCCTTGGCGGCCATCTGGTCGAGCCCTGCATCCGGGGCAATCTTGCCGGTCAGGATGTCGTAGAAGATCGGCGCGGTCGCCTCACGCACCTGGGCGTGGAACGGATAGGGCGGTGCGCCGGCGAACAGTTTGCCCTGTTCCTTCAGCATCGTGTAGAAGCCGCCGAGCTTGGTATCCATCTCCTTCACCTTCGGATCATCGAAGGTTGCGGTGTTGGTGATGCGCGGCGCGGCGACGGCCCAATCGGGCTGTACGTCGTTCTGGCCGATATATTGCAGGAAGAGCAGGGCGGCTTCCTTGTTCTTGGAGGTGATTGGCAGGCCGAAGGCGCCGCCGTCATAGTAGCCGATGTAGCCCTTGCCGGATTTGGCGTCGTCGAGAACGCCCGGTTCGAGCGGCGGAAGGGCGAAGCCGACCTTGCCGACGACCCTTGACTGCGCCGGATCGCTCTGGATCCACGCGGCATTCTCACCATAGATCAGGCCCTGGGCGACGCGGCCGGCTGCGAATGTCGTCGCGGTTTCCGTCCATGTGGACTGTGTCGATTCCGGCGGGGCGATATCGCGCAGGTGCAGCCAGTATTTCAGCGCGGCCTTCGACTTGTCGCTGTTCATCATGCCGCCATTCTTGATGTCCGCGGCGTAGTTGTTCTTGGCGTCGATGCCCCAATTATAGACGCCGAAGGTCGGCGCGACGGATTCGAAGAACTCGTACCAGGATGCCGGATGGCCGGTATGGGCCTGTGCGGTCGTGCCCCAGAGCTGCTCGCCATTATCCTTTCCCCACTTGGTGAAGAATTCGGCGATCTGCGTGTAGTCCTCATGGGTGGTCGCCGGTTTCAGATCCTTGCCGGTTTCCTTCTTGAACGCTTCCTTGATCTTCGGGTCTTCGAACAGGTCCTTGCGATAGAGGTAGGTCTTCAGGAAGGCTTCCATGGGAATGCCATAGAGGTCGCCGTTCGAGCCTTTGAAATAATCGGCGAAGCTGGTGAAGTTCTTGTCGTCGTAGGTTGGTGCCTTCAGGTCCGGCTGGTCCTTCAATGTCTTGGTGATGTCGACGAGGAAGTCGCGGGCGAGATACGAATAGATGATGTCCTGCTCGATATAGACCATGTCATAGATGCCCGTCTTGGCTTCCATGTCCTTGATGGCCTTGTCGTACATCTGGTCCCATGAGGTCGTTTCGATCTCGACCTTGATGCCCGTCTTCTTCTCGAAATCAGGCGCAAGCACGTTCCTGATATAGTTGGATGGGGGCGTGGATTCGGTCACGCCGTGAAGGGTCACGCCCTTAAACTTAGCGCCTGCGTCCGACCAGAAATCAGCCCATGCCGGCGATGCGGCGGTCGCGAGACTAACCGTCAGCGCAAGCGCGCTGGCCTTCAATGCGTACTTCATGTCAATCCTCCCAGATAGCAGCGAGATCATTCGCTGGTCCATTTTGTAAACGAAAAGAACAGTTCCCGCAATATTTGTTGTCTAAACCTGCAAATATGAAATCTATCTATTTGATTTCCCCGGAAACTTATTTTGTCGGCTTGCTTTGTTGTGTGTGAATGTTCCTCGTTTTGCCATTAAATGCTGCATTGCAAGGTTTTTTCCTGCGTCGCCAAAATTCAAAGTGATCAAATTTATTTGTTGCTTTGCCATACTAAATGACTTAGCAATTGCCCAACAGAAGGCATTCAGTGGAGGGAAACGGTTATGCGGCGATTGGGTATCCATTCATTTGTATGGACGGGCGGCCAAACCCAGGAGGGTCTCGAAATGGCCCTCAACAAGACTGCGGAGCATGGCTACCGCACCATCGAATTTGCCTATCTGCGTCCGGAGAAGTTCAACCTCGACCGTCTGGCAAAGCTTGCCCAGTCACTGGATGTCGAGATCGGTGTGACGATGGGGCTGGGATTTCAAAACGACGTTTCCAGCGAGGACGGCGACGTCGTGAAGGCGGGTAAGCGGACGCTGTCCGACGCCGTGCATGCCGTTCGGGATATCGGCGGAAACAAGCTTGGCGGCATCCTTTATTCAGCGCATGCCAAATACGACCGGCAGCCGACAGGCAAGGGCTGGGACAACAGCGTCGCGGCGATTGCAGAGACTGCGGATATCGCCAAAGAGGCGAATGTCGATCTGGTGCTTGAGGTCGTGAACCGCTTCGAGACCAACCTTCTCAACACCACCGCGCAGGGTCTGAAATTCATTTCCGAAACCGGTTCCGACCATGTCCGGCTGCACCTCGATACGTTTCATATGAATATCGAGGAAGCCAACCCGGCGGCGGCAATTCGCCTTGCTGGCGACAAGATCGGTTATTTCCACATCGGCGAAAGCAATCGCGGTTATCTGGGTGACGGGACGATCAATTTCGACCTGATCTTCGATGCGCTGCTCGACATCGATTATAAGCGTGACGTCGTATTCGAGAGCTTTTCCACGGCTGTCGTGGATGAGGGGCTTTCGCTTGCCTGCGCGATCTGGCGCGACACCTGGACCGATAACGATCCGCTTGCGGCGCATGCAAAGGCCTATATCGAACTGAAATATGAAGAGGCCAAGCGTCGTCGCGCGACGAATGCGCGGCCTTAAATATCCTTCTGGTGGCCTGCTTCAATTGTGTAAGGGTTGGTGCAGGTTGATTTGAAGGGAAATGATCATGAACGACACCGCCTCCACCGGAAGTTCGCCACGCAGGATTCGTCAGAACAATATCGTTGCCGCCCTGCAGACGATCTACGCTCATCGCCGGATGAGCCGCGCCGATCTGGCGCGGAAGCTCGGGATGAACCGCTCGTCTTCGGGCGAGATCGTTGCGGAGCTGACGGAGGGCGGGTTCGTCCAGGAATCCGAGGAGAGCAGCAAGCCGCGTTCGGACCATGCCCGGCTGGGTCGGCCGGGGATCATGCTTGAACTCGTGCCTGACGCGGCCTTCTTCGTCGGCATCGAGATTGGCGTGGAGCATATTTCGGCCGCCGTGGTGGATCTCTGCGCCGATGTGCGTGTCTGCCGGAAAATGGCCTTCGACACGCCGGCTTCAACGGTCGAGCAGGCGGTGGCGGAAGCTGTGGAGCTTATCGTCGGGGCAATGTCGAAGGACATGATCCGGCGCTGCAAAGGGCTCGGGATTTCGACCCCGGCCCATATTCGTCCGGATGGAAGCGTCAGTCTGGCGCCGATCATTGGGTGGCGGGATGTGCCGCTGAAGGAGATCGGTCGTGCAGCCTTCCCGGCCAGGGTGCCGATCCTGATCGAAAACGATGCGAATGCATTCGCGATCGGGGACAGCTACCGAAACGGATCGGCCGGCGTGACCCTGTTCCTGACGATGGAAACGGGTGTCGGCGGCGGCATCATGATCGACGGGAAACTGTTTCGTGGCGGGCATGGGCTGGCGGGCGAAATCGGCCATACGCTGGTGCCGGGCAGCGGCGGGCAGAAATTCGAGCAGCTTATCGGCCGTGAGGTGCTCATCAGGCAATACAGGGAGGCGACCGGCAAAAAGAGCGCGGAAATCCAGGATTTTCTTTCGGATGTCCGCGACCGGGTGCCGGATGCCGTGAACATTGCGGAGACGTGGTCGAAACATCTCGCCTACGCGCTTCTGCAGGCCTGCCGCCTCATCGATCCGCACAGGATCGTCCTTGGCGGGTCGGTCGCATCGCTTTACCCGATGGTGTCCGCGCGCGTCGCGGTCCACATGGCGGAAGGGCAGAATATTCCATTTCCGACCCCCGAGATCGTCGTCGATGACGATGCGGAGTTCGGGTCGGCATTCGGTGCGGCCTGCATGCTGCACCAGCGCTTCCTGTCCCTTGAGAACGAGGAGTTCGGAAGCGAGGACGGTGCGTTGCCACGACTGGCAGTGACATAGACAAACCAATATCGAAAGCAGGATTGCGATGGCTTCAGTAATTGCTCCGGACCGACTTGGTCCCACCGTCTGCGTTGGCGAGATCCTTGTCGAGATCGTCGCAACCACTGTCGGCGATGGATTTACCGAAGCACAGCCGCTCGTAGGGCCCTATCCCAGCGGCGCGCCCGCAATCTTCATCTCGCAATGCGGGCGGCTCGGCGGTTCGTCCGCCATGGTCGGCGGTGTCGGCGACGATGATTTCGGCCGTGTCAATACGGACAGGCTCAAACGGGACGGCGTCGACATCTCGACGATTTCGGTCAATAGCGACTATCCGACGGGAAGCGCTTTTGTTCGCTACCGCAAGGATGGGTCACGGGACTTCGTCTATAACATCGCCACATCCGCTGCCGCGCGCTTCGGATGGTCCGGGACGGTCAAAAGCCTGATCGAGCGGACCGGGCATCTGCATGTCATGGGCTCAGCCCTCTCGGTTCCGAGCGCGCGGGAGGTCATCGACCGGGCAGTGGATATCGTCAAGGCCCGGGGCGGAACCCTTTCCGTCGATCCGAATATCCGCAAGGAGCTGAAACTGGACGAGGCGACCGAGCAGCGTTTTGCGCGGCTGGTCGCCGCCGCCGATCTCCTGCTTCCCTCCGGCGAGGAACTTGAAAGAGCCGCGGGCGTGGAGGGCGAGGCAAACGCTATCGGCCGCCTGTTCGAGATCGGCGTGAAGGAAATCGTCCTCAAGCGCGGGGCTGAAGGGGCGACCTATTTCGGCAGGGATGGCGAGTGTATCGATGCGCCGGCCTTCCTTGTCGAGGAAGTCGATCCGACGGGGGCGGGCGATTGCTTCGGCGGGGCCTATCTGACCTGCCGCCGTTTGGGAATGCCGCCCGAGCAGGCGCTCACCTATGCTTCGGCAGCCGGCGCCCGCAATGTCGCCGTTCGCGGTCCCATGGAAGGAGCGGGGACCCGGCAGGAACTCGACGCGTTCATCTCCTCGACGGAAAGGCGCGTGTGATGCAGGTCGATCTAAGACAGCTCGCTTCGCTGCGCAGACAGGGACATCCGACGGGAGTGACCTCCGCATGTTCCGCGCATCCGATTGTCATTCGCGCCGCCCTTCGCCATGGCAGGCAGCATGAAAGCACCGTGCTCATCGAGGCGACCTGCAATCAGGTCAATCACCTCGGCGGCTACACCGGGATGACGCCTGACGATTTTGCGGCGCTCGTCCACGAGATCGCCGTCGAGGAAGGCTGCCCCGAGAAGCTGATCGTTCTCGGGGGCGATCACCTCGGTCCCAATCCCTGGCGGGACCGGCCGGCCGAGGAAGCCATGGCGCAGGCGGAAAAAATGGTTGCCGCCTATATCGAGGCGGAGTTCCGGAAAATCCATCTGGACGCTTCGATGGGCTGCAAGGGCGAGCCCGTCGCACTCGACGATGAAACGACCGCGCAACGCGCGGCGCGTCTTGCCGCTGTCGCCGAGACCTGCGCCGAGAGGGCCGGGGGTGAAATGCCCGTTTACATCATCGGAACGGAAGTGCCGCCTCCGGGCGGGGCCGATCACGCCCTCGATAGTATAGAACCGACATCGGCGGCGGCGGCCTTGAAGACGATCGATGTGCACCGACGCGTCTTTTCGGATCTGGGACTCGACAAAGCTTTCGGGCGGGCGATCGGTCTCGTGGTTCAGCCCGGCGTCGAGTTCGGCAATCACAATGTCATCCACTATGACCACAGCAAGATCGACGCGCTGAAAGCCGTGCTCGCTGACGAGCCGCAATTCGTGTTCGAAGCCCATTCGACCGATTATCAGGGCACCGGTCCGCTAACCGCACTGGTGGCGGATGGTTTTCCGATCCTGAAGGTCGGACCCGAACTGACTTTCGTGCTTCGCGAGGCGCTTTATGCGCTGGATGTCATCGCATCGGACCTTCTGCCGGATTATGGCGACCGGCCGCTCTATGCCGCCATGGAAGCCCTGATGCTGAGCCAGCCCGAAAACTGGAGCCGCCATTATCACAATGGCGAGCGTTGGCTTCGTCATTATTCGCTGTCCGACCGCATCCGTTATTACTGGGCGGCGCCCGAGGCCCAGCTGGCCGTCGACCGTCTCTGCGATGCGCTGCGCGGCCAGTCCGTTCCGCTTCCACTGTTCTGGCAGCACATGCCTGCGGCTCAGGAATTCGCGGGATCGCCGCTCGACCCGGAGGGCGTCCTGATCTGGAGGGTCATGCGCAGCATTGCGGATTACCACGTGGCATGTGGGGTTGGAATTAACTAGCGAGCGAAGGGAGGAGGAGCGCATGAACGAATTGAACGGTAAGATCGCGGCCGTAACGGGCGCCGCATCGGGAATAGGGCTTGCCTCAACCGAGGCGATGATCGCCGCCGGGGCGACGGTCGTGCTCGTCGATCGCGATGAGCGGGCGCTGCACGCGGTCTGCTCGCGTCTCGGGGACCGCGCAATCCCGCTGACGGCCGATCTTCTCGATGCCGGGCAATGCGCCTCGCTACTCGATGGCCTTTTGTCGAAGGTCGGGCATCTCGACATTTTTCATGCCAATGCCGGAACCTATATCGGCGGCGATCTTGTCGATGCCGATCTCGACGGTATCGACCGCATGCTCAATCTCAATATCAATGTCGTCATCAAGAATGTCCGCACCGTCGCGCCGCACATGGTTGGGCGCGCGACCGGCGATATCGTCGTGACGAGTTCGGTGGCGGGGCATTCGGCGGTGCCGTGGGAGCCGGTCTATTCCTCTTCCAAATGGGCCATGCACTGCTTCGTTCAGACGATGCGTCGCCAGCTCCTGAAAAACGGAATCCGCGTCGGCTCTGTCTCGCCGGGGCCGGTTATCAGCGCCCTGCTTGCCGACTGGCCGGAGGAGAATCTGCGCAAGGCCAAGGAGGCCGGCGCACTCATCGAACCGAAGGAAGTCGCCGACGCGATCATCTTCATGCTGACGCGTCCGAGGAATGTGACGATCCGCGACGTCGTCATTCTTCCCAGCGCTTTCGACATCTAAGGAGAGGCCCATGTCCTATCAGAAGAAATTCCGTCTGGACGGCGAGCGCGCCGTCGTTACCGGGGGCGGGCGCGCTATCGGGCTGTGCTGCACCGAAGCCCTGGCGGAATCGGGGGCCTCCGTCATCGTCATCGAGCGCAGCGAGGCAGACGCGCAGGAGGCCATCGCCCTTCGGGCGAAAGGATATGAGATCGACATCCGGGTTGGCGATGTCACCGATTCCGACCGCATGGAGACCATAGCATCCGAACTTGTCGATATGGGCCGGGCGGCGACGATCCTCGTCAACAATGCAGGAATTGGCCAGAACGGTATCCCTGCGGAAGATGTGACGGATGCCGACTGGCTTCGGATGATGAATGTCAATGTCAACGGCGTCTTCTGGTGCTCCCGCGCATTCGGGCGGCACATGGTGGCGTCGAAGCGGGGAGCTATCGTCAATCTCGGTTCGATGTCGGGCAATATCTGCAACCGGCCCCAGCCGCAGACCGCCTATAATGTCTCTAAGGCGGCGGTCCATCATCTCACGCGCTCGCTGGCCGCCGAATGGGCGCATCACGGTGTAAGGGTGAATGCGGTCGCGCCGACCTATATCGAGACGCCCATGGTTGCCGCGGTGGAAGCCAATAAAGCGCGTATCCCTATCTGGCTGGCGGATACGCCGATGGGGCGAATGGGCAACCCGGAGGAGGTGGCGAGCGCCGTGCTTTTTCTTGCATCCGGCGCGGCAAGCCTGATGACGGGCGCAATCGTCAATGTGGATGCCGGTTTTACCTGCTGGTGATGCGGCCGGGTCTCTAGGGGTTCCGGACACTTAAGCTGAAGCGGAAGGGCTGGAGGGCATTCTCCGCACCCGACCTTGAACATGAATGTCACGCCGAAATCGCCGGGAGGCCGGTTTCGGCGAAGGCGAAACCGTGGGAGAATTTCGATGGAAACGACCGGGTTGGAGCACGTTCAGGAACGTGCCGCAGGACCGTTGCTTCTTGAGGCATCGGGCGTCGCGAAGCGTTTCAACAAAGTGGCCGCGCTTCTGGATGGCAGGATTGCCCTTCGCCCGGGCAGTGTCAATGCGTTATGCGGCGGCAACGGTGCGGGCAAGTCGACCTTTCTGGGGATATTGATGGGGTTGCTCCGCCGCGATGCGGGGTCCGTAACCGTCAGGGGCGCCGAGGTCGATTTCTCCTCTCCCGCCGAAGCTTTGGACAGCGGCGTGGCGATCATCACGCAGGAGCTGAGCCCGTTCCTCGACATGACGGTCGCCGAGAACCTTTACCTCGGCCGCGAGCAGCGCGGGGGGCGGTTCTTTGTGGACGACCGGCGGATGATCGCCGATGCGGAGGATATTCTCGGCCGCCTGAAATTCGATATTCCCGCCCGCGCCCGGTTGCGCGATCTTTCCGTCGCGCAGTCGCAGCTCGTCGAGATCACCAAGGCGATTAGCCGGCGCAGCGAAATCCTGATCATGGACGAACCGACCTCCGCCATTGGCGAGCGTGAAACGCAGATGCTTTTCGACGCCATCCGCAGGCTGACGGCCGATGGCGTCGGCATCATCTACGTATCGCATCGCCTCACCGAGATTTTCGAGATCGCCGACGACTACACCGTTTTCCGCGATGGCCGTTTCGTCGGCGGGGGCAGCATTGCCGAGATCGACCGCAAGGGGCTTATAAGGTCGATTGTTGGGCGCGATCTCCTTGATCACAGGCGCGAAGTAAAATCATTCGAGGCAGCAAAACCGCTTTTGGAAGCGAGGGGCTTTTCCTCCGCCGGCAAGTTCAGCGACATCAATGTGACCCTTCACGCGGGCGAGATTGTCGGTCTTTATGGTCTTCTCGGTTCCGGCCGCAGCGAGTTCGTCAATGCGCTCTACGGCACCGAGCCACGGGATGCGGGCGAGATTTTCATCGACGGAAGGCCCGCCGATCTGAAGACGCCGGCCCACTCGATCCGGGCCGGGATTTCGCTGGTCACCGAAGACCGGAAGCAGACGGGCTTGTCGCTGACGGCTTCGGTCGCCCACAATATCACCGTCGCGAACCTGCCCCATTATGCGCGACGCGGTTTCATGGATGGCGCGCAGGAGGCGAAAAGCGTCCGCGAGCATATGAAACGCTTTTCGATCAAGGCCGCATCGCCGGATATTCCCGTCCAGTCCTTGAGCGGCGGCAACCAGCAGAAGGTCGTTCTCGCCCGCTGCATCGATACCAGTCCCCGGGTGTTGATCTGCGATGAGCCGACGCGCGGCGTCGATGAAGGGGCCAAGTGGGAGATTTACGCCTTCCTCGAAAACTTCGTGAAGGCCGGCAATGCCGTGCTGATGATCTCCTCGGAGATTCCCGAAATCCTTGGCAATGCCGACCGGATTGTCGTGTTCCAGCGCGGCCGCGTTGCCGGCGAAGTGTCCGGACCGGACGCCACCCAAGAAACCCTAGTCCATCTGGCCTCGTAAGGAAGGCGCCGGATCATGGAGGAGAAACCAGTGAATTCCGCAACTCTCGTCAAGCGCGAAACGAACTACGGTTCGCTCATCGCCCGCTACGGCATCGTCATTTCGTTCGTTCTGCTGTTCGTCATCCTGTCGGTGGCATCCCAGAATTTCCTTTCCGCCAACAACCTCCTCAATGTTCTGCGGCAGGTCTCGATCAATGGCGTCCTCGCCGTCGGCATGACCTTCGTCATCCTGACCGCCGGCATCGATCTGTCCATCGGATCGATCCTGGCGCTTGCCGGTGCGGTGGCGGCGAGCCTGGTGACGGGCGCGGATGCGATGAACCCGCTGTTCGGGGTTGCGGCAGGTCTGGGCGTTGGCGCTCTCTGCGGTGTGGTCAACGGCACCGTCATTGCCCATTTCAGGGTTCCGGCCTTCGTTACGACACTCGGTATGCTGAGTGTCGCACGCGGGGCGACGCTGCTTTACAGCGGCGGCCGGCCGATCCCCAACCTCAGTGCGGAATTCCGATGGCTGGGTCAGGGGCTGGTGTTTGGAATACCGGTTACGGTCATCATCTTTGCCATCGTCTTTGCCATCTCGGCCGTGGTGCTTCGCTATTCCGTCTATGGACGTCGCGTTTACGCCGTCGGCGGCAATCCGCGCAGCGCAAAGACCAGCGGCATCAACACCTCGGGCATCACCTTTTCCGTCTATGTCATCATGGGGGCTCTCGCCGGGCTTGCCGGCGTCATGCTCACCGCGCGCACCACCTCCGCGCTGCCGCAGGCCGGCATCGGCTATGAGCTCGACGCCATTGCGGCCGTGGTCATCGGCGGCACAAGTCTCACCGGCGGTGTCGGCCGTATCGGTTACACGCTCGTGGGTGTCCTGATTATCGGCATGATCAGCAACGGTCTCGATCTGATGGGGGTGTCTTCGTATTACCAGCAGATCATCAAGGGTTCGATCATCGTCCTTGCGGTGCTGATCGACCGCTCCAGATCCCGGGGCGAATAGCAAACTCAGTTTGAAGGTGCAGCAGGTGCTGCGCCAATAAGTGGAGGAATCCAGAATGACCATGACCAGACGTGCCCTTCTGGGCGCGACGACCTTTCTTTGCCTGATGGGCGGCGCTCTGACCGGCGCGCCCGCCTATGCGAAGACCCTCAGGATCGCCGCCATCGTGCAGAGCCTCAACACGGAATACAACGTTTTATGGGCCGATGCCGCCAAGGCGCATCCGGCTCTTGCCGACGGAACGGCTGCCCTGACTGTGCTCGACGGCCGCCAGGACGTGCTTACCCAGTCGAACCTGTTCGACACGGCAATCACCGAAAAATACGATGCGATCATCTTCATTCCCGTCGATATCGACGCCGGCAACGATCCCATCGAGCGGGCCAGGGCGGCCGGCATTCCGGTCTTCGGTTCCAACACCGTTGTGTCCAAGACCGATCTCTATGACGCCTATATCAATTCGAACGACGTTGAAGCCGGTGAGATGCTGGCAAAAGCCGTCATCGACAAGGCCGGTAAGGATGCCAAGATCGTCGTGCTTGAAGGCATGCTCGGTCAATCCGCACAGGTCCAGCGACTTGAAGGCATCACGAAGGTTCTGAAGGAGAATCCGGGCGTGACCGTGCTGGAGCAGAACACCGCGAACTGGTCGCGTGCGGAAGCCATCACCCTGATGGAAAACTTCCTCACGTCGCATGGCGATCAGATTCAGGGTGTGCTGGCCGAGAACGACGAAATGGCGGTCGGTGCCATCGAAGGCATCCGTAACCATGGCCTCGATCCGAAGAAGCTCCCGGTCGCGGGCGTCGACGGCATCAAGGACGCGCTGGAGGCCGTCAAGCGCGGCGAACAGACAATGTCGATCCTGCAGGATGCCAACGGCCAGGCGCAGGGTGCAATCGACCTCGCGCTCAGCAAGCTCCTCGGTGACAGCTACAAGCCGCGTGCCAAGGTGTGGGACACGAATGGCGGCAAGCTGGCGTGGAACGGCGGCAAGGAACAGCACTATTATGTTCCGTGGCTTGCGGTGACTTCGGAGAATGTCGACAAGGTCATGGCAGGAAACTGATAAGCCATCAGGGGGACGCTCTTCGGAGCGTCCTTCAGATCGAGGAATTGCCTGCCATCGGCTCTTCGCGGATTAAGCGGCAAGCTTCCCGAGCATGCGCGAGAAAGCTCTGGCGCGTTCCCGCGCGTCGCCATCCGTGAACAACGCTGCGCCAACCACCGCCAGATCGACGCCCAGTTGGTCCAGCCTCTCGAAGTGTTCGGGAACGATCTTTCCGTCAACAATGGTGTAAAGCCCGGTCGGGCGCTGTGCGAGACGTTCGAAGGCCCTGTCGTCGAAGGAGCCGCCGCCGGCTGGCGCCGTCAAAAGAAGGCAGCCATCCACGTGCTCCGCGACCTTTTCGAGTTCGGATATGGGTGTCGTGTGCCTCAGCGCCGCGAATGCGCCGGAACCGTTTGCTCTTGCGATACGGGAGAGTTCCACGAAGTCTTCTTCGGCTTCGAGATGTATCGCAATCGACCTGACACCCAGCTCGGAAAAGCGGATGACGGCATCTCTCGGGCGCGCCACCATCAGGTGAACATCCAGCGGTTTGGATGCGCATTCGCTGAGATTGCGGATGACCCTTGCGGTCAAACCATATTCCGGGGCGAAGACGCCATCCATCACGTCGAGATGCAGGGATTCGACGTTCGGCAGCACCGCTTCGATGTCTTCCGCCAAGCGGAATGGATCGGCGGCGTAGACGGAGGCTGAAAGCGCGGTCATGCTGCGGGTGCCCATGCGGCTTCGCGAAGCTTGCCCAGCGACCATTCTTCCACCGGCTTCGGCGCGGTTGTGCAGAAGCCGTGCTGGAAGATCGCGATGCGGTCGCAGATTTCCACCAGCTCCTCTTCTTCCGAGGAGACGACGACGATGCAGCGGCCTTCATCCGCGAGACGCCGGATGATGTCGTAGATGTCCGATTTCGCGCCTATGTCGACGCCGTTGGTCGGTTCGTCGAGAAGGATGAGGTCGGCGTTCTGTTCGATGATGCGGCCGAGCAGCACCTTTTGCTGGTTGCCGCCCGACAGCGATTTGGTCGGAGCGTCGAGCCGTCCGCGTGTGCCGATCGAGGCAAGCGTTTTCTGCGCCGAGGCCCTTGCGGCGTTGAGGTCAACGATCCCGTTGTTGCGGTAGCGCGTCAGCGTCGAGAGAACGACATTCTGGAACGACGACATGAGGGGGATGAAGCCATCCTGCTTTCGCTCTTCCGTCAGGAAGGCGATACCGCTCTGGATCGCGAGTTTAGGGCTTGATGGGGTGTAGCGCTTTCCGGAGATTTCCACCGTACCGGAGGATATGGGTTCCATGCCATAGAGCGTGCGCAGGAAACGGGTGCGGCCGGAGCCGATAAGACCGTAAAGGCCGAGAACCTCGCCGCGCCGGGCAATGATATCTGCGCCCTTCAGCCTCTTGCCGGCCAGGCCTTCAACCTTGAGGAATATTTCGCCCGCAGCCCGCGCCTCGCGCCGGCTGGCAACATGCTTGCCATGGGCGTCGCCGACGATGGCGTCGACAATCGCCTGCTTGCTGACGTCCTCACCGGCGGCATGGTAGACGACGCGCCCGCCCGAAAGCACGGTCGCTTCGTCGCAGACCGCCAGAACCTCATCGAGCTTGTGGGAGACCAGAACGACGCCGATATTGCGCTCCAGCGCGATGCGGCGGACATGGGCCAGCAGTTCCGTGGACTGATTGCCGTCGAGCGCGGTAGTAGGCTCGTCGAGGAAGAGATAACGGACCTTGCCTTCGAGATTGGCGATCACCTCGAGGAGCTGTTTCTCCGGATGGGAAAGCCCTTTTACGGTCCGCGTCACGTCGACATGCAGGCCATAGCTCGCGAGCAGGGTCTTGCAATAGGCGTTCATTTCAGCGGTTTTCTTCAGGCCATGCAGCGTCACTTCCCTGCCGAGAAAGAGATTTTCCGCAACCGTGAGGTTCGGGATGAGACGCAGTTCCTGATAAACGCAGCCAATGCCCTTGCCGAGCGCCTCTCTGGGCGAGGTGAGGGTGACGGTTTCGCCGTCGACGCTGAGCGTGCCATTGTCCTGCGGCTGGGCGCCGGCGAGGATTTTCAGCAAGGTCGATTTGCCCGCGCCATTGTGGCCGAAGAGACCATGGATCGTTCCCGGCTTCACTTCGAAACCGATGCCATGCAGGACCCCGACGCTCCCGAAGGACTTGGTGATGCCTGTCGCCTTATAGCTCGACATATCGCGTACCTCACATCTACTGACCGGAAGGCGGGCGCGCGAATTTCCGCGCGCCCGGACAGTCTTGGAGCCTTGTCGCATTTCCGGATGGAAAACGGCGCTCCACTTTTTCTGGCAATTCCCTTAGTAGGCCTTGTCGACGGTTTCGCCGGCATTGTCCTTGTTGACGAGCAGCGGCGGGCTGTCGATGATCGGGTCAAGCTTCCCGCCGTCGAGGAACTTCTTGATGTTCTCAACCTGGATCTGGGCAAGCTTGGCCGGCTCCTGGATCGCACCGGCCTTCAGTATGGTGTTGTCCTCGATGTGCTTCACGCCGAGCTTGTCGACAAAGGCGTAGAGCGTCACATCGCTGCGGCCGAGTTGTTCGATTGCGGCGATCGCGCCGAGCGCCGACGGTTCGGTGTCGGAATAGACGACGGTGATTTCAGGGTTGCCCTGAAGCATTTCCGTCGTGACCTTCAGCGAGGTGGTTTCCTCGACCTTGCCGTTGACGAGCGCGACGAATTTGACGTTGGGGTTGGACGCCAGGGCTTCCTTGAAGCCTTCATCACGTGCATTCGCCGCCACGGAGGTCGGCTCGCCGACGATGCCGATGACGGCCTTGCCGTCCGCGCCGATATCCTTCAGCAGCTGCTTGCCGATATAGACGCCGCCGGCCTTCTGGTCGGTCTGAACGGCCTGTTCGACCTTCAGATTTTCAGCCTTCAGACCCGCCGGATCGGGCAGGAGGTTGATCGTGAAGACCGGAATCTTTGCCTGATTGAGCTCGGAAACGGAGGCGACGCATGGACCGGACGAGACGCAGTTCAGCGCGACGGCGCTCACACCCTGCTGGGCAAGCGTCTGGACCTGCGAAAGCTGCTTGGCGTCGTCATTGTCGGCGATCAGCACGCGAACTTCGAAGCCCTGCTTGGCGCCGTTTTCCTCGAAGCTCTTCTTCATCGCTACGTAGTACGGGTTCGTCAGGTTCGGCAGGGCAACGCCCAGCACCTTCTTGTCTTGTGCATGGACAGCTGCAGCGGACAGCGCAAGCGACATGCCAAACGCCGCCAATACGGAATTCTTCACGAGTTTCTTCATCGTTCTCCTCCTATTGGATGATGAATTCAATTGCCGGATCGGCCGGCGCCGTCTCTGGTCCGCGCGTTCAGGCGCTGGCCGAAAACTTCTTCTTCAGCAGGGCGACCCAGGGCAGGGAGAGCCGGCTGGATGAACGCATCGTGTCAAAGGTCACGCCGACAAGGATGATCACGCCGATCACCAGGGGCTGCCAGTAGGCGCTGACGTTCAGGACGTTCATGAGATTGGAGATGGTAGCGATCAGGGTGGCGCCGATCATCGCGCCCCAGATCGATCCGATGCCGCCAAAGAGGCTGACGCCGCCGACCACTGCGCCTGCAATCGAAAAGAACAGCTCGTCGCCGCGACCGGCGGTCGGATATCCGGTCATCAGGCGCGATCCGTAGATCAGGCCGCCGCAGGCGCCGCAGAAGCCGGAGATCGCATAGACGAGGATGGTGATCCGGGAGGTATTGACGCCCGCCAGACGGGCCGCCTCGACATTGCCGCCGACCGCGAAAATATGCGTGCCCGTCACGGTCCGCTTGATGAAGAGGGCGGCCAGTACGACGGCGACGGCGAGAGCGATGACCGGGAATGGAATTCCGAACAGCTTGTATTGCCCGATGAAACGGTAACCGAAATCCATGACGCGGATCGATTCCGCCCCGGTGATGATCTGCGGGATGGAGGCCGCGACGCCCATCATGGCGAAGGTCACGATGAAGGGCGGCACGCCGGTCTTGTCGATGATAATGCCGTTCAATGCGCCGGCGAGAGCGCCTGACGCGAGCACAAGCACCGCTGCCACCGGCCAGGGCAGGCCGAGATATTCGATGAAGACGGCGGCGAGAACGCAGGTCATCGCGACGATCGATCCGCAGGAAAGGTCGATACCGCCCGTGAACAGGACAAACGACTGCCCAAGGCAGAGGAAGCCGATGACCGCGCCGTTGAGAAGCAGCACGAAAATGTTCGACAGCGTGAGGAAATTCGGAGACGCGATGGCGCCGGCGATCATCACGACGAGAAGAACGAAAGCGATGCCTGCTTCGGCGGGGATGCGAATTCCCTTGCCGTCATAGGGTTGGGTCTGTGTCATGTCTGTCATTCCTTCCTCCACTTTGCGAGGGGCAGGGCGGCCCTGTAGGCTTCGCGCACATCCTCGCTCCGCGCGGCATCTCGCGCGCGCGGCTCCGCCACGATTTCGTATCGGGGCTCCCATTGTTCGGCGATCTTTGCTGTATGCTGTCCGGCAACCGCCGCGGCTGCCTGAACTGCCGCGCCCGCGGCCGCCGCCTCCGGAAGGTTGCAGGTCCAGACCTGCTGGCCCGTGAGGTCGGCAAGGATCTGTCGATAGGCCTTCGAGCGGGACGCGCCGCCGGTCACGATCAACCGGCCGTTACGCTCCAGCCCGAGAGATGCGAGATAGTCGCCGCCCTCCAGCAGGCCGCAGATGACGCCCTCCACGGCAGCGCGGGCGATCTGCCCCGGTTCGACGTCGCTGCGAATACCGGCGAGTATGCCCGTGGCGTCCGGCAGGTCGGGGGTCCGCTCACCGTCGAGATAGGGGACGAGGACAAGTCCGCGTGCACCCGGTTTGGTCGCAAGGGCGAGCGTATCGAACTCCTCGGTGGTCGCCCGAAGGATACGACGGAATGCGTCCGTGACTTTCGCGGAATTCAGTGTGGTAATCATCGGCAGGAAGGCGTCGGTAGCATCCGCATAGCCGTTGATGGAGCCGGTCTCATCCTTGATGCCGATTGGCGTGCGTCCGTAAAGGGTCCCGCTGGTGCCGAAAGAAATGATCACGTCACCCGCGCGGATGCCCATGCCGAGTGCGGCCGTCATGTTGTCGCCGGAACCGGCGCCGACGATTGCGCCCTGAAGCGCCTCAAGCCTATCGATCCGCTGAACCGCGCCTGCGGCCTCGCTGGAGCCGATGATGTCAGGCAGCGCGCTTTCCCAGTCGATGCCTGATACGGCCAGTTCCGCCAGCGCGTAGTCCCATTGATTGGTGAAGGGGTTGAAATATCCCGTTCCCGAGGAGACGCCGCGCTCGGTGGCGGCCCGTCCGCTCAGCCGGTAGAGAAGATAATCGGACGGCAGCATGATCTTGCGCGCCCGGGCGACGGTGCCGGGGTGCATGCGCTCGGTCCATGCGAGCTTGCTCACGGTCAAGGCTGCCGCCGGCACCGATCCGGTTCGCCCGGCCCAGTCCTTGAGCGGCAGTTTTTGCCGAAGAATGTCCGCGTCGGGCGCGGATTCGGTGTCGTTCCAGAGTTTGGCGTCCCGCAGCGGCAGGCCATCGTCACCGAGCATGACAAGGCCATGGCCTTGGCCGCCCACGGAAATGCCGGCGATGCGCGGGAGATAGGTCGTCAGTTCGCCGAAGGCGGAAACGAGCGCCTGCCACCACGCCTCGGGCGCCTGTTCACTGCGCGGCGGCGTGGTTGGCGGGTGCGGCTTGCGGGCTTCGGCAATAACGGCGCCGTCTTCCAGACGCCGAAGCACGATCGTGCAGGATTGCGTGGAGGAATCGACGCCGGCGACGAGATCGCGTTGCATCTGATCAGCCCTCGGCGTTTTGCAGTCGCTTCAGGCTGTCTTCGGCATCACGGCCGACGGCGCCGGAAGGATGGGTGAAAAGGAGCTTGTCCCATCCGTAACCGCGTGCGACGCGGCAGACTTCGACGAGCGCGTCGGTAACGGCGGCGGTCGCAAGCGAGCTGCCGGTGGCAACGACGGCGCCGAGATCGCTGTCGGCGGGAAGCGTCAACGTGATCACGTCGTCCGACATCTGCGCCAGCGGAGATTTCGGATCGGCCGTGATCGAGATCAGGCCGGCGCAGAGCGTCTTAGCGCGTGCGCAAAAGTCGTTGAGCTCATCCGAGCTGCCGCCCTTCGAAAGGGCAAGAACGAGGTCATCCTTCTGAAGGACACCGAGGCCGCCATGCAGGCCGTCGGCCGGCGGCAGGTAGAAGGCGGGCGTGCCGCCGACGGAAAGAAGATGCGCCGCGCGGCTGGCGATTGCGCCGGAGGTGCCGCTGCCGGTGACCAGGATCTTGCCCTTGCACGCGATGAATTTCCCGGCAATGGCCAGAAAGGTCTCGTCGACCCCGTCAAGCGTTCCAAGAATGGCCGCAGCATCCGCACGGATGACCTCTTTGGCGCGACCGACCCACTCATGTTCTGACTGCATAGAATGCCTCCCTGATGAGGCAGTCATATGACAGACACGCAAATTCGTCAAGTGAGTATATACGCGCTCATTTGAGCGTTATTAACTTTTAGGTCGCCATCAGCTTCCTTGCCACCCCGGCGTCGGTTATCAGCGTTGTCACCCAGTTCCCTTTCAGCGTGGCCCGGATGGCATCCGCCTTTTCGATGCCGCCGCCGATGCCGATGCGCTCGGGAATACGCCGAAGCTGATCCGTGCTGAGGCACAGTCCGGTCTGGTCGAGCGGGCTTGCCACGGCTTCTCCATCCTCGTCGATCAGGGTGGCGCACACGTCGGCGCATACATTTTTCTTCAATGCATCGCGCCGCCAGTCTTCCGGGAAGCCCGAGCATAGGCACGATTCCGCCGGCCGCCAGGAGCCTATGCCGACCGCAAGCACGTCGATCTTGTCGTAACGCGACATGGCACTTGCGATGGATGTCTCGTTGCGAAGCCTTGCAATCAGGTCGGGGTCATCCACCCACATGGGGCCGAACAGCGGATAGGCCGCACCGCCGCTGGCGCGCGCGACGCGATGAACCAGTTCGGTAGGGTTCTGGGAAAGGTCGAGCCCCGCAGGGCTGCCGCCGGCCTGCACGACATCCACGCGCGGCAGACGGCCAAGCGCCTTGCCCGTGGCGGAAAGGGTGCGCCCCCAGGACAGGCCGAGCAATTGACCGTCAATCAGCGATTCCTCGAGATAGTCGGCTGCGAGCAGGCCAAGCGGCTCGAACAGCTCGTTCGAATGAAGGTCGGGGCCGTCCAGAACAAGGGCGGCCTTGAGGCCATATTTCTGCCTGAGCTTCTCGGCCAGCTCCGTGTTCATGTCGCCCTGATCGTTGATCTCGATCTTGACGATGCCATCGGCAAGGGCGGTGTCGAGAAGGCGGGCGACCTTGAATCTGGAAATTCCCAGTTCATCGGCGATCTGGGACTTGGTTTTCTGCTCGATGTAGAAACGCCGAGCGACGAGGGAGGCCTGAAGTTTTTGAAGCGGGCGTCGAGGCATTTGAGAAGATTTTCGCTCATTTGTTGCAATTGACCCAACCTTTTGACAGATTGCACGTCGATGAGCAACGGCGCTGCATCTGCCGCGCCCCCTACAATCCGTCATTCAGCAAGCACAGGAAGCATCATGTTGTCGTTCAGGTCGATCCAGTCCCAATCCTTTGACGCCTTCCTGTTCGATATGGACGGAACCATTCTCGACCCCAGCGCCGCCTCGGAGCGGGTATGGGGAGGCTGGGCCAGGGAGAACGGCATACCGACACCGCCTTACCATGGTCGGCGCGTTGAGGATACGATGGCCGATTTGACGGGATTTGGCATCGACCCCGAAAAGGGGGCTTCCGAAATCACCCAACGCGAGCTTGATGACCTCGCCGGCGTGGTTGCCATTCCCGGTGCGGCCGAATTTCTGAAAATGCTTCCGCCCCGGAAGTGGACCGTCGTGACGTCCGCCCCGAAGCAGCTTGCCCTACGGCGGATCGCGGCGGCGGGGCTGCCGCTGCCGGACGCCATCGTCGCAGCCGAGGACGTGACGAGGGGAAAGCCGCAGCCTGATCCGTTTCTTGCCGGCGCAAGGCTCCTTTCCATCGATCCGGCACGGTGCCTGGTGTTCGAGGATGCGGATGCCGGTATCCATGCTGCGGAAGCCGCCGGCGCCTCCGTGCTTGTGATCACCCACACGAACAGCTCGACGCTTCAGGGTCGCGCCAGCGTTGCCGATTATCTGGGCCTGCGCGTGGAGCACAAAGACAGTTCTATGACAATCGTGGCCCAGCCTAGCGCGGCGTAGTTTGCCGGGCGAGTGGCCGTTGGAATGCGCTCGGTGACAATTCCATGAAAAGGTTTCGTGATTGCTGCGCACATTTTAGACTATTCTTGACGACGAGGGATTGCTGTCCCATTCTCCGTGCAACCGGTCACCAGAAGCAACACCGGGCCGGGGACACACGAAGGAGTGGACATGACAGACTATCTCGCAGATGTGAAGAAATACGACGCCGCCGCCGACGAAGCCGTTGTCGGCAAGATCGTCAAACATCTCGGCATTGCTTTGCGCAACCGGGATTCATCGCTGGTGTCCGCTTCCGATCCGGAAGAGCTTGCACGTGTCAAGGCGAGCTGGTGCGGCAAGAAGCTTGGCGTGACCGACGACAGCGCCGATACGGCGATTGCCGCCGTTGCCAAGGCCATGGCTGCGGATCGCTCCAAGTCGCGCGTGACCTTTTATTATCTGGTGGCCAAGGAACTGGGCAAGCTCCAGTCGCTTTGATTTGAGCCGGGGATAAACCCGCATTAGGTGATTGGTTCTGCCGCCCTGTGCTATTATATTCCCTCGGTATCAGGGAATCGGCGGCAGAACGCATGAAACAATATCTCGATCTTCTCCGGCATGTGATGGAAACCGGCTCCGACCGTGGAGACCGCACTGGCACCGGCACGCGCTCGGTCTTCGGTTACCAGATGCGTTTCGACCTTTCCGAGGGTTTTCCGGTTCTCACCACCAAGAAGCTGCATCTTCGCTCCATCATCCATGAACTGCTGTGGTTCCTGAAGGGCGATACCAATATCGCCTATCTCAAGGAAAACGGCGTTTCCATCTGGGACGAGTGGGCTGACGAGAACGGCGATCTCGGTCCGGTCTATGGTGCGCAGTGGCGCTCGTGGCCTGCACCGGACGGCCGCCATGTCGATCAGATCGCGCTTTTGATCGAGAGCCTGAAAACCAATCCCAATTCCCGCCGTCACATCGTTTCGGCCTGGAACCCGGCGCTGGTGGATGAAATGGCGCTGCCGCCCTGCCACTGCCTGTTCCAGTTTTATGTTTCCGATGGCAAGCTGTCGTGCCAGCTTTACCAGCGCTCGGCCGACATTTTCCTCGGCGTGCCGTTCAACATCGCGTCCTATGCGCTGCTGACGCTGATGGTGGCGCAGGTCACCGGTCTGAAGCCGGGCGATTTCGTCCATACGCTCGGCGATGCGCATATCTATGCCAATCATTTCGAACAGGCGCGGCTGCAGATGACCCGCACGCCGAAGGCCCTGCCGACAATGCGCATCAACCCTGATGTGAAGGACCTTTTCGCCTTTAAGTTCGAAGACTTTACGCTTGAGAATTACGAGGCTGATTCAAGCATCAAGGCGCCGATCGCGGTATGAGCGGGCCGCGCGTCACAATCATCGTTGCGGTATCCGAAAACGGCGTCATCGGCCGCGATCTCGACATGCCGTGGAAGCTTTCCACCGACCTCAAGCGTTTCAAGGCGATGACGATGGGCAAACCGCTCATCATGGGGCGAAAGACATTCTTGTCCGTGGGCGAGCGCCCTCTGCCGGGCCGCCCGCATATCATCGTCAGTCGCAATGCCGATTACCGGCCGCAAGGTGTGGATGTCGTCTCCTCGCTGGAGGAGGCCCTGAAGCTTGCCAGAAGCAAGGCGGCGGAACTGGGTGTGGATGAGGTTTTCGTGGCTGGCGGCGGTGAGATTTACCGTCAGGCCATGGCCTTTGCCGATCAACTTTCCGTCACCCATGTGGCGGTAAAGCTGGATGGCGACACTTTTTTTCCGGAAATCGATCCTGCCGTTTTTGAGAAAACCGAGGAAATCCCCGCTCCCGCAGGGGAAAAGGACAATTATCCGGTTCTGTTTACCACTTATGTGCGAAGAGCCGCG
>QFOL01000245.1:0-2850 GCA_003241215.1 Agrobacterium fabrum
GATCGCCTTCGTCATTTATTGAGCCTTTTCTTTATTTCTGCATCGTCACAGGCTGGACATTTTTACCGTTCACCAGAAGAGTGCAACTCATTCGGGTAATGCCCTTCCATGGCCTGTCCGACCGACCGTCCGAACGCATGAGAGTGTTTTCATGAGCAGAAATCTTCTACCCGTATTCGCTCTTTTATCCAGCACTCTGTTTCTTTTTCTCGGCAACGGCCTTCAGGGCCTCATCCTGCCGGTGCGCGGTTCGGCGGAAGGCTACTCCAATGAAATTCTTGGTTTTCTGGGCACCTCCTGGGCGGCGGGCTTCGTTGTCGGCTGCTTCGTCGCGCCTGCCATCGTGCGCCGCGCCGGGCATGTGCGGGCATTCGGCTCCTTCGTGGCGCTGGTGTGCCTGACGGTGCTGATGACCGGCCTCATCATCGACGACACCTCCTGGATCGCGCTGCGCGCGCTTACCGGCTTCTGCACGGCAGGCACCTCGATGATCATTGAAAGCTGGCTGAACGAACGCGCCACCAATGAAAGCCGTGGCATGATCTTCTCGCTCTATATCGCCATCACGCTGCTCGGCGTCGTGGCGGGGCAGATGATCGTGCCGATGGGGGATATCAGCAATACCTCGCTGTTCATGATCTGCGGCATCATCTATTGCATCGCCATTCTGCCGGCGACGCTTTCCAAGGCGGCCAGCCCGCAGCCTCTGCAGAAGGTGAAGCTGGACCTGCCGGCCCTGTACCGCAATTCACCGGTTTCCTTTGTCGGCATCCTGATGATCGGCATCGCCAACGGCGCGTATGGTACGCTCGGCGCCGTCTTCGGCGCCAGGGCGGGTCTTGACCCCACCATGATCGCCATCATGGTATCGGTCACGATCTTCGTCGGGGCGCTGGCGCAGTTTCCGGCAGGCCGGCTTTCAGACCGGATAGACCGCCGTTATGTGCTGGCCGGTCTGGCCGGGCTCGGCGCAGTGGCCGGCCTGGCGGTCGCCGTGGTGCAACCGCATGACGTCTATGTGCTGATTTCCATGATCGCCATTTATGGCGCCGCCGCAAACGCGCTTTATCCCATCGCCGTTGCCCATGCCAACGACTTTGCCGCCTCGGAAGACTTCGTCAAGGTCTCGGGCGGCCTGCTGCTGCTTTACGGCATCGGCACCATTATCGGCCCGACGCTCGGCGGCGCGATCATGACCCATTTCGGCCCCTATGCGCTGTTTCTGGTGACGGCCGTGGCCCATCTGCTCATCACCGCCTATGCCATCATCCGAAGCCGCAGGCGCGCTGCGCTTTCGACCGAGGAAAAGGACAATTTCTCGACCATGATGCCAACGACGCCCTCACCGCTTGTCACGCCGGAAAGTATTGCGCTTGACCCTCGCGCGCCGCAATATTCCGAGGACGATGGCGACTATGTGGAAAAAGGAGCAGGCATATGAGCCTCTTTGACGATGACCGCCCGCAAAAGCCGGTGGCCCACGAGATCGGCGGCGATCTCAGCCTTCTTTCGGTCGACGAGTTGACCAGCCGCATCGATCTCCTGAAAGCGGAAATCGCGCGACTCGACGAGGAGAGGAAACGGAAATCCGCTGGAAGGCTGGCGGCGGAGAATCTTTTCCGGTCCTGACGCGTATTCCAGAATAGATACGGGGCTACGGTTCTGCTGTCACGATCTGCGGCGCATCGGCGTCTGGAAATAAATATTCCGGGGCAGTCTTTCGTTTACCATTAACCAAAAATTAAGCTTTCTGAGAGATTACTATACATGTCCAGTTCTTCTGGACCTCAGGCATCTTCTCCATACGGCGAATTGGTCTGATTTTTCTCCCTGTTTTACCTTGAGAGCCGCTTTCGCGGCTCTTTTTTTGCCGCGTGCGGAATTCCCTAAAACTGTGGGTATTAACCCTTCTTTAATAATTGCCTTGCGCATTTCGGGTAAAGATACCATCCTGAAAACACTGAAGGCCGGAACAAAATATCCGGGTCGTCGTTGCCTGACAGTGTGGTGCGTGAGCAGGGATTTAAAGAAATGTCGGAACAGGTTTTAAATACCATAAGCTTTGCGGGCCGCGCGGCTTCGTCCAACCAGTTCAAGACCCTCTATACCGAAGGCATGACGCTGGTTGAGGAAACGGCAAGCTATCTCGATGGCGCCGGCCGCACCGCCTCAAAGGTTCTGCCGCGCATGGCGTCGGTCCTTTATGCGGCAGAATCGATGCGCCTCACCACCCGTCTGATGCAGATGGCCTCCTGGCTGCTTCTGCAGCGCGCTGTCAACAATGGCGAAATGACGCGCGATCAGGTTTTGAGCGAAAAGAACAAGGTTCGTCTCGACAGCTTCAACGTCGACCGCAACGCGCCCGGTTGGAACGATCTGCCGGAATCCTTCCGCGATCTCATCGAACGGTCCTTGCGCCTGCAGAACCGCATCGCCCTGCTCGACCGCGAAATCTATCGCCCGTCCGAAGCCGCCAAGGTGCCGGACAATGAAAACAGCGTACAGGCGCAGCTCAACCTGCTGCGGACGGCTTTCTCGATCAACTGAGAAAAGACGACTTTATCCGGACAATTTGAAAAGCAGGCCCATTGGCCTGCTTTTTTGTTTTGGCCGATACGGCCACATGGAAGGCAGCAAAAGCAGGCAACAAAAAAGCCCGGCAAAACCGGGCTTTTTTAAACGATCCGTCCGCAAGAGGATCAGAGGCCGAGGCCGCCGAAACGCTTGTTGAACTTGGAAACGCGACCACCACGGTCCATAAGCTGCTGGTTGCCGCCCGTCCATGCCGGATGGGACTTGGGGTCGATTTCAAGGTTCATGACGGCGCCTTCCGAACCCCAGGTAGAGCGG
>QFOL01000245.1:2868-8742 GCA_003241215.1 Agrobacterium fabrum
CTTGATCGTGTGATAATCGGGATGGATATCAGCCTTCATGACAATCTTCCTGGTTAAGTGACGTGCGGTCCATTTGCCGCAATTGCGTCAACTGAGCCATTTCAATAAATGAAGCCATAGACCAGATGGGCTATGGCTTCCCAATTCGATGCGGAGCCTATACATGAAGGTCGCCCAGATAACAAGAGCCTGCTATCCCCTTGTGGAGGGAGATGGCCAAAGGGGCGGGAATTTTACCGCACACCGGAAATTCACCCGCAAAAGGCCCAAAAACGGCAGGGAATGAGGAGCATAGAGGACGTGGCAGACATTGACGAGCAGAAAGCGGCGAAACAAAGAAGCCTGAAGCCGCTTCTTGGCCTGTTTCCCTATCTCCGGCGTTACCGCGGCCTGATGGCGGCCGCCCTTTTCGCTCTCGTGCTTTCTTCCGCCACGACACTCGCCCTGCCGCTTGCCGTTCGCCGCATCATCGATCACGGATTCCAGACGCCGGATGGCGGCATGATCAACAGCTATTTCGCCATGCTCCTGGCGATTGCCGTCGTCCTCGCGCTCGCCAGCGCCATGCGTTATTATTATGTCATGACCATCGGCGAAAGGGTCGTCGCCGATCTGCGTCGCGATGTCTTTGCCCATCTTACCGCCCTGTCTCAGCAGTTTTTCGATAGCAATCGATCCGGCGAGCTGACCTCGCGGCTGACCGCCGATACCGTGCAGATTCGCTCGGCTTTTGGCTCGTCCGCCTCGGTGGCGCTGCGCAACATCATCATGTGCTGCGGCGCGGTGGCAATGATGATCTATACCAGCCCGGGCCTTTCCGGCCTTGCGCTGCTTGCCATTCCCTTTATCGTTTTTCCGCTGATCGCCTTCGGGCGCTCGGTTCGCGCCCGCTCCCGCACCACGCAGGACACATTGGCCAATTCCGCCGCCTATGCTTCCGAGACGATCGCGGCGAGCCGCACCGTGCAGTCCTTTAATGCCGAAGCATTGGCGAGTGCCCGTTACGGCGCCTCCGTGGAAGCCGCCTATCAGGGCGCGCGCGCCGCAATCGGCGCCCGTTCCATCCTCACCGCCGTCGCTATCGCGCTGGTCTTCGGCAGCGTCGTCGGTATCCTCTGGTATGGCGCGCAGAGCGTTCTGTCTGGTAGCATGACTGCGGGTACGCTCGGGCAGTTCGTGCTTTACTCCGTCATCGCCGCAAGCGGCCTCGGCCAGCTTTCCGAAGTCTGGGGCGAACTGGCCCAGGCGGGCGGCGCGGCCGAACGGCTTTCCGAACTGTTGAATGAACACTCGCCCGTGGCGGAACCCACTGCTCCCATCCCCCTGCCGCAGCCGCCACGCGGCGAGGCGGAATTCGACAATGTCGATTTCATCTATCCGCTCGCAGCCGGGCGGCCGATTGTCTACGGCCTTTCCTTCAAGATCGCCGCCGGCGAAACCGTCGCCATCGTCGGGCCTTCCGGTGCCGGCAAGAGCACGGTCTTTTCGCTGCTGATGCGCTTTTACGATCCGCAGCAGGGCCGCATCACCGTCGATGGCACGGATATCCGCGACGTCACCCTTGCCGATCTGCGCGCGCGCCTGTCCATCGTTCCGCAGGATGTGGCGATATTCGCCTCCTCCATTCATGACAATATCGCCTTTGGCCGGCCTGACGCGACACGCGAGGAGGTGCGCACCGCCGCCATCGCCGCACAGGCCGACAGCTTCATCGAACGTCTTACCGACGGATATGATACGCAGGTGGGTGAACGCGGCGTGACGCTTTCCGGCGGCCAGCGCCAGCGCATCGCCATTGCCCGCGCCATTCTGCGCAATGCGCCAATCCTGCTGCTGGACGAAGCCACCTCGGCGCTGGATGCGGAAAGCGAAACGCTGGTTCAGAAGGCGCTCGATGAACTGATGAAAACCCGCACAACCATCGTCATCGCTCACCGCCTCGCCACCGTGCTGAAGGCTGACCGTATTCTGGTGATGGATGAGGGCCGCATCATCGAAGAGGGCACGCATCAGAGCCTCATTCGCCAGAATGGCCTTTATGCGCGGCTTGCCCGGCTGCAATTCCAGACCGGGCCGGACGAATTGCGCGCCCAGGCCTAGATCACGCCAGCACTTTGCGCCCCGCAACGCGGCCCGAAAACAGGCAGCCGCCAAGGAACGTACCCTCCAGCGCATTATAGCCATGCATGCCGCCGCCACCGAAACCCGCCACTTCGCCGGCGGCATAAAGGCCCGGCACCGGCGCGCCGGCAACATCCAGCACCCGCGCCTCAAGATCGGTGTGAAGGCCGCCAAGCGTCTTGCGCGTCAGCACATGCAGGCGCACGGCAATCAACGGCCCCATTGCCGGATCGAGCAGGCGGTGCGGTTTTGCCGTCCGCATCAGCCGATCACCGAGATAACGGCGCGCGCCGTGGATGGCCGTTACCTGCGCATCCTTGCTGAAACCGTTTTCGATTTCGCGGTCGCGCGCCTCTATCTGATGGCGGATATGGTCTATATGCAGCCGGTCGTCGCCGCTGATGGCATTCATAGCCGTCACGAGTTCTTCGAGCGTATCCCGAACGGCAAAATCTTCGCCGCGCTCCATGAAGGCACGTACCGGTCCCGGCGGTTCCTTGCCCAGCCGTTTGAGCAGCAGCTTTATATCCTTGCCCGTCAGATCCGGATTTTGCTCGGAGCCCGAAAGCGCGAATTCCTTCTTGACGATCGCTTTGGTCAGAATGAACCAGCTATGGCCGCTGCCGCGTTCGCCCAGCATTTTAAGTGTGCCGAGCGTATCGAAACCCGGCATGGCGGGGGCGGCGAGGCGGTTTCCGTCCGCATCGCACCAGAAGGACGAGGGACCGGGCAGGATGCGGATACCGTGACCCGGCCAGATCGGATCGTGGTTCTTCACGCCCTCGGTATAATGCCACATGCGGTCACGGTTGATGACGGCTCCGCCGGCGGTTTCCGTAATGGCGATCATGCGGCCATCCACATGCGTGGGGACACCGCAGACCATGCTGGCAGGAGGCTGGCCCAGCCGCTCCACCGGCCAGTTGCGCCGCACCAGTTCCTGATTGCCGCCGATGCCGCCGGAACTGACGATGACCGCCGCAGCGGCGAAGATAAAATCGTCCTGCTCTTCCCGGCTGCTCTCCTGCCCGCGTTGCACGGAGTCGGGTGCAAGAACAGCGCCTGAAACACCGGTCACCCGGCCGTCGGTGATCTCCAGATGATCAACCCGGTGGCGAAAGCGAAAGGTCAGCCGGCCGGTTGCCGCCATGGCCTTCGCCTTTTTTACGAAAGGTGCAAGTACGCCCGGACCCGTGCCCCAGGTTACATGGAAACGCGGAACGGAATTGCCATGGCCGTGGGCAAGGCTGCCGCCGCGCTCGGCCCAGCCGACAACGGGAAACCAACGCATGCCCATACGGTGCAGCCATTCGCGTTTCTCACCGGCAGCAAAATCGAGATAGGCCTTCGCCCAGCGGCGCGGCCAATAATCCTCCGGACGGTCGAAACCGGCCGAACCGAACCAGTCCTGTTTTGCAAGATCGAGACTGTCTCGCACCCGCATCCGGCGCTGTTCGGGACTATCGATGAAAAACAGTCCACCCAGCGACCAGAAGGCCTGCCCGCCAAGGTTCTGCTCGCCCTCCTGATCCACGACGCAGACACTGAAACCCCGCTCAGCCGCCTCGGTTGCCGCCACCAGCCCGGCAAGCCCCGCGCCGACCACGATCACATCATAGCCTTCCATCAGCCCCTCCCAGATATGACGGAATTACTTTTACGCGAACGTAAATTTACTTTCGCCAGAAGGCAACCGCCCTGATGGCGTTCGCGATTTCAGCGCTCGGTGAGCTTGAGTTCGATACGGCGGTTCTGCTGTCGCGCTTCCGGTGAGTCACCTTCGGCAATCGGCTGATATTCACCAAAACCAGCGGCGACCAGCCGGTTTGCCGGCACGCCCTTGGAGATCAGGAATTTCACCACCGATGTGGCGCGGGCGGAGGAAAGCTCCCAATTGTCCCGGTAACGGCCGGAACCGGAAAGCTGGACATTGTCCGTATGGCCATCGACGCGCAGGACCCAGTTGATCTCCGCCGGAATTTCCTTGGCAAGGTCAAGCAGCGCGACCGCCAGTTTCTCCATCTCCGCCTGCCCCGCCGGATTGAGTTCGTTACCACCGGAAGGAAAGAGCACTTCGGACTGGAAGACGAAACGGTCGCCGACGATGCGGATATTTTCGCGATCCGACAGGATTTCGCGCAGCCGGCCGAAGAAATCAGAGCGATAACGGTTCAGTTCCTGAACCCGCTGCGCCAAGGCGACATTGAGGCGGCGGCCGAGATCGGCGATCTTGACCTGCGACGAGGCATCCTTGGCTTCCGAGGCTTGCAGGGCGGCTTCCACAGAGGCGATCTGCGCCCTCAGCGCGGCAATCTGCTGGTTGAGCAATTCGATCTGTGCGGAGGCACGGGAATTGGCCTGCCGCTGTTCGTCCAGTTCACCGGTCAGGCTGCCAATTCGGGCATTGGCACTAGCATTGCTGCCCGATCCCGCATCGAGAAGCGCCTGCAGGCGCGAGCGCTCGTTTTCCGAGGCTGCAAGCGTCGATTGCAGGCTCGCGAGCGCGTCCTCAATATCCTGCTTGTTGCCTTTTTCCATGGCCAGAAGTTCGGTCAGTTCGGCAATCTGACTGTTGAGACGGGTCAACACCTCGTCCTTGCCGGTAATTTCCCGCGACAGAACGAATTGCGCCAGCACGAAGACCGTGAGCAGAAACATGATGGCCATGAGCAGCGTCGACAGCGCGTCGACGAAACCCGGCCAATAATCCACACCCCTGTCACGGCGGCGGTTGCGCGCAAGCGCCATGGCTACTCGCTCCCGTTATCGTGCCGGGTGCGGCCGGAAGACTTCGTGTCGCTGTCGATCCGCGCCGACAGCCGGTCGAGCGTGCGGCGGAGCGATTTCGACTCCTCCTGTTGCGCTTCGATCCAGTCCCGCAGCATCTGCTGTTCACTGCGCATGTTCTTGACCAGGCCCTGAATGCCTTCGGCAAGGCTGGTCATGGCTGCAAGCGAGCGCTCGGTGCTGACCACGGCGCCGGATTCGGCGGCCTTGAACTCTCTCGGCCCCTCCGCCGATGTATCCGTCACCGACGACAGCCAGTTTTCGAGCTGGGTATAAAAGCGGTTCTGGGCGCGGCCGGCCTGAAGATCGAGAAAACCGAGGATCAGCGAGCCCGAAAGACCGAGCAGCGACGAGGAAAAGGCCGTTCCCATGCCCGCCAGCGGCGCGGTCAGACCGGTTTTGAGCGAGCCGAGAATATCGTTGCTGTCGCCGGCGCTCGGATCGAGCGACTGGATGACATTGCTGATGGCGCCGATGGTGCCGATCAGACCCCAGAAAGTGCCGAGCAGGCCGAGAAACACCAGCAGGCCGACGAGATAACGCGATGTGTCACGTGTTTCGTCGAGGCGCGTCGCGATGGAATCGAGAATCGTCCGCTGGGTGACGGCAGAAAGCCTGACTTCGCCGCGCTTGCCGATCAGCGTGCTCATCGGAGCGAGCAGTTTCGGGGCGCGCCCCACCTTTTCGACACTGCCGGCAGCGCGGAAGGCATTGAACCAGCGGACTTCGGAGCGCAGGCTCATGGTCTGGGTAAAGACCAGAATGATGCCGATGGCGAGCACGCCGAGAATGAAGCCGTTCAGTCCCGGATTGGTCATGAAGGCGGTGTGGGCCTGCCGGTAAAGAATGGCCGCCAGAAAGCCCACAAGGATCAGAAACAGAACCATCGTCCAGAGAAACGGTGTGGGGCTGGACAGCTTGTGGCTGTATTGCCGTGTGGTCACCGGTTTCTCGACGCCAAGATCG
>QFOL01000246.1 GCA_003241215.1 Agrobacterium fabrum
GACCGATGCCGAACAGGTGGTGGATGCGAAATTCGTGTTCATCGGCGCCGGCGGCGGCGCGCTGCATCTGTTGCAGATGTCCGGCATTCCGGAAGCGGACGATTATGCTGGCTTCCCGGTGGGCGGCTCGTTCCTGATCAACGAGAACCCCGACGTGACGATGCAGCATCTGGCCAAGGCCTATGGCAAGGCCTCGGTCGGCTCGCCGCCCATGTCGGTGCCGCATCTCGATACCCGCGTGCTGGGCGGCAAGCGTGTCATCCTGTTCGGACCTTTCGCCACCTTCTCCACCAAGTTCCTGAAGGAAGGCTCCTATTTCGATCTCGTCTCCTCCGTCACAACAAGCAATGCCTGGCCGATGGTGCGGGTGGGTATCGATGAATATCCGCTGGTGGAATATCTCGCCGGCCAGCTGATGATGTCGGATGACGACCGTTTTGCCGCGCTGAAGGAATATTTCCCGAATGCCAAGCAAGGCGAATGGCGCCTGTGGCAGGCCGGCCAGCGCGTGCAGATCATCAAGCGCGACGAAGAAAAGGGCGGCGTGCTGCGGCTCGGCACGGAAGTCGTCGCCGCACAGGACGGCAGCATCGCCGGCCTGCTCGGCGCTTCGCCGGGCGCTTCCACGGCAGCACCGATCATGCTCAGCGTTCTGGAAAAGGTGTTCAAGGACAAGGTGGCGACGCCTGAATGGCAGGCCAAGATCCGCCAGATCGTGCCGAGCTACGGCACGAAGCTCAATGACGACCCGGAAAAGGTGCAGCAGGAATGGGCCTATACCGCCGAACACCTGCAGCTGCCCACCCCGCCGCAGATCGATCTTGAGGCGCTGAAGGGCGCCGGTCCGGCGCCTGCGGGTGCGCCGGTGAAGACGGTGCCGGATATCGCGCTTTAAGGCATCGTCGCGAGATTTAAGATTGGACGCCGCGTGTCTCTGGATGCGCGGCGTTTTTGTTGATGCACGCCTTTCCCACACTCGACGTCATCCTCGGGCTTGACCCGGGGATCCATTCACTTCAACGGATCGTGGATCCTCGGGTCAAGCCCGAGGAGGACGGAGGACAGGTTTTCGCGCTTAACAGTACCCCGGGTTATAGCGTGGCGTGGTAAGCCGACCATCATCGGATATACCGCCACCGAAATATCTGGCCCCCAACCTACTCGGTGGTAATAATTCCTACCAGATGATGGAGATAACCGTGGCCAACGTTGAAAAGATCAGCGTTTCGATGACGCCCCAGCACGCCGAAATCTTGCGTGACGCCGTGGAAAGCGGTGCTTATGCCAGCAGCAGCGAAGTCATTCGTGAAGCGATGCGAGACTGGTCGGCAAAATGGGTTCAGCGACGCGACGATATCGCCAAGCTGCGCGCATTGTGGGCTGAGGGCAAAGCCAGTGGCGGTTCAACCGAAGTGGATTTCGACAAGGCGCTCAATGAAGCACGTGCAGAACTGGCCTCGTTAAAAATCCGCGGCCAATAAGTGATTAGAGCTCCAAATTTAGGAGGCACCATGGAATGGGTATTGCCACTAGTAGGTGGACTTGGTCTTGGTTCACTTTTAAAATCATATATTGATCATTTTAACGCTCGCCGCGCGATAATATTAGATCGACTATATCAAGAGAAACGAGAAGCCTATCTTGGCCTCCTTGATGCACTTCATAAAGCTGCAATTCATCCATCCGACGAGAATTCTAAAAACTACGCTCTCTGGCAAACTCGATGTCAGCTTTTTGGATCTTTAGAGGTAGCGCAATTTGCACAGGCGATGGCAGATACCAATGATGGGCCTCTATCCGCGCGCGAGGCCGCATTCGCAGGCTTGGTAGAGGCCATGAAAGACGACCTTCGACAATAAGCGAAGAATCAGCAAATTTTAAGCATTAAAGCTCGCTGTGAAAAAGCGCGATTGGCTGGGGCGCCAGGATTCCCAGCTAAGGAAATTGCCCTTTTTCAAGTCTTTGAGAAGGTTAACAAATCCTGATCACCTAATATGCTTGTACGACACTCTTGTACGACATTCCGGAGCGGCAGTCCGGGCGAATATGGAAGGGTGCGGAAATTATTTCCGCGTAGACTCGATTGTCGCCCTTCGCATTCCTTCTGAGACACACTCAATCTACGTCGCCCGGCTAGCCGTGTAAAATAGCGCATACAGATGATGTGGCAGCCACTTCCCTCGCGTGAGGCGTTTGCGAACGTGGGCGATATGATCGGAGGATGACAAGGGTTCCCTTCTTCGATGTCGAGCTCGATTGCAAAACTGGCAGGCGGCGACAATGTTTGCCTGACCATTATTTCCCCCTTGGTGGCGCGCAACAAGGTGCTCCGCTGTGCAGCGAAAGCGTTGCGCCTCCTTTCGCGACACTCCGTACCGCCGGACGAACAATTGGGGATCGCGTTCCCACATCGGCAGCCCGCAATAGTAACAAAGCCACCCTTGGCGGGAAGCGGCCCTGGTTCTTGCATTCGTCAGTGCTATTGCCGTCAACAGGTGTCCCTCACCTCTATTCTAAATCCGAAGCGCTATTGCCGAAAAGATCGTCTTGAGAATCGTCGAACTGGCCGCGAGGATCGCTGCGCGCGTGAGGAAGTAGGTCGTAGCTCGCAAGGTTGGCCATATCCAAAAAATACCGGCTCTTGCGTTTCGGCGCTCCACGAAGCCAACCTGCGAGTTCAGACTGGGACTGCCGCAGCCAAGGGGGGAAGGCTTCAGGGCTATCGTATTCGCCGTTGATCAAGCCAAGCAAAGCACTTAGGTAGATGGAACGTCCAACGCCGGGAAACTCGTAGACCTCGACGCCGCGGTTCCCGCGTAGTCTTTGCTCCAAGAGTTTGTGTCCTAGACCCAAGATCAGGTTATCTTCGGGATAACGCTCATCGGGGAGAAACCAGTTCACAATCTCTCGTCTACGCTCAATGTCAGCTGAGCCATGGAACGCACCGAGCCCCATATTGCAAATGGTGCAACAAGGAACCAGCTTACACTGGCCAAATTGGTTCCGTATCTCTCGTTTGGTGACGAGCCCACCTTTGGCGAAGCGGTGAAGAACATAGACAGGCGGCTGGTGGTCAACTCTGCCGTCGCTTGGCATGCCGCAATAAATGCACTGGTCCCCGGTAACGGGCACATAAACACTTGAAAACCGCTTCTCAGCAACACGCCGACTGTACTTTAGCACGCCCCTGGCCCAATCTCTTCAGGAAATGCAATACACCAACCTGAATAGGTTCCCTTCAGTTCGGGATAAATTACAGCACATCAATCAGAATCGGCGAATATTTGTTTGGAATGATTAACAATCATCTATCAGTATATTCGCAGCATCCAGGCCCCATAAGAGGAATGATGAGCCAAGAATGGGATGCAGCGACCGGCGGCGCTCGTGCAGCTGTCATCGGCATAGACGCTGCGTGGACTTTGACACAACCGAGTGGCGTCGCGCTCGCCGTCCTAATTGGCGATGAATGGCAGCTTCGAGCAGTAGCTCCGTCGTATCAACGCTTTCAGGCTTTGGCTGATGAAAGTCTTGTTTGCGAACCCAAGCCTCTCGGAAGAACACCGGATGTCAGGGCACTTCTCCAAGCTGGGAGGAAATTGGCTGCAGCGCCGATCGACATCGTCGCCATAGACATGCCCCTGTCAAATTCTCCGATTGTCGGCCGGCGCCGGTCGGATGATGCGGTATCACGAGCCTATGGTGGTCGGAAATGTAGCACGCACTCACCGAGTGACATTCGCCCGGGCATCATCAGCGACACATTGCGCGCGCAGGCCGAAGGTGAGGGCTACGCCTTGGCCACAGAGGCAATTTTTCCACGAGCTCTGATTGAGGTTTATCCTCACCCCGCCTTGGTTGAGCTCGCTTGTGCCGTAGAGCGGTTGCCCTACAAGGCGCAGAAGGTTCGGAAATATTGGCCGAGCATCAATGCCCAACAACGGCGAGAAAATCTTCTCTTTCAATGGTACGAAATTGTTAGTCTGCTCGAAGCCAACATCTCCGGTGTTGGGCGAATGTTGCCGCCGATCGAGCCGAAGGCGAGTGCGGTGGAGCTAAAGGCCTTTGAAGACATGCTGGATGCAATCGTCTGCTGTTGGGTTGCCATCTGCGCGCTTCAGGGACGCGCGATCCCATTTGGAGACGACACGTCCGCGATCTGGATACCGACACCACTTGCCTCGACGACAAACGCAACCCCGGCCTTGGGGAAATAATTTCCGCATGCCGCGTCCTATCTGGACACGCTGCTACCTGTGCGCCATCTTTGGTTACATTGCAAATCTATCATCTAACGGAAGGTGGAAAGACGAGCGTGACGGGCCACAATCACTATAGCGATTGCACCTGCGGCTGGTGTGTGAATTTCGGTCGGTCAAGAGCGGCGCTCGCGGACTACACGCAGAGCTTTCGCGAGCGCGATGCGCGCCTTCTTCTGAAGCAGCGGGGAGCTAATTCGGTTTCCGGATGCTACGTAAACCCCAACGCGCGTTGCCCTTGCTGCAATGCACCAGTTTTCTTCTACGCGAACGCCGCGGGGAGCCGCGTCTATTTCGATGATCTCGGCCCCCCTTGGCCAAAACACCCATGCACAGATAACCCCCGCGCATCGGTCTCGTTGGCCACCGGACCAGTAAACCGGCCAACGCGCCGCAACAAAGGGGAAGTAAAGGAATTACTCAGCGCGTCCAGTGCCGCGGGCCTCTCCAAGTTCCGGACGTTCGGCCGGCGGTACGAAGGCGAGTGGACACTTGTTGTCGTTCTAGCGGTCGACCGACGGGGCCACGAAAATAAAGTTGAGGGCGAGTTCCTGGACTCCGAGACGAATGAAACATTCAGGTTCACCTGCCACTCGGAAATGCCGCTGTTCGAGGTCGGCGAGTTTATCAGTGTCAATGGCGATCGAATCTCGTTTGTCGAGCGCGCGACTTTGCTGCCTGTGGTGTTCACCGCTGGCACATGGGTTACTCCTGCGCCGGCACGGTCAGTGGTAGAGCGGCCCGCGACCATACCGCGCCCAGTCTCCCAGCCAGCTAATAGGTCGAACCAACCGCAACTGATCCGGAAGAAACAAAAGCCGAACAGCGCTAACGGTTCGAAGTATGACATGACCAAGGCGGAGATGGTGCATTTCAATAACAAGAAGGTCGAACTTGCTGATTTATTCGGCAAGCTGGAGCCAGTCGTAAGGACGTACGCCAAAGAAGGGACGAGAAAGCCGAGAGATGTGGCCGTTCGCCTCAACGCACAAGGCTACAAGACAGCGTCAGGCTCAAAATGGACGCCCCGTCTCGTCTATTTCTTGTTGGGCCTAATGTTCAATGACAAGCCGGCAGCACCCACAGACAACGAACCGCATGGCAAGACCCGGCAACCTGGGAAACCGAGGCCAGATGCCACTCCAATGGCAGCGTCAGGAGAGATGTCTGTTGATGAAATCGCGAGCCGTCTTTCCCGCATTGGAAGGGTTGTGAGAAGCGAATCTGCCGAGTGAACGCCGAGACCATTACCACAATCAAACACAGCCTTCGGCTGATTCACCTTCGGATGCGAACCCTGTACTGATAGGGCGCGCCTTCTTCGACCAGTACATGATCCCCGGGCCTAGCAGCGTTATGGCGGAAGAACGATCCTATCCAGCCCCTCGCTCGGAAAAACTTCTTCGATCCATCCAGATCGGTGACAACCAACGGACCGCCATCCCACACGATCGATATCTCACGAGAGGCCCTCTCTGATTTGTTCGAACCACCTGTGATTAGGCATGGAATAAGGACCCCGCACATGGGGTGATCGGCGTCCAAACGGGACCCCCATCTGCAATGGGGTTACAACAGCCTCCGGTTTCAT
>QFOL01000247.1 GCA_003241215.1 Agrobacterium fabrum
CCCTTCCAGCCGTCCGTCCCACTTCGCCAGACATCGTCTTTCGGCAGGCGGCAGCCCGCATTGCCGTGCAAATCCGGCCATTTTCAGGCAGGTGTACCGGATGAAGACGCAAAGCGCAATTCATCCGGCCATTTTCCTTATCCGCGCGCGGCAAGCTCCCGCAGGGCGGCCGCATCGCGGGCCGAAACCTCCGGATAGTCCGGGTCGGAACCGACATCGGTGGTGATGCGCCATGAACGGGCGCATTTTGCCCCTTCCGCCAGCTTCTGCTCGACCACGACCTTTGCAACTTCCGGCAGCCGGAACCCGTCGGCCGGGCCTTCGTCACCCACCACCGAAATGGCCGAAGTGATGCAGATTTCGGCGAAATCCTGACCCTTCAGCGCCGCCAGAAGATCGGCGTCGGCGATGTGGACAATCGGCGCGGCCTCGAGCGAGGAGCCGATGCGCTTTTCACGGCGTTCGACTTCCAAGGCACCCGTCACGACGGTGCGGACCTTGCGGATTTTTTCCCACTTCGCTTCCAGCGCATCGTTCTTCCACTCCGCCGGGATTGCCGGGAACTGGACGAGATGCACCGATTCCGCATCCGGATAACGCGACAGCCACGCTTCTTCCGTCGTGAAGGGCAGCATGGGCGCAAGCCACGAGACGAGGCAATCGAACAGCTTCGCAATGACCGACAGCGCCGCCCGGCGCTTCAGCGACGACGGCGCATCGCAATAAAGCGTGTCCTTGCGGATGTCGAAATAGAAGGCCGAAAGCTCGACATTGGCGAAATCGACCAGCGCACGGGCGATCCTCTTGAACTCGAAACCGTCATAACCTTCACGCACGACGCCATCCAGTTCGGACAGGCGGTGCAGTACCAGCTTTTCCAGCTCCGGCAGATCGGCATAGGCGATCTCCTCGCCCTCATAATGGGCAAGGGTGCCGAGCATCCAGCGGATGGTGTTGCGCAGCTTGCGATAGGCATCGACATTGGTCTGGATGATGGCCTTGCCGAGACGCTGGTCTTCCCAATAATCCGTGGTCATGACCCACAGGCGCAGGATATCCGCGCCGGCGTCCTTCATGACTTCCTGCGGGGAAACCACGTTGCCCTTGGACTTCGACATCTTCTCGCCCTTCTCATCCATGGTGAAACCATGGGTGACAACGGCGTTATAGGGCGCACGGCCGCGCGTCGCGCAGCTTTCGAGCAGCGACGAGTGGAACCAGCCGCGATGCTGGTCGGAACCTTCCAGATAGACATCCGCCGGCCACTTCATGTCCGGGCGGTCTTCCAGCGTGAAGGTGTGGGTGCAGCCGCTGTCGAACCAGACGTCGAGAATGTCCATGACCTGCTGCCACCGGGCATGGTCGTGGTCATTGCCGAGGAAACGTTCCTTGGCGCCTTCGGCGAACCAGGCATCCGCACCTTCGGCCTCAAAGGCCTCGAGGATGCGGGCGTTGACGGCCTCATCGACCAGAACTTCACCCTTCTCATCGGCGAAGACGGCGATCGGCACGCCCCAGCTGCGCTGGCGCGACAGAACCCAGTCGGGCCGGCCTTCGATCATGGCGCGCAGGCGGTTCTGGCCGGAAGCCGGAACGAAGCGGGTGTCGTCGATAGCGCTCAGCGAGCGCGAACGCAGCGTCGTGCCGTCGCCCAGTTCCTTGTCCATATAGACGAACCATTGCGGCGTGTTGCGGAAGATGACCGGCTTCTTGGAGCGCCAGCTATGCGGATAGCTATGCTTCAGGCGGCCGCGGGCAAACAGGTTGTTTTCCGCGATCAGCGCCTTGATGACGCGGTCATTGGCATCGCCCTTCTTGCCGTTATCGTCCATGACGCGGGCAGCGCCGCCTTCGGCGGACGGGCCGAAACCGGGGGCGTCTTCGGTGTAGAAACCGTCATCGCCGACCGGGAACGGGATGGCCGACGGGATGTGGCGAGCCTCCAGCTCACGCTGATGCGCGGTCCAGACGTCAAAGTCCTCGCGACCATGGCTCGGCGCGGTGTGCACGAAGCCCGTACCGGCATCGTCGGTGACGTGATCGCCATCGAGGAGCGGAACCGGGAAGTCGTAGCCGAGCGACGCCAGAGGATGGGCACAGATGATGGCGGCCAGTTCCTCGGTTTTGACATCGCGAACGAGCTTGAAGGTCAGCTTCGCCTTGGCCGCTGCCTCATCGGCAAGCTTCTTGGCGAAGATCAGCTTTTCACCCGGCTGCGGGCCGAAATCGTTCTGCGCGCTTTCGACTTCGTAGAGGCCATACTCGACCCTCGATGAAAACGCGATGGCGCGGTTACCGGGGATGGTCCACGGCGTGGTGGTCCAGATGACCACTGACGCGCCCCGCAACTCATCGAGATGCCGGCGGGTTTTATCGAGAGCCTCCTGGACAGCATAATCGACGATATCAGCTTTCTCATCTTCGTATTCGGGACGAAGACCCAAATCGAATGATAGAGAGTTGATGGTCTGCTCGTCATATTCGAGCTTTGCCACCGGGAACTTCACCCAGATCATGTCGCTCTCGACATCGGCATATTCGACTTCGGCTTCCGCCAGCGCCGTGCGCTCGACGACCGACCACATGATGGGCTTCGAGCCGCGATAAAGCTGGCCGGTCCGGGCGATCTTCAGCAGTTCACCGGCGATGCGGGCTTCGGCGTGGAAGTTCATCGTCGTATAGGGATTTTCGAAGTCGCCCTCGATGCCGAGACGCTTGAACTCTTCCGACTGGACCTTGATCCAGCCAGCCGCAAAGTCACGGCATTCCTTGCGGAATTCGTTGACCGGAACCTCGTCCTTGTTCTTGCCCCTGGCGCGATAGGCTTCCTCGATCTTCCATTCGATCGGCAGGCCGTGGCAATCCCAGCCCGGCACGTAATTGGCGTCGTAACCGCGCATCTGGAACGAGCGGGTGATGACGTCCTTCAGTATCTTGTTCAGCGCATGGCCGATGTGGATATTGCCGTTGGCGTAGGGCGGGCCGTCATGCAGCACGAATTTTTCGCGGCCGGCGGCGGAGGCGCGCAGGCGTTTGTAGAGGCCCATCTCCTGCCAGCGCTTGACCGTTTCCGGTTCCTTCTGCGGCAGGCCGGCGCGCATCGGAAAATCCGTCTGCGGCAGATAGAGGGTGGAGGAGTAATCCAGTTTTTCTGCGGTGTCGCTCATAATCGTACCGTTGTTGCGCGCCGTGTCGGTCGCGCCGTCTCAATTTCAAAGAGGGCAAATACGGAAAGCGCCATGACCAAAGTCATGACAAGCGCCAAAATCCCGGACCTTCCGGCTCGTCAGAGCGGGCGGAAGGCCGGGCCAATAATTCGGCCAATCTGAGTTTTGAACATCAACCGGTATTGGGACATGGCCGGTTGTTTATGCGGTTTTCCGGTAAAAAGGAAGAGAAAAGCGACGGCAATATCGGCCGGAACAGAGGCTGACCGGCCTTACCCGGTCAGAACGCGATCCTGGCGTCCAGTTCGCTGAGCGGACGCACGCCCGATAACATCGCCCTCGCCTCTTCTTCATCGCGCCTGATCTGGGCGACGAGCGGATCGAGACCGTCGAATTTCAGCTCGTCGCGCAGGCGCCCGAAGAAGGAGACCGAACAGACCTCGCCATAGAGATCGCCGGAAAAATCGAAGACGAATGTTTCGAGCAGCGCCGCACCGTTTTCAGTGACGGTCGGGCGGTAACCGAAGCTTGCCACGCCATCGCGGATCGAACCGTCCGGGCGGCGGAACCGCACGGCATAGATGCCCGCCTTCAGTTCCGTTTCCGGCGCCAGCGCCATGTTGGCGGTGGGATAACCCAGCGTGCGCCCCAGTTTCTGGCCGCCAATGACTTCGCTTTCCACCGTGAAGCGATAACCGAGCAGGCCTGCGGCGCCCGCCACATCGCCTTCGCACAGAAGCGAGCGAATCCGGCTGGAAGAGACGACATCCGCGCCCTCGTCGCGAAAGGCATCCACCAGCGTCACATCGAAACCATGGCGTTTGCCGGCAGCCATCAGAAATGCCGGGCCGCCTTCGCGGCCCTTGCCGAAATGGAAATCGAAGCCGGTGACGACAGCGCTGGCGTGGAGCCAGTCGACCAGAATGGACTGGACGAATTCTTCCGCAGAGCGCTGCGAAAATTCCCGGTCGAAGGGATATTCGATGACCGAGCGGAAACCGATGGCCTCAAGGATGCGCGCCTTGAGTGGCGCGGGCGTGAGGCGAAAGACCGGCGTATCGGGACGGAAGACAGAACGGGGATGCGGCTCGAAGGTCAGCACCAGCGCGGGAACGCCGCGGGCTTCCGCCAGCTCCAGGGCACGATCCAGCACAGCCCGGTGGCCGCGATGCACGCCGTCGAAATTGCCGATGGCGATGACGCCGCCGCGAAGAGCTTCCGGCAGCGGCTCCCTTTTTTCATTGCGGTGAAAGACGGTCATGGCAATCGATCCATTCCTGCGCCAGCTATTCCTCAGGCAAGACGTCCTCAGGCGAGACGGGGCATCCACCAGCCGGGAGCAGCACCCTGCCCCTTGAGATAGGCGTTGAGAAGCGCCTCGTCCGTCTGGCCGTTCAGCGTATATTCGGCGGCGTGAATGCCGCCGCTGATATAAAGAAGGTTGAGACCGCTCGCAATCGCGCCCTTCACATCCGTCGGCATGCCGTCGCCGATCGCGAGCACGCGATCCCTGGCGAAGGCGCCGCGCACTTCTTTGGCCGCCGCAAGGCAGGCTTCATAGATCGGCGCATGCGGCTTGCCGGCAATGCGGACCTCGCCGCCGAGCTGTTCGTAATAAGCGGCCATGGCGCCGGCGCAGGGAATGATGCGCTCGCCGCGCTCCACCACCAGATCGGGATTGGCGCAGATCATCGGCACGTTGCGGGCAATGAAGCCCTTGAGCATTTCGGTATAATCCTCTGGCGTCTCCGTCTCGTCGTCGAAGAAGCCGGTGCAGACCACGGATTGCGCTTCCGCCTCGCCGACGTTTTCGACATCGAGACCGTCCAGCAGCGGCAGATCCCGCTCCGGGCCGAGCAGGAAAACTTTTTTCGGACCTTCCGCGATCAGGCCGCGCGTGACATCGCCGGAAGTGATGATACGGTCATAGGCGTCATCCGGCACGCCGAGAGCGCGAAGCGTCTCGATAACGCCGGAAGCGGGACGCGGCGCATTGGTGATGAGAACCACGGTCTTGCCGGCCTTGCGCGCTTCGTGCAGCGCAACCGTCGCAGCCGGGAAGGCGCTGACGCCATTGTGCAGCACGCCCCAGACATCCGAAAGAATAACCTCGAACCCATCAGTGATTTCGCCGAGAGTGAGAATGCGATGGGCCATGAGATGTTTTCCGGATGCGAGAAGAGGGTGAGCGTCACATCGCAAAGCGGGACGCCGATGGCAAGGAAAAAAGCGTCGCCAGACCGGTCTTTGGCCCGCCTGACGCAGCATGAACACAAATGCCCCTTAGATGCGATGCGGCGGCAACGCGCGAAAAGAATGTCGTCGTGGCGCGCATCCGCGCATGGGAAATTTCTGTCATGGAACGCTGATAACCATAAGCCATGAAATTTTTCAGACAGGGCGTTCTTGACTCCGGCAGATGCCCTCCTTATCTCGGTTCCGCTGGCACTCGACAAAGGAGAGTGCTAACACCCATCAGGCGGGCTGCAAAAGCTCGCGCAGTCATTTGATCGAGGGATTAGACAATGACAAGCACCAATTTCCGCCCGCTTCACGATCGCGTCGTCGTTCGTCGCGTTGAGTCCGAAGAAAAGACCAAGGGCGGCATCATCATTCCCGACACCGCCAAGGAAAAGCCGCAGGAAGGCGAAATCGTCGCCGTCGGT
>QFOL01000248.1 GCA_003241215.1 Agrobacterium fabrum
TGATGCAGCGCTGGTTCGTCAAAGGTTTGGTGGAGACCGAGAAGTAATGGCAAAAATTGCGCTGAAAGACGTCCGCAAGGTTTATGGCGGCAATGTCGAGGCCATCAAGGGCGTGTCGATGGACATCGCCGACGGCGAAATGATCGTGCTCGTCGGCCCCTCCGGCTGCGGAAAATCCACACTGCTGCGCATGATCGCCGGGCTGGAGGGTATTTCGGGCGGCCAGATCGTCATCGGCGACCGTGTCGTCAACGATCTCGAACCCTCAGACCGCGACATCGCCATGGTGTTCCAGAATTATGCGCTTTATCCGCATATGACGGTACGCCAGAACCTTGCCTATGGCCTGAAGAACCGCAACACGCCGAGGGAGGAGATCGAACGGCGCATCACCGAGGCGGCCAAGGCGCTGGAGATCGAACAGTTCCTGGAGCGCAAGCCGCGCCAGCTTTCCGGCGGCCAGCGCCAGCGTGTGGCCATGGGCCGCGCCATCGTGCGCAAACCGGCGGCCTTCCTGTTCGATGAGCCGCTCTCCAACCTCGACGCCAAGCTGCGCGTGCAGATGCGTGTGGAAATCCGCCGCCTGCAACGCTCGCTCGCCACGACCAGCGTTTATGTCACCCATGACCAGATGGAGGCCATGACGCTGGCCGACCGGCTGGTGGTGCTGAATGCAGGCCGCATCGAGCAGATGGGCACACCGATCGAGCTTTACGAAAAACCCGCGACCACCTTTGTCGCCACCTTCATCGGTTCACCTTCCATGAACCTGCTGAGCCATGCGACAACATCGGCAAACGGCTCTTCCGGCTGGTCGGTACAGGGAACCGCGGCGCTGCCGCAGGGCGTCGCCACGCTCGGCATCCGCCCCGAAGACATCACCCTTGCCGATGAAGCCCCCGCAGACGCCGCCTTCACCGGCACCGTGCAGGTGGATGCCGTGGAACTGGTGGGAGCGGAGAGCTATGTGCACGGCTCCTTCGCCGATGGCACAACAATCGTCTTCCGCGTCCACGGCCGCTCGCAGCTTCGCATCGGTGAAACGCTGAAGATCGCCGCACAGGCGAAAGACTTCCACCTGTTCGATGCGGCGGGGAAGAGAATCTAAACCTGCCGACAAAAAAATGGGACACCCGCCACTCGGCGGGTGCTCGCACTATAGCTAGAATCTCCGGCGGCTCCCTACCAGACGAGCTCCACCTGCGGCCGACCGTTGGAGGTTTTCTCCACGGTGCGGCCGGAGGTGTCGACATTGCAGTGGACGCGCTGGCGAAAGGCAGAAAAGCTTTCGAAACTCACCACATCCACGGGATCGTCGAGATGCAGGGTCAGCCGGTAACGTTCGGGATTGCCGCCGAGCGCCTGCACGCCCAGAACGGAGGCCACGAAGGGTTGGCCGAGGTAAAAACCTTCCACCCTTGAACCCAGAAGATAGGGGTTGAAGGCGGGGCGGTTGCCGGCCGATGCGTGGAGGGTGTTCCAGTCGCGGAAGCCATATTGCGCGGCGATGAGTTCCAGCGCCTTCGAATGGGTGATTGCCTGCCCCTCACCTTCAAGGGCGGCGCGCAGGCGTTTTGCCTGTTCTTTCAGCCCCTCAAGTGCGGGAAGCAGTTTGGACACGTTCATAACGGTTCTCCAACATGCGCATGCCGACTATTCCGAAGGGGGTCCGCGTTGCCATCGACGACATGCAAAACATGGGATGACCGCTATTAAAGAAAGAGCTTCACCAGGGGCGCAAGCGCCTGCGGACGGCCGGGGCTCTTATGCCCGTGGCCGTCCCTATAGCCCAGAAAGCGCCGCCCGTCAAAGGGAGCCGCCCGGCACCCCCCGCGATCAGAAGCGATAGGTGATACCCGCGCCGATCAGCCAGGGATCGAGCTTTGCCTTGCCGCTGATCGGCGTGCCGCCGAGTTCCGCCGTCCAGTCGGTCTTGAGGAAGATCTTCTTCACGTCGAAGTTCACGCCCCAATGCTCGTCCAGCATATAGTCGAAACCGACCTGCACGGCTGCACCGACCTTGTTCTTGACGTCGAGATTGCTGAAACCGGGCTTTTCCGTCTGGTTATAGAACAGCGAATAGTTCACGCCCGCGCCGATATAGGGCTTGAAAGCGCCGAAATCGGTGAAGTGATATTGCAGCGTCAGTGTCGGCGGCAGCAACCACGTCTTGCCGACCGGCGTGCCGGCCAGCACACCCTCGCCGTTGATCTTGGCATAGGTGGTGCCGAGGATAAGCTCCGCGGCGAAGTTTTCGGTGAAGAAATAGCTGATGTCGAGCTCCGGGATCACGGTGTCCGAATAGGACAGGCCCGCTCCCGGCAAACCGTCGACGCTGCCGCTGTCATGGGTGATGACGCCGAGACCGCGCACGCGCAGCATCCACGGGCTTGCCGCTGCAATCGCCTCTTCGGCGGTGGGGGCCGGCGCTGCCTGGGCCAGATCGGCAGCCATGGCATTGGCGGATACCAGCATGGCCGCGAAACCGACTGCGACACTGGCAAGCAAGGCGTTTTTTTTGTTTCTGTTCGTCATTCCATCTCTCCTATAGCGCACCGCAGCCGGGCAAGTCCCCGGAACCGGCTGATGACGGCGGGCTTTCGCGAATCTTCGCCGGCCGCAACCGCTTGGGGGCCACTATGACGAAGGGAGAGACGGGCCGATTGAGATGGATCAAACCGGGATGCCGATCATGGATCGGAACGATCAACCGGCAAGCATTGTGACAATTACGCAACAAAAGCCGTCCAGCGATCAAGAAGCGGATGCGCAACGAGCCTGGCAAATGCCGGAAAAATACGAAAAAGGCCCGCATATGCAGGCCTCCCTCCAGTGTATCACCTCTATCACGCGGCCTGCGGCGTCAGGGTTGCGGAACCCGGCTTGCGCAGAAGCAGAACCGAGACGGCCGCGATCATGCACATCAGACCGGCAATCTGCAGCGCGGGCATATAGGTATCGAAGTCGCTCTTGAAGAAACCGGCGCCAAAGGCGGCGGTGGCGGCTCCCAGCTGATGGCCGGCAAACACCCAGCCGAAAACGAGACCGGCCTTTTCGCGCCCGAAATTCTCGGCAGCGAGCTTCACCGTCGGCGGCACGGTCGCCACCCAGTCCAGCCCGTAAAAGACGGCGAAGACCGAAAGCTCCACGAAGCTGAACCCCGAGAATGAGAGATAAAGCAGGGAAAGCCCGCGCAGACCGTAGAACCAGAACAGCAGGAAGCGATTGTCGAACCGGTCAGAAAGCCAGCCGGCGAAGATCGTGCCGAAGAAATCGAAAATGCCGATCACCGCCAGCGTGCCCGCCGCCGTCACCGCTGCCATGCCGAAATCGCCGCAGATCGAAATCCAGTGTGTCTGGATGAGACCATTGGTCGAAAGCCCGCAGACAAAGAAGGTACCGAAAAGCACCCAGAACACCGGGTTGCCTGAGACGCTCTTCAGGGTCACCAGCGGCGATACCAGTGTGGCGAGAAGATTGTGATCCTGCTTGACCGGTTTTGCCACCGCCGTCTCGCCATAGGCAGGTAGGCCAACATCGGCAGGATGGTCACGCATCAAAAGCAGGACGAGGACCATGGCGGTGGCGATTACCGCAACGGAAAGGGTCAAGGCAGTTCGCCAGCCATAGGCTTCCGTCAGCGCCGCCAGCAGTGGCAGGAAAACCAGCTGGCCGGTGGCGTTGCTCGCCGTCATCAGGCCGATCACCAGTCCGCGACGCTTGGAAAACCAGCGTGCCGCCACGGTGGCGCCCAATACCAGCGCGGTCATGCCGGTGCCGACGCCGATCACCACGCCCCAGAGCAGCAGCAATTGCCACACCTCGGTCATGAAGAAGGAGGCGACAATGCCGCCCATGATAAGGGCGAGCGCGGTGGACACCACCTGCCGGATACCGAAATGATTCATGAAGGCGGCGGCAAAAGGCCCGAGCAGGCCAAAAAGCACCAGCCTGACGGCCATTGCGGAGGAGATATCGGCAATATCCCAACCGAATTCCTGATGCAACGGCTGGATCATCACCCCCGCAGATCCCATCGCACCGGCGGTGGCCAGCATGGTCAAAAAGGTGGTTGCGGCGACGACCCAGCCATAATGCAGATTTCTGCCGGCCATCCAGCTGGCGAGGCGTGTGGAGAGCATGTTCAAATTCCCTTTCCAGCGGCCGCGGCCGATATTTTACGGGTATATACCCTGTATTGCGGGCAGATACCCGCTTATGTCCCCAAAAATCACAGGGCTGCGAGCAGTTCCTGCAATTGTGCTGTCTTCTCAGGCCCAAGCCGGGCCTCGATTTCATCCTGCACCCCATCCCAGAGCGGCGCGCCCGCTTTCAGGATCGCGTGGCCTTCCTTCGTCACGGTCAGCATCGCTTCTCGCTGATCCTCGCCGTGGCCGATGGCCACCAGACCCATGCGCGCCAGCACCTTGGCGTTGCGGCCGACGGTGGAGCGATCCAGTTCCACCCTCGCGGCCAGATCGGTCAGCGAGACAGGCGCGGTGCGATTGATGTTCCGCAACAGGCTGAACTGACCGATATTCACGCCAAGCGGCGCCAGGGCCTCGTCATAATAGGACGAAACCTTGCGGGATGCTTTGCGCAACAGGATGCAATGGCAACTATCGTTTGGCATTTGTCTCGGGTATATACCCGTAAATTTCTGCGCGCAAGATGCGCCGGGAGAAATTATCGGCGGGCAACGGCCGACCCCATGGCCATAGAGCAGAAACAATAAACCCCGGCTTTGGGCCGGGGTTTGATATCAGCAGCGAGGCTCGTCTCAGGCAGACAGCCTGCGGCCGCTTGCCACCAGCAGGCCGGCAGCGCCTTCGAGCCAGCCGGCTTTCAGTTCCAGCGCCAGGAAACGGCTGCGCTCGAACGGGCCGGGCATGATGAGGTGCTGGGCCTTGTCGGCGAAAAAGCCGAAGCGCTCGTAATAGGGCGCATCGCCAACCAGAAGAACGGCGCCGTGGCCGCGTTTGGTGGCTTCGGCAATGGCGGCACGCATCAGCGCCGAGCCGATGCCCTTGCCCTCATGGGCGGCATCGACGGCCAGCGGGCCGAGCAGCAGCGCTTCGACGGCACGGCCTTCGCGAGAGATGCCGGCCTCGACGTTCCACAGGCGCACCGTACCGATGACATGGCCATCCTCATCGCGGGCGACGAGCGCGAGGCCTTCGGCTGGAACGCGACCCGCGCGCAGCTTTTCGGAAGATTTGCGGCGGCGGCCGGCGCCCATGGCGCGGTCGAGCAGGTTCTCACGGGCGACGACATCGCCCGGATTTTCCTGATCGACATGAAATGTCTGCGGCGTGAAAAATGCCCGTACCGAATTCAAAAGAGCGGCCATCCTTGGCCTCCCGTCACACTACCGCCCACACGCGGCCCTTGATGAAAAATTGGTGGAGCCGTTCCGGCCCGCCGACACGCTTTCCTCGGCTGGAAGAGGTGCAGCAAGCAGGGATTTGCGCATCAGCACAATCGGCAGGGCCGGAACGGAAGCTTGGTCGAGACGCCGCCCTGCTCAGCGGACGGCGTTCGGACTTTGTAACGAGCATCGGATTTTCCGAAAACCGCTTAACGCTTTTCGGTTCGATGCTTTAGATGACGTAGGCCTTCAGCGGCTCGAAACCGTTGAACGCGACCGCCGAATAGGTGGTCGTGTAAGCGCCCGTGCCTTCGATCAGAACTTCGTCGCCAATGGTCAGCGAGACCGGCAGCGGGTACATGTTCTTTTCATACAGCACGTCGGCGCTGTCGCAGGTCGGACCGGCCAGAACGCAGGGCTCCATCTCACAGCACGTCGGCACTGTCGCAGGTAGGGCCGGCCAGAACGCATGGCTCCATCTCGTCCTGATCGCGCTCGGTGCGGATCGGGTAACGGATCGCCTCGTCCATCGTCTCGGCGAGACCGCCGAACTTGCCGATGTCGAGGAACACCCAGCGGTGGTTGTCATTGTCGGATTTGCGCGACACGAGAACGACTTCCGCCTTGATGACGCCGGCATTGCCGACCATGCCGCGGCCCGGTTCGATGATGGTCTTCGGGATCTGGTTGCCGAAGTGC
>QFOL01000249.1 GCA_003241215.1 Agrobacterium fabrum
GGCAGCGGCAGGCTGCGGCTGAGCAGGACGCTGCTGCACGGGCGCGGCTGCTGCAGGCTGCGGACGCGGTTCCACGCGGCGTTCCGCCACCGGCTGGGTCGCGGCAATGGCACGGGCTACCGGTTCGGAGACCTCCATCTGGTGCGTCGAACGACCCACAAGCTGGGAAATATCCTGCAGCGCCTTGATCTGTTCGGAAACGGCGCGGCGCATGGCGGCCGCACTTTCCTTGGCTTCCTCCGGCAGGTCGAAGGCGCCGCGCTTCAGTTCGGCGCGGGTCGCATCCAGTTCGCGGCGGATATCGTGGCTGGAGCGGCGGATTTCGTCCGTTGCGCCGGCAAAGCGGCTGACGGCTTCTTCCACGGCCTGACGCAGCGTCTCCTTGAGGCTGGCGGCAGCGGCATTGGATTTTTCCGAGGCGCTGCCGAGAAGATTGTCGACTTCCGAAAGCGAGGATTCGACACCGCCGCGCAGGCGGTTGACCAGCTCGTCGGAATATTTCTGCGCGTCGGAGAGCGTGCTTTCAATCGAGCGGCTGGCATCCTGACCGGCGGAGAGCAGGGCGCCCCGCATGGTCTGTGCGGCCGAGCGGGCGCGCTGTTCGGTCTCATCGAGCGAACGGCCGATATCGGAGAAGGACGCCTGCAGATTGTCGCGCAGATTGCCGGCGACGTTCTGCGAACGCTCTTCGGCGTCGTTGAGCGTGGTTTCCACCACGCCGATGACATTGCGCATGGCGCTTTCGATTTCCTCGGATCGCTTGACAAGGCCGACCGACAGGCTGCGCAGGGCGTCCTGACGCTCTTCCAGCGTGCCGACAAGGCTTGACTGCGCCGCATTGAGCAGTTCGGACGCCTGGCTCAGCACCTTCGAATGTTCCTCGAAACGTCCGACAATGCCGGCGACCTGCGCCAGCGTCTGGCCGGAAATATTCGACAGGCGGTCGATCTTTCCTTCCAGCAGGCGGCTGGAGCTGGAGACCATGTCGGCGGCCTGCGAGGCGCTATCGGAGAAGCGGGTCGCCGAGGCGTTCAGTGCCTCGTCTGCCGCGCCGAAGCCCTGTGCGGCCCGTTCGACGGCGGAATTGAAGTTGGCTGCCGACTGTTCGACGATCTCGGCCATGCTGTTATGGGTCTGCGACAGCATATCCGTGCTCTGGCGGGTGGCGGCGACCAGCTTGTTGGCCGCATCGCTGCCGGAGCGGGCATATTTCTCGATACCCTGTTCGACGGCGTCCGCCATGGCGGTATGCGTCTGCGACAGCATGTCCGTGCTCTGGCGGGTAGCCGCGACGAGCTTGCTCGCCGCATCCGTGCTGGCATTGGCGTAATCGCTGATCGCCTGCTCCACCATGCCGACCATGCCGCTGTTGCTCTGAGAGAGGAGCTCGGCGCTCTGCTGGGCGGCGGAAACGATCTTCTCGGCGGCTTCGCGGCCGATGGTGGCATATTCGTCGACGACGGGCTTGGCTTTCTCCTCGATCAGGCGCGAAAGCTCGGCGGAGCGGCTGGCCAGCATCGAGTTGAGTTCGCGGGTGCGGTTGTCCAGCGCCGAGCGGATGGATTCGCCGCGGGCGTCGAGGGCGGATTCGACATCGGTGAGCGTCTCGGAGATAACGCCGACCTGAGAGCGGACGACGGCTTCAGCCTCGGCAACCTTGTTGACGATGATGTTGCCCGCCTCGGAGAAGGTCTGGGCGACGGCGGCGGCCTGGCCGGAAAGGCGCGTCTGCGCATCCGAGATGCGGTTGACGATCTCCCCGGACCGCTCCTCGATTGCCTTGGTGAAGGCTTCGTTCTGCGCCTGCACCTGTTCGGCGAATTCCGAACCGGACTTGGCAAGCAGGGAGGTGGAGCGCACGGCCTCTTCGCCGATGCTCTGGGTAGCGGAGGTGACCGCGCCGCGCAGGCTGACGGCGAGATCGCTCGCCTTGCCTTCAATGGTGCGGTTGACGTTTTCAAGACCGATGGTCAACGCCCGGTCCATGGTGCCGAGGCGCTCATCGATGCGGGCCGTGCCGGTATCGAAGGTTTCGGCCAGACGGCTGGTACGGTCTTCGAACGTATCTGCGACACGTGTGGTCTGTTCATCGAGAATGCCGGTGATGCGCTCGGCCGCTTCGTCGCTGGCGCGGGCGAACACTGCCGTCTTGTCTTCCAGCGCTTCGGCAAAGCGGCGGCCGGCATCTTCGATGGAGGTGTTCACATTGGCCAGATCGCCGCCGACGCGTGCCTGCAGCGTATCGAGAGAGGTTTCGATACGCGCACCGGTCTCGTCGAGGCGGGTGGTGACATTGCCGATGGATGTCTCGATTTTCGAGGACAGGGCATCCGTCGCACCGCCGATTTCACGGGCAGCCTCGCCGATCTTGACGGCGATGTCGCCGGCGCTGTTGCGCAGGCGCTCTTCCAGCGTCTGCGCGCTGCCGTCGATGGCCTTCTGCAGCGTTTCCTGCTGGGTCTCGAGCGATAGTTCCAGCATGCTGGCGCTGGAGGCGACGGTGGTGCCGATCATCATCGCCTGCTCGGAAAGCATGTCGCCCATCTGGGTCGTGGCGGAGCTGAGCGTTGCGGCAAGGTCCGCCTGGCGCTGGTCGAGCGCCGTGCGAATATCCTCATGCGATTGCGAGAGGTTGGTTTCGAGGCGGGACACGCCTTTTTCCACCGTCTGGGCAAAACGGGCGCTGCCGTCTTCAACGACGCTTTCGATGCGGTTGGCCGCGCCCGAGACACTCTGCTCGATCAGGCCGCTATTGCGCTCCAGCGAACCGGCGATGCGTTCCGCCTGCGAACCGAGCATGGTTTCCAGTCGCTCGTGGCCGCTGGCAAGCGCGTTTTCAAGCGTGAAAGCGGTGGCTTCGAGACGCTGGCCGACGCCCGCCGCCGCAAGCGAAAGCGACGATGCCCTGGCATCCATGGCCTCGGCGATCCGTTCCTCGACGCCCGAAATCGTCATGTCGAGCGCCATGGTGCGGCTGTCGAGCGCGTCCGCAATGCGTTCTTCCGCGCTGGAAACGATGCCTGAAAGGGCCGACGTGCGGCTGTCCAGCGCGCTGGCGATGCGGTCCTCGACGCCGGAAACGGCGCTATGGATGGCCGCGGTACGACCGTCGAGAATGTCGGTAATCTTTTCCTCGACGCCGGAGAAGCTCATGTCGAGCGCCATGGTGCGGCTGTCGAGCACATCGGTGATCCGCTCTTCCGCGCCGGAAACGACGGTCTTCAGCGCATCCGTGCGGCTGTCCAGAGCGCCGGCGATACGGGTCTCGGCGCCTGCCACCAACTCGCCAAGGGCTGCGGTGCGGGTGTCGAGCGCTTCGGTGATCTTTTCCTCTGCACCGGAGAATGCCATGTCGAGCGCCATGGTTCTGCTGTCGAGCGCATCGGCGATACGTTCTTCCGCGCCGGAAACCACGGCGTTGAGGGCTGCGGTGCGGCCATCAAGCGTCTCGGCGATCCGGGTTTCAGCGCCTGCGACCACGTCGCCGAAGGTAGCAGTGCGGCTGTCGAGAGCGCCGGCGATCTTTTCTTCGGCACCTGCAACAATGCCGGTGAGGGCAGAGGTGCGGTTGTCGAGCGTCTCGGAAAGTCTCTCCTCGACATTGGCGAAGGTCATGTCGAGAGACAGCGTTCGGCTGTCCATCGTGTCGGCGATGCGTTCCTCGACGCCGGAAATCGTGCTGGATAGAGCGGCGGTACGGCCGTCCAGCGTTTCGGCGATACGGTTTTCCGCGCCGGAAACGACGTCATGCAGGGCGGCCGTGCGGCTTTCCAGCGTGTCGGAAATGCGGTTCTCGATGCCGGAAACTGCGCCGGTAATGGCTGCGGCGCGGGTTTCGAGCGTTTCGGCAAGACGGCGCTCGACATCGGCGACGACGTTGTTGATCGCGGCCGCGCGTTCGTCGAGCATCGCGGCAAGGCGCTCGGCCGTGCCGGAGACGGAACCGGTAATCGCCATCGAACGGCTGGCGAGTGCCTCGTCGAAACGGTTCTGGCTGGCCGAAAGCGCGCCGAACAGGGCATTGCTGCGTTCCGCCAGCACGGCGTCGATTGTCGCATGCGAATTGGCGAAGGCATCGGTGATTTCGGCGGTGCGCTGGCCGATGGCGTCACTGAAGGCCTGTGTCCGGCTTTCAAGCGCGCTTTCCAGCATTTCCTGACCCGTGCCCAGCGCTGTCGCGAGCGCCAGCGATTGATCGGTCATGGTGGTGCCGATGCGCTCCAGACCGGCGCTCAGCATGGTGTCGAGCGCTTCGGAGCCGCCGGCAACGGTTTCGTTGATGCGGGCGAGGCTTTCCATCAGCTTGCTGTCGAGGCTGCCGGCACGCTGGTCGAAGGCGCTGGCGAATTGCGCCACATGCTCGTCGAAGGCCGAATTGACCTGGCCAACCGTCGCCTGCATCCGCTCTTCATAGAGGCCGGAGCGAAGATCGAGATCCATGATCGCATCGTCCGCCGTGCTCTGCAGGCTCTGGCGGAAGGAGAGACCCTTTTCCTCAAGCGTCGTGGACAGCTTGTCGAGAACGGTATCCAGTGAACCGCCGATGATCTGCTGGCCGCGGTCGATATTGCGGTTGAGTTCCAGCGTGCGGTTCGACAGCGTCTCGTTGAGCTGGCGGGTGCGTTCCTCAAGCGCGCTGTTGAGGCTTTCAACGCCGCTATCCAGCGTCGAGGCATGGATGGCGAAACGCTCCAGCAGCACTTCACCGCGCTCGTCCAGCGTCGAGGTGAGGTTGTGCAGGCGCATGTCGAATTCGTTGGAAATCGTCGTGCCGGAGGAGTTCAGCGCCTGGAGCAGGTTTTCGGTCTTGGCGGCGATCAGGCTGCCCATCGCTTCGGTCGAGGCGCGCGATTTTTCCAAAAGCGCGGCCGAACGGGTGTCGATCATCGAGGCGAAAGCCTCGCCGGTCGTGGCGATCCGCATCGAAAGCTCTTCGCCGACGATGGAAAGCTCTTCCTTGATCTGTTCCTGCGCGCCGACGATGGAGGAGCGGATGCGCTCCGCATGGTTGACGATGGCGTCGCGCTCGGCGGTCAGTTCCTGCACGAGGCTGCGCACGCGCAGTTCATTGTCGGCATAGCTGCGCTCGAGCGCGTTGACCTCGGAGTGAACGAGGGTTTCGAGTTCCGTCGCGCGGGCGATGGTGCGCTCGATGCCGTCATTCATGGCCGAGACTTCACGGCGAACCGCCTGGCCGACGGACATGATGCGGTCGGATGCGACCGTCTCGGGCTCGGCAAGGCGAAGGGCGACTTCGGCCATGGAGCGGGCGGCGTTGCGAAGATCGCGGGCGCGCGCCATCATGATAGCGAAGGCGAAGAACAGCATGACGGGAACAAGGATGCCGACGACGATCGCCATCAGGCCGGGGATCGCGGTGAGATCGGCCAGCGAGGCGATGTTCCACAGCGCGTTGCCATAAAGAAGATGTGCGATGCCGAGGCCGCCAAGCGCCCAGATCACCGACATGATCGTGGCGTTGCGCAGCGCGCCGCCGATGGAGCCGCCTTCCAGCGATTTCAGGATCATGGCCGGGCTGCGCTTGGAACCGTCATTGGCCGCTTCGAGATTGGGCGATCTGGGCGTCTGTTCGGCAGGCGCGCGCGCGGCCTCGGGAGCAGGGGTCTGTCGGCTTGCTTCCTTCAATCTGGCCTCCGGCTGCTTCGGCGCTGCAGTTTTCCGCGTCTCCGGCTTTTCTTCGAAAGCGCCAAGCTGCAGGGCATCTTCCAATGCCTGGAATGCAGTCTCGTCGACAGAGTCGCTGATCT
>QFOL01000024.1 GCA_003241215.1 Agrobacterium fabrum
AATCATGGATCATTTGCTCTATGATATGACTAATTGTTGGATCAAAGATATCGCCAATCAAAAAACTGTCAATCAAAATAGCTTTGAAATGAATTCGAGTTGGTGATAGCGTTCATATCAGTCGAGGTCTGGAGGAGATCGCGATGACGGTCGTTTTCTCAAGCGGGAGAATGGCCAAGGGAGGTGAATTTGGCTGTGCATGACCCTGTCGTGATCGTTGGGGCCGCCCGTACTGCTATGGGTGGGTTCCAGGGCGAATTCAAATCGGTGGCCGCGCCCGATCTCGGTGCGGCGGCGATCCGCGCGGCCATCGAGCGGGCCGCGGTTCCGTTTTCCGACATAGATGATGTGCTGATGGGCTGTGTGCTCACGGCCGGGCAGGGGCAGGCTCCGGCCAGACAGGCGGCCATTGCCGCCGGCATTCCCAATACGATTGGCGCAACGACCATCAACAAGATGTGCGGCTCGGGCATGAAGGCGATCATGCTGGGGCATGACCAGATTGCGGCGGGAAGCTCTTCCATCGTGCTGGCGGGCGGCATGGAAAGCATGAGCAATGCGCCCTACCTGCTGGACCGTGCCCGCAACGGCTATCGCCTCGGCCACGGCAAGCTCACGGACCACATGTTCCTCGACGGTCTCGAGGATGCCTATGACAAGGGCCGGTTGATGGGCACTTTCGCGGAAGATTGCGCTGAAGCCTATCAGTTCACCCGGGCCATGCAGGATGACTATGCGCTCGCCTCGCTGGAAAGGGCGCGACGCGCCATAGCGGAAGGGGCGTTCGAGGCGGAAATAGCGCCCGTCGGCGATGTTTCCGTGGACGAGCAGCCGGGCAAGGCAAAGCCGGAAAAGATACCGCAGCTGAAACCCGCCTTTCGCGATGGCGGTACGGTGACGGCGGCCAATTCCAGTTCTATCTCCGATGGTGCGGCGGCTCTCGTTCTCATGCGTCGCTCCGAAGCGGAAAGACGGGGACTTTCACCGCTGGCGACCATTATCGGGCAAGCCACCCATGCGGATGCACCCGCCGGATATCCAACGGCTCCCATCGGCGCGATGAAAAGGCTGTTCGACAAGACCGGCTGGAAGGCGAAGGATGTCGACCTGTTCGAAATCAACGAGGCCTTTGCCGTGGTGGCCATGGCGGCGATGCGCGATCTCGATCTGCCGCATGACAAGGTGAATGTGCATGGCGGCGCCTGCGCGCTCGGTCATCCGATCGGCGCTTCCGGCGCAAGGATCGTCGTCACCTTGCTGGCCGCCCTGCAGCGCCACGGACTGAAACGCGGCGTGGCCGCTGTCTGCATCGGCGGCGGCGAGGCAACCGCGCTCGGCATCGAGCGACATTAAGGGAGGCGGCGATGATTCTCACCGAAGCCCAGCAGCAGATCAGGGACATGGCCCGCGATTTCGCCCACGAGCGGCTCGCCCCCGGTGCCAGCGCGCGCGACCGGGAAAGCCGGTTTCCGAAAGACGAGCTGAAGGAAATGGGAGGCCTCGGTTTCCTCGGCATGCTGGTCTCCGAGGATTATGGCGGGTCGGAAACCGGTGCGGTGGCCTATGCGCTGGCGCTGGAGGAGATCGCTGCCGGTGACGGCGCCTGTTCCACCATCATGAGCGTGCATAATTCGGTCGGCTGTGTGCCGATCCTGAAATTCGGAACCGAGGAGCAGAAGCAGCGTTTCCTGCCCAAACTCGCTTCCGGCGAATGGATCGGCGGTTTTGCACTGACCGAACCGCAGGCCGGTTCCGATGCGTCCAACCTCAAGACCCGCGCCCGGCGCGATGGCGACCGTTATATTCTCGACGGCGCGAAACAGTTCATCACCTCGGGCAAAAATGGCGATGTCGTCATCGTTTTTGCCGTCACCGATGCGGCGGCGGGCAAGAAGGGCATCACGGCCTTCATCGTGCCGACCGATACGCCGGGTTACGAGGTGATCAGAGTCGAGGAAAAACTCGGGCTGCACTCTTCGGATACCTGCCAGATTGCCTTTACTGACATGGCGGTCCCGGCGCAATTGCGGCTGGGCGACGAGGGGCAGGGTTATCGCATCGCGCTCGCCAATCTGGAAGGCGGCCGCATCGGCATCGCCGCGCAGGCCGTCGGCATGGCGCAGGCCGCCTTCGAGACAGCGCGGGATTATGCCCGTGAGCGCAAGGCCTTCGGACAGGCAATCATCGAGCATCAGGCGGTGGCGTTTCGCCTCGCGGACATGGCGACGCGGATTACGGCGGCGCGGCAGCTGGTGTTGCATGCGGCGGCGTTGAAGGAAGCGGGGGAGCCCTGCCTCTCTGAAGCCTCGATGGCAAAACTCTTCGCGTCCGAAATGGCCGAGCGGGTCTGCTCGGACGCCATCCAGATTCACGGCGGTTACGGCTACATGGCGGATTATCCGGTGGAGCGGATCTATCGCGATGTGCGCATCTGCCAGATTTACGAGGGAACCAGCGATGTCCAGCGCATGGTCATCGCGCGAAACCTCTGAAAATTGTTTCGTCGTCTGGAGGAGATGGCGATGGGAGGAGTAGAATGGATATTACTGAAACCACGCATCTCAGCCTGCATGTGCCGGAGCCCGCGGTGCGGCCCGGCGACCAGCCGGATTTCTCCAATGTGAAAATACCCAAGGCGGGGTCCGTGCCGCGCCCGGAGGTGGATGCAGCGCCGGAAAGCATGCGCGATCTGGCCTATTCGATCATCCGCGTCCTCAATCACCAGGGCGAGGCCGTCGGGCCATGGGCGGGGCTGCTCTCGGACGAGGAATTGCTGGTGGGTCTGAAAAACATGATGCGGCTTCGCGCTTTCGATGCCCGCATGCTGATGGCGCAGCGGCAGGGCAAAACCTCCTTTTACATGCAGCATCTGGGCGAGGAGGCGGTTAGCTGCGCCTTCCGCAAGGCGCTTTCCAAAGGCGACATGAATTTCCCGACCTACCGGCAGGCGGGTCTCTTGATCGCCGACGATTATCCGCTCGTCACCATGATGAACCAGATCTATTCCAACGAGCTGGACCCGCTGCATGGGCGGCAAATGCCGGTTCTGCACTCCTCGAAGGAGCATGGCTTCTTCACCGTGTCCGGCAACCTTGCCACGCAATATGTGCAGGCGGTCGGCTGGGCGATGGCCTCGGCCATCAAGGGCGATACGAAGATCGCGGCGGCCTGGATCGGCGACGGCTCGACGGCGGAATCGGATTTTCATTCCGCGCTGGTCTTCGCCTCCACCTACAAGGCGCCGGTTGTTCTCAATATCGTCAACAATCAATGGGCCATTTCCACTTTTCAGGGCATAGCGCGCGGCGGTTCCGGCACCTTTGCGGCGCGCGGGCTGGGTTTCGGCATTCCGGCGCTCAGGGTCGATGGCAATGATTATCTCGCCGTCTATGCCGTGGCGCGATGGGCGGTGGAACGCGCGCGACGCAATCTCGGCCCGACGCTGATCGAATATGTCACCTATCGTGTCGGCGCCCATTCCACCTCCGACGATCCGAGCGCCTACCGACCCAAGGCCGAATCCGAGGCCTGGCCGCTGGGCGACCCGGTTCTGAGGCTGAAGAAGCACCTCATCCTGCGGGGTTTCTGGTCTGAGGAGCGCCACCGGCAGGCGGAAGCGGAGATCGCCGACGAGGTGATCGAGGCGCAGCGCGAAGCGGAAAGCCACGGCACGCTGCATGCGGGCGGCAAGCCGCCGACCAAGGATATTTTCGAGGGCGTTTATGCCGAGATGCCGCCGCATCTCGTCCGTCAGCGCCAGAAAGCCGGGTACTGACATGACGAGAATGACGATGATCGAAGCCGTCCGCAGCGCCATGGATGTGTCCATGGAACGCAGCGACGATGTGGTGGTGTTCGGCGAGGATGTGGGTTATTTCGGCGGCGTGTTCCGCGCCACGCAGGGGCTGCAGGGAAAATACGGCAGGACCCGCTGTTTCGACGCGCCGATCAGCGAATCCGGCATTGTCGGCACTGCCATCGGCATGGCTGCTTACGGCCTGCGCCCCTGTGTCGAAATCCAGTTCGCCGATTACATGTATCCCGCCTATGACCAGATCACCCAGGAGGCGGCGCGTATCCGCTATCGTTCCAATGGCGATTTCACCTGCCCGATCGTGCTCAGAATGCCGACCGGCGGCGGCATTTTCGGCGGGCAGACGCATAGCCAGAGCCCGGAAGCGCTTTTCACCCATGTCTGCGGGCTGAAGGTGGTGGTTCCCTCCAACCCTTATGACGCCAAGGGTCTGTTGATCGCATCCATCGAAGACCCCGACCCTGTCATGTTTCTTGAGCCTAAGCGGCTTTATAACGGCCCCTTCGACGGCCACCACGACCGGCCCGTCACGCCCTGGTCCAAACACGAGATGGGTGAGGTGCCGGAAGGGCACTATACCATCCCGATCGGCAAGGCCGAGATACGCCGCCCCGGCAACGCTGTCACCGTCATCACCTACGGCACCATGGTGCATGTGGCGCTGGCGGCGGCGGAAGAGACGGGGGTGGATGCCGAGATCATCGATCTTCGCAGCCTGCTGCCGCTCGATCTCGACACCATCGTGAAGTCCGTTTCCAAGACGGGCCGCTGCGTCATGGTGCATGAGGCGACGCTGACCTCCGGCTTCGGTGCGGAAGTCGTGTCGCTGGTGCAGGAACATTGTTTCTATCATCTCGAGGCTCCCGTCGTCCGTGTGGCGGGCTGGGATACGCCTTATCCCCACGCGCAGGAATGGGACTATTTTCCGGGGCCGGCCCGCGTCGGGCGCGCCCTCGTCGAAATCATGGAGGCCTGATTATGGCGGAATTTGTTCTTACCATGCCCGATGTCGGTGAAGGTGTGGCGGAAGCCGAACTGGTGGAATGGAACGTCAAGCCGGGCGATCCCGTGCATGAGGACACGGTGCTGGCAGCCGTGATGACCGACAAGGCGACGGTGGAGATCCCGTCGCCGGTGGCGGGTGTCGTCACCTGGCTGGCGGCGGCGGTGGGTGACACTGTGGCGGTAAAGGCGCCGCTGGTGCGCATCGAAACCGATGCCGCAGCCACTGCTTCTGCAGAGGCTGCGCCGGAACCGGAAGCGCCGTCCGACATGACGGAAGAGCCGCCAGCGGCTGAAATCCAGCCCGCCCGTGAAATCGAGGATGCGCCTTCGTCTCCCGAGGTTGAGCACCATAAACCTCTGGCGTCGCCCGCCGTTCGCCAGCGCGCCGACGATCTCGATATCGATCTCGGACAGGTGAAGGGAACGGGGCCGGACGGGCATATCACCCATGCCGATCTCGATGGGTTTTTAACCGTGCGGAGACGGCCGGAACGCCCCGAGCCGATAGCGCCGCATGACAGCGCTGTCGAGGAAGTGAAGGTGACGGGGCTGCGGCGCAAGATTGCCGAGAAGATGGTGCTGTCCGCATTCAGCATTCCGCACATCACCTATGTCGAGGAAGTCGACGTGACCGATCTCGAGGATCTGCGCGCGACCATGAACGCCAGCCGCCGCTCCGGGCAACCGAAGCTGACGATCCTGCCGTTCTTGATGCGAGCGTTGGTGAAAGCCGTTGCCGATCATCCCGGCATGAATGCCACCTTTGACGACGATAAAGGTGTCGTCAGCCACTATGAAGCCGTCCATATCGGCATCGCCACGCAGACGCCGTCGGGCCTGACGGTTCCGGTCGTACGCCACACGGAAACGCTCGGCCTCTGGGAATGTGCAGAGGAAGTGGCGCGCGTTGCGGAAGCCGCCCGTACCGGCACGGCGCATCGGGAAGAACTGATGGGTTCCACCATCACTATCAGCTCGCTTGGGCCGCTGGGCGGTGTGGTCTCGACGCCCATCATCAATCACCCCGAGGTGGCGATCATCGGCGTCAATAAGATCGTGACGCGGCCGGTCTGGGATGGAATTCGCTTTGTGCCGCGCAAGATGATGAACCTGTCGTCGAGTTTCGATCATCGGGTTGTCGACGGGTGGGATGCCGCAGTCTTCATCCAGGCCGTCAAGGCGCTACTGGAAAAGCCGGCGCTGATTTTCATAGACTGAGGGCGACCCGTGCTCCCTCATCCCTGTGCTTGTCACGGGGGTCCAGACAGCCCAAGTCTTTGGGCTGAAAGGACTCTCCCGCCGCGCAGATGCGCATCGGGCTGGATTCCTGTGACGAGCACGGGAATGAGGGCATATGCGTGTCATGACTGCATTTTTCAGCCAGCGTTTTCGACCTTCACGGAACTGTTTCGCTGTCGGTATAGGCTTGCGTTCGTCATCTTCGGGTATAGAAGAGAAGAACGAGAAGCATGTTTTCTCATCATGATCATAGTGGCGGAAGAGGGCGCTCCAGCGCCCGGCGGTCCGCCCTCCGCCGGCAACCGAATGAAGAAGGTCCTCCCATGCACACTCCCAAACCCGTTGTCCTGACTATTCTCGATGGCTGGGGACTGAGCGAGGACAAATCCAGCAATGCTCCGGTGCTGGCGAACACGCCGACCATGGACCGGCTTTTTGCCACCTGCCCGAATGCGACGCTGACCACCTTCGGCCCGAAGGTCGGCCTGCCCACCGGACAGATGGGCAATTCGGAAGTCGGCCACACCAATATCGGCGCCGGCCGCATCGTTGCCATGGATCTCGGCCAGATCGATCTGGCAATCGAGGATGGCAGCTTTTTCCGCAATGCGGCGATGCTTGATTTTGCCGCCAAGGTGAAGGCCGCAGGCGGTGTGGCGCATCTGATGTGCGTCGTTTCCGATGGCGGCGTCCATGGCCATATTCTCCACGGCCAGGCGGCGGTGAAGCTGATGGTCAGCCAGGGTCTGAAGGTCGTGGTGCATGCCATCACCGATGGCCGCGATGTCGCGCCGCAATCGGCTGAAGATTTTGTGGCGGCGCTGGTGGCGAGCCTGCCGCAGGGCGCCAGCATCGGCACGGTGATCGGCCGTTATTATGCGATGGATCGCGACAATCGCTGGGAGCGCGTCGAAAAAGCCTATGACGCCATGGTTCTGGCGAAAGGCGAACACGCGCGGGACGCGGTGAGCGCCGTTGCCCAGAGCTACAGGAACAATGTCACCGATGAGTTCATCCTGCCGACGGTGATCGACGGTTATGAGGGGTTCAAGGCTGGCGACGGCTTGTTCTGCCTGAATTTCCGTGCCGACCGCGCCCGTGAAATCCTGCTTGCCATCGGCGCGGATGATTTCGACGGTTTTTCGCGCGAAAAACCCACCCTTTCGGCGCTGCTTGGCATGGTGGAATATTCCACGCGGCATAATGATTTCATGACGACGGCTTATCCGAAGCGCGATATCGCCAATACGCTCGGCGCATGGGTGGCGAAGCAGGGGCTTACGCAGTTCCGCCTGGCTGAAACCGAAAAATATCCGCATGTCACCTTCTTCCTGAATGGCGGCAAGGAGGAGCCGGAAGTCGGTGAAGATCGTTTCATGCCGAAATCGCCGAAGGTCGCGACCTATGACCTGCAGCCGGAGATGAGCGCGCCGGAAGTGACGGAAAAATTTGTCGAGGCGATTGGCAAGGGTTACGATCTGATCGTCACCAATTACGCCAATCCCGATATGGTCGGCCATACCGGCGATCTGCAGGCCGCAATCAAGGCCTGCGAAGCCGTGGATCGCGGGCTTGCCGCCGTTGTCGCCGCCCTCGAAAAAGTGGGTGGTGCGATGCTTGTCATTGCCGACCACGGCAATTGCGAAACCATGGTCGATCCGGTGACCGGCGGCCCGCACACGGCGCATACCACCAATCCGGTGCCGGTTATCCTGTTTGGCGGTCCGGAAGGTGCGAAGCTGCATGACGGCATCCTCGCCGATGTCGCGCCCACGTTGCTGCAGCTCATGAATGTACCGCTGCCGGCGGAAATGACGGGCAAGAGCCTGATCGATCTCTGATCGACAATGCGGTCGCGCGGGTATTTTGGACCCGTGCGACCGTTGGTCTTTCGGCCGGCAAATGCGCCTTGGCGGATGTTCTATGGTTCTCTTGCATAGAGACGGTCATGCGCCAGCATGCCGGCAATCATGGCGCACACGAACAGGACGACAGGCATAAGCCCGAGGGCAAAAGCCGACAGCGCCGGGCCGGGGCAGAAACCGGCAAGTCCCCAGCCTACGCCGAAAATGGCCGAGCCCGTTATGAGCGGTCGGTCGATGCGGGTTTTTGCGGGAAGGCTGAAGTCTTCGGCGAGAACGGGTTTGGCAAAAAATCGGCTGAGCAGCACGCCCGGTACGGCCACCATGACAGCGCCGCCCAGAACGAAAATCAGGCTGGGGTCCCAATGGCCGCTTGCCACATCCAGAAAGCCGGAAACGCGGGCCGGATCGACCATGCCGGAGAGCGAGAGGCCAAAACCGAAAAGGGCCCCTGCCGTCAGCGCCAGTGCGAGGCGCGCCATGGCAAGGTTTTTCATGACAGGGCCCCCGTTATCGTCGCGGTGCAGATGCCGGTGATCAGGAAGGTCAGGGTGGCGGCGATGGAGCGCCGGGAAAATCGCGCCAGTCCCATGATCCCGTGACCCGAGGTGCAGCCGGAGCCCATGCGCGTGCCGAAACCCACCAAGAGACCGGCAATGAGGATCAACGGCCATGGTGCGCTGACGGTGACGGCGGGAAGCTGGCCAAAGACGGCGGCATAAAGATAAGGCCCGGCAAGCAGGCCGGCCACGAATGCCAGGTTGATGAAACGCCGCTCCTTGCCCAGCGCGTTGCCGATGATACCGCTGATGCCGGCGATACGGCCGTTGAACAGAAACAACAAGATGCTGGCGAGGCCGAGCAGCATGCCGCCGAAAAGAGAAGGCCCATAGGCGCTCATCGGGCGACCTCTTCAGGCGCGCAGAAGATGGCGTAAAGGGCGGCAATCAGCTGCGCCGCCTTGTCTTGCGTCAGCCGATAGAAGATTTGTTTGGCCTCGCGCCGGGTCTCGACCACACCGGCTTCCCTGAGGACGCCGAGCTGCTGGGAGAGTGTCGGCTGGCGGATATCCAGCTTGGCCTCCAGCTCGCCGACGGAAAACTCCCCCTGCGCCAGCGTGCAGGCGAGCATCAGCCGGGCGGGGTGGGCCAGCGTTTTCAAAAGTATCGCGACCTCGACGGCGCGCTCCTCCATGGCGGGAAGGGGGATCTCACCGATGTGCGGGGTCTTTTCCACCGTGTTTTCCGTCACCATGTGCTGCCCTCCAGCACGTCGAGCGGGAATTTCAGATAACGCTTGCCATTCGCTTCCGGCTCCGGCAGGCGGCCGCCGCGAATATTGACCTGCAGGGCGTGAAGAATGAGCTTCGGCATCGGCAATGTGCGGTCGCGCGTTTCCCTGAGGCGAATGAAACCCTCTTCCGTCACGCCGGCAATGTGCGGATTGCTGCGTTTCTGTTCGGCCACCGTGCTTTCCCATTTCGGGGCGCGGCCGCCGGGCTGATAATCATGGCCGGTGAAAAGCCGTGTTTCATCGGGAAGGGCGAGGATGGCCTGAATGGACGCCCAGAGTTCCCTGGCGCTGCCGCCCGGAAAATCGGCGCGTGCGGTGCCGGAATCGGGCATGAAGAGCGTATCGTGCACAAAGGCGGCATTGCCTACCACATAGGTGACGGAAGCCAGCGTATGCCCGGGCGAAAACAGCACGCGTGCTTCCAGCGAGCCGATATTGAACCGGTCTCCGGCGTCGAACAGCCGGTCCCATTGCGAGCCGTCGGTCTTGAGATCAGGCCAATTGTATTTTTCCTGCCAGAGTTTCTGTACGCCAGTGACTTTCGCACCGATGGCCGTTGATGCAGCGGTCTTCTGCTTTAGATAATGGGCGGCGGAAAAATGGTCGGCATGGGGATGGGTATCGAGAATCCATTCCACCGAAAGCCCCTGGCTCTGCACATAATCCAGAATGGCGTCGGCATTCATGGTTCCGGTCGCACCGGATTTTTCGTCGAAATCATAGACCGGGTCGATAATGGCGCAGCGCCCGGTTGCGGGATCGGAAACGACATATTGCACGCTCCATGTGCGCGGATCGAAGAATGCCTTGACGTGAGGCACTGCCGCCGCCCGCCGTTCCAGCCAGCGCGCAGCGCCGGAAAGATCAAAGCCATGCGCCTTGCCGAAAGCCTCGATATCGTCCCTTTCGATGCGCCCATCCAGTGCTTCCCCGAGAATATGAAGCGTGAGCGCACGGGTGCCGCCCTTGCAATGGGCAAAAACGGGACCTTCCGCTTCTGCCATTTTCTGCTGGAAGGCGCGGATATCGGCTTCGGTTATGGTGGGTCCGCTGACCGGGATGAAGCCATAGTCCATGCCCGCCGCGCTGGCGGCGCTTTTTTCCTGCGCATTGCCGGGCTGGCCGGGTTCTTCGCCATCCGGCCGGGCATTGATGATGCTTTTAAAGCCCTGAGCCGAGAGCGATGGAAAATCAGCGATCATCGGCTGGCCCGCAACTGTCAGGCGCTCGTTGATCTTCACGACATTCATAGGCTTCTCCTGTGGTGCAGCATTATTATATATTATTATATAATGTATAATGATTTCATGCAAGGGATGGGTTCGGGAACGGTTCGAAGGGGAAACTAGAGGCGGGATTTCTTCGTTTTGTGACGGGTGGGCGGAGATTGCCTGCTTTTGGCACGTAAAAACGCCTTGTGCCCGAAACTATTCTGGCACAAGGCGTTTTCCCCGTAGACCGGTTCGAATATCGTCGTGCTTCAGGCGGCGATCCTGCGGCGTGCCGCCTTCCAGCCGAGATAGATTGCCGCAATAAGCAGGACCGCCTGTGCGGTGACAAATGGCGGTTCGTTGCCGTTCGGTGCCAGAGCATTGAGTGTTTCGACCTTGAGAAAGGCCTGAACGATCAGCACGAACATATTGAGATAAAGGCTGATCGTTGCGGTGATCGCATAGACGATGCGCGCCCTGCCATTCAGACCGTATCCGTAAAGCGCCACCAGCGCGATTGCCAGAACGAGGGTGGAGATGATGCCGACGCCGAGCGCCGGTGTGAAATTGCCGAAGGGGAAGAGGAAGCCGGTGAGTGTAGTGGCAAGCGTGGTGACGAGGAAAAGCGCCATCATGCGCGGCATCCACCGCCCAGCCGCATAAGCGGGCAGGGCGATCAGTCCGGTGGCAATGCCGATGAAGCTTAAAGCCACATGCAATGCCGTGAATTGGGGAATGGTCAGTCCGAGGATCATGATACGTCTCCCGCTATTCGGTTTTGGCTGCACGATACCGGCTGGCGGCAAGTGCATGCGACAGATTGGGCCTCAGCGCTGCGCGCGCCGCAAGGAAATTTTCGAGATCGGCCGTATCCGGCAGGGAAGGAATGGTCATGGTCTCACCGAGATCGAGACCGGCGAAGGCCGCATCCACCATCTCGTGAACATCCATGATCATGGCGGCCGGAATGGCGTCGAGCCGCTCTTCTTCCCAGATCGCCGTGCGGGTGATGCCGGGCAGAACGGCCTGAACCCGCACACCGGAAGGTGAAAGCTGCGCTTGCAGGGCTTCTGTGAAGGCAAGCACGAAAGCCTTGGTCGCCGGATAGACGGCGGTAAACGCCGCCGGCATCAGCGCCGTGACCGAGGTCATGTTGATGATCGTGCCCTTGCCTTCGGCGGCAAGGCGCGGCGCTATGGCTGCCGCAAGCCGGGTGACGGCAAGAATGTTGAGGTTGATCATCGTCGTCACATAGGCCGGGTCCAGCGCCGTGATCGCGCCTTCCCCTGCAATGCCGGCATTGTTGACGAGACCGCTGATCTTCCGGTCTTCCCGCAGCCGAGCCTCGACCTTTTCGAGGTCCTCCGTCCTGGAAAGATCGGCGGCAAGAACCTCGACGACGATGCCATGATCCTTTTCCAGCCGCCTGGCCAGTGCCTCCAGCTTTTCGGCGCGCCGCGCCACGAGGATGAGATCATGGCCGCGTTTTGCCAGTCGTTCCGCATAGACCGCACCGATGCCGTCGGATGCGCCGGTGATGAGAAATGTATTCTGTGTCATGTCCGTGTCTCCTGTGTGCGGCGGTTTCAGGCGTTGATGAAGGCGAGAAGGTCGGCGTTGAACCGGTCCTGATGGGTCTGCGTCAGGCCATGGTCGGCGCCTTCATAGATTTCGAGGACCGCGTGTTTGACGATTTTGACCGTGGAAAGCGCGGATGCACCAACCGGCACGATCTGGTCGTCATCGCCGTGCAGAACCAGCGTCGGTTTGTCGAAGGCCTTCAGGTCCTGATGGAAATCGCTTTCCGAAAAGGCGCGAATGCTGTCGAGCTGGCCTTTCAGGCCGCCCATCATGCCCTGCCGCCAGAATTCCTCGCGGATGCCTTCGGATATCACGGCACCTTCACGGTTGTAGCCGTAGAAGGGAATGGTCAGATCCCTGAAGAACTGGCTGCGATTGTCATAGGTGCCCTTGCGGATGCCGTCGAAAACATCGATCGGCAGGCCGATGGCGTTGCTTTCCGTCTTCAGCATCAGCGGCGGAACCGCGCCGATGAGGGCGATTTTCGCAACGCGGGCCGTACCGTGGCGGCCGATATAGCGGGTGACCTCGCCGCCGCCGGTGGAATGGCCGACCAGAATGATGTCGTGAAGATCGAGCTGTTCGATAAGTTCGGCCAGGTCGTCGGCATATTGATCCATGGTATTGTTATGCCAGACCTGATCCGAGCGGCCGTGGCTGCGGCGGTCATGGGCGATGGTGCGGAAACCGTTGTTAGCGAAGAACACCATCTGCGCATCCCATGCATCGGCGCTGAGCGGCCAGCCATGGGAGAAGATGATGGGCTGGCCGTCTTTCGGGCCCCAGTCCTTGTAGAAAATATGCGTCCCGTCTGCGGTGGTGATCGTTGTCATGGCTCTCTCTCCTGTTGCAGGGAGCTTGCTTGCGTCCCGTGGGAATAGAGATACTCTGGAGGCAGCCGGGGCTGGATTGGCGCTTTTGACAGAAAACGAGCCGAAACTGACAAAACGGGGGGGCGCATGGCGGGTGTAACGGGAAGTGCGTTGGAAGTGGGTCTGGTCCTTTATCGGGACTGTCAGATCGCCATGGTGCATGGCATCACCGATCTTTTCGCCATCGCGTCGGTGTTTTCACAGGATCGCGGCGGACCGAAATTGCGGGTCAGCCACTGGAGCATGGGCGAGGGCGGCGAATTTTCCCGCTGTCATGACACCGATCCCGGCAGGCCGGGACATCCCGATATTTTCGTCGTGCCCGGCCGGCTGACTGGGCCGGCCGAAATCGACGAGGCCGAGCCTTACGCTCGCTGGCTGCTGGATCGGCATGCGCAGGGGGCGACGCTGGCCGCCAGTTGCGGCGGCTCCTTCATGATTGCGGCCACGGGTCTCCTGTCCGGTCGCCCGGCCACGACCCACTGGCTGTTTGCCGAGCGGTTCCGCGAGCGTTTTCCCGATATCCGGCTGGAGATAGACAAGATCGTCATCGAGGATGGCGACATCATCACGGCTGGCGGGCTGATGGCGTGGACCGATCTTGGCCTGCGCATCGTCGACAGGCTGCTCGGGCCGTCGGTAATGATCGAGACCGGCAAGTTCCTGCTGATCGACCCTTCGGGGCGCGAACAGCGTCATTATAGCAGTTTCGCCCCAAGGCTGACGCATGGCGACGAACCGATCCTGAAGGTGCAGCACTGGTTGCAGGCCCGCGCCGGGCGGGCGACGAGCGTTACCGACATGGCCGGCCATGCCGGGCTGGAGGAGCGAACCTTCCTGCGCCGCTTCAAGGCCGCCACTGGCATGAAGCCGATTGAATATGTCCAGCATCTGCGGGTCGGCAAGGCGCGGGAGCTGCTGGAATTCACCCGCCGTTCGGTCGATCAGATCGCCTGGTCGGTGGGCTATGAGGATGCCGCCGCTTTCCGCCGGGTATTCCATCGCATTCTTGGCCTTTCGCCCGGCGAATATAGAAACCGCTTTTCCACCGGTTCGGCCATGGTGGCGGCCTGAGGATCATGCCGGGCCTGGCCATCGCCTGCGCCCGGCCTTGCAATGTGGCGGGTGTTTGCTAACATGCCAGACAGGTTTGAGACAGGTGAGCCGAAATGGACGCTGAGAGCAGCAGGAAGCAGGGGATGTCGCTTGCGGCGAAAATCAGCTCGGCGCTGCGGCGGGATTTGACGGAAGGCGTGTTCCGCCCCGGCGACCGCCTTCCGAGTGAGAGCGCGCTCACGCGTGAATATTCCGTCAGCCGCACGGTGGTGCGGGAGGCCATAGCCATCCTTCGCGCCGATGGTCTGGTTGAGGCCCGCAAGGGCGCCGGCGTTTTTGCCGTGGAGGCAAAACCGGCCAAGGAGCTGCCGTTCAACGATCTGGCGGTGGGGCGCATCTCGTCGATAATCGAATTGCTGGAATTGCGCACGGTCTTCGAGATCGAATCCGCCGGGCTTGCGGCATCGCGCCGTTCCGCCGTGCAGGCGGAGGAAATTGTCGATGCGCATCGGCGGGTCGGCGACTGTCTCGCCGCCGGGCTGCCGACACGGGACGCCGATTTCGAGTTCCATCTGGCGATTGCGCAGGCAACACAGAACAGGCGGTTTCCGGAATTTCTTCAGCTTATCCGCTCCGGCATCATCCCGCGCGGGGAATTGCAGGGTGCGGCGCCCGGATCGCGCCCGAAGGACTATAATCTCCATCTTCAGGAGGAGCACGGCAAGATCGTCGACGCCATTATCGAAGGCGATGCGGATGCCGCACGTCAATACATGGCCTCGCATCTGCGCGGCAGTCTTGAGCGCTGCAAGGTGCTGTTGCGTTCCCGCGCCGCCACCGAATAGGCCGGAAACCCCTGCCCTGGTTGGTCAGGCGCTTGCCTTACGGTAGAAGGCCAGAGAGGCGGCCAGCGTCAAAAGCGCCCCGCCGCAAATCCTGTCGAGCCAGAGAGCCCCGGATTTTTGCAATAATCTGGCGGCCTGCGAACCGAGTAGGGCATATCCGAACATCACGATGAAATCGATGCCGGCAAAGACCAGCGCAAGCACCGCATATTGCGGCACCTGCGGCGCTGCCGGCTCGATGAACTGCGGGAGGAAGGCCGAAAAGAACAGATATCCTTTCGGGTTTGTGACGGCCACGAGGAAACTCTTGAGGAAAATCGAGCGGGCGGATGCGGTGCCGTTTGTGTCTGTCGACTGGAGAGCGCCCTCGAGCGTCCCCCTGGAGCGCAGCAACATGATGCCCAGAAAGGCAAGATAACAGACGCCTGCCCATTTGACGACGCCGAACCAGAATTCCGAAGCTGCCAGCAAGGCGCCCAATCCCAGCGCAACCGCACCGATCAGAACGAAATCGGACAGGACGGCGCCAGCCATGCCGATCATGGCGCGGCGCATGCCGAATCTCGAACCATTGGCAAGCGCCAGCAAAACGGTCGGACCGGGCGTCGCAATGCCAATAAATGCGACCACGGCAAATGCCAGAAGTGTCACGTCGTCCATATTTTCCTCCCGGCCAGCCGCAGGTTCTGTCCGCATTGCGTAAAGCGGGGGAATGCAGACTTCTAATGTCATGCATATGCGCATTATTTGTCAATACGTGTGAAAATCTGTATTACATGTTGAGGCGGGAAATCTAGGCCATTTGCACACGGTGTTGCAAAGGTCTTCGACATGAGAGGGTGACTAGGGATATTTGCCTCTTCGCAGAAGCAAGTCCGACGGGGGACGCGAGCGCAACCCATGCCAGACGGAGGTGTAATCCATAATTTTAGTAGACTATTGAATCGCGCAATGATCTTTCAACAAAGACCGGGACTATAAACGAACGTGCCGCGCCAGCCGCACCTGTCTTCATGCATTCTGCGTGGGTATGCGCCGCATTGAACGGCTGTCCGGTAACAAGGATGGCTGCATCTGTGCCGCTGAGCTTCAACACTCGTTTCCGGATGTACAGCCATGCCCCTTTCCCATATCTCCCACTTTGCCTTTCTCGTTCCCGGCAATTATCAGGATGACGATCCGGCACGGGGGCTGGAAGAAACCCTGCAGCTTTTCGAAGCCGGAGAGGCGCTGGGTTATCACAGCGCCTGGGTTCGCCAGCGCCATCTGGAACGGGGCGTGTCCTCTGCCGCGACTTTCCTTGCGGCGGCATCGCAGCGCACGAAACGGATCGGCCTCGGCACCGCCGTCATTCAGCTTGGTTACGAAAATCCCTTCAGGCTGGCGGAAGATCTGGCCACCGTGGATGTCCTGTCGCGTGGGCGATTGAATGTCGGGGTTTCCGTTGGCGCACCGCCCTTCGCCCATCTCATTTCGGATTATGTCGATACGGTTCACGATGCGGATTACAGCCACGCCCGCGCCGAAAAGTTGGCGAGGGCCTTGAGATCGGAACCGCTCTCCAGTGAGACGGAAGCGGGCAATGCGGCGGGTGCACAGGTGCCACGCCTTCGGCCAGTCGCCGAGGGGTTGACGGACAGGCTGTGGTATGGCGGCGGATCGCAGAATTCCGCGCGCTGGGCGGGGAAGGCTGGCTTCAATCTTCTTACAGGGAATATCGTCAGCGGCGAAAATACCGATGATTTTCTGACCGCGCAGGCGGCACTGGTCAGCCGCTTCCGGCAGGAATGGGCGCATGAGCGCCAGCCGCGTGTCGCTCTTGGCCGCGTGATCCTGCCGACGGATAGCGCGAGCCCCGCGACCCGCCGCCGTTATCAGGAATTCGCCGCCGAGCGCGACAGGCGCACGACCACGCCGCATGGCGCGCGCCGCACGCTTTTCCTGCCCGATATCGTTGGGACGACGGACGAGATTCTGGAGAAGCTGTCGCGCGATCCCGTTCTGCCGCACGTCTCGGAATTCCGTCTAGAACTGCCCTATGAGTTCCAGCCGGAAGATTATCGCCAGATCGTCACGGATTTCTCCTCCGCCCTGCCACAGCTTTCGGGCGGGCGGCCCGTTTTGAAAGTGGCGACGGGCCAATAATATGTCCCGCTCCCGCTATTCTCGCCCCAGCGGGACTAGCGGGAGGACACCTTCAATAGTGCCGTATCTGCTATTCAATCTGGATAAGGCAGGCCATAGCGGTCACGTATTGTCGCGCCTTCATATTCGCGCGGGTAAACACCGCGATCCTGAAGCACCGGCACGACCTTTTCGACGAATTCGGCAATATCGTCCGGCGCGCGCGGCGGCTGCAGGGTGTAGCCGTCCACCGTGCCGTCCTGCCAGAGATCGATAATGCCATCCGCCACCCCTTCCGGCGTGCCAAGCAGCAGCCGGTGGTGCCCCTCGGAGCGGCGCACGGCCTCACGGGCGGTGAGCTTTTCGTGGGTCAGCAGTTCGGAAAGGCCAAGCCCCATGCCAACGGCCCATTGCCGGTTCTGGTCGGGAATGAAGCGCTCGCCATCGAGTTTTATATCCGGGTTGAAGTCACGCGGATCAATGCCGTTTTCTTTGGCGAAACGCGCCAGAAGCCCGTCTTCCGAGCCGGTCCCGCTGAAGAGTTCATGCTTGCGCAGCGCTTCTTCACGGGTCTCGCCGAGAATGACGACAAGGCCGGGAACGATACGGATGCCAGCGGGATCACGGCCTAAAGAGACGGCGCGGTCACGTACCTTTTTGCCGAAGGCCTGACCTGCTGGTCGTGACAGGATGTTGCAATAGATGATCTCGCCATGGCGTGCCGCCAGATCGATGCCGCCTTCGGAGGCGCCGGCCTGCGCGATGACCGGATGTCCCTGCGGCCCACGCGGAACGTTGAGCGGGCCTTTGACATGGAAATATTGCCCCTCGTGATCGATGGTCTCGGCCGTCGCCGCATCCCAGAAGCGCTCTTCCGGCACTTCGCCTTCGCGGCGCGGATCCCAGCTCGACCAGAGTTTTTTCGCCACGTCGAGAAATTCGGTGGCCTTGGCATATCTCTCGCTGCGCTGCGGCAGCGGATCGTTGCCGAAATTGGCGGCGACATTGGGATTGAAGGAAGAGACGATGTTGACGATCAGCCGGCCGCCGGTAACGAGATCGATGGATTGGGTTCGTCTGGCGAAATTATAGGGCGAGTTATAGGTGGAGGACACCGTCGCCACAAAGCCGATATCCGGCACCTGCGCGGCAAGCGACGTCGAGAGAATGAGCGGATCGATGGTGTGAAACGGGCGGCTTGCCGGGTCGGTCAGCAATGCCGGGTGGTCGGAAAGGAAAACGGCGTCGAACCGGCCTTTGTGGGCCAGTTCCGTCAGCCGGCGATAATAGCCTATGTCGTTGATGTCGTGCCGGTCTCCGCTCCGGTATTTCCAGGCATTGGCGAGGTATCCGGTGGTGTTGATGCCGACATTGAGATTGAGCCGGCGTTTGGTCTTGCTCATGCTGCCACGTTTCTTTCAGGTCTGTTGGATTGCCAGCCCGTATGACCGGCGCAATTGCGGGAAGCGTAACAGCCGGCGGTCCGGTCGCGAGTTAAAAATCCTTGCTGCTCGGAGAAGAAAAACTTTCATCCGTGGCGGCCCCCGCGCGGCGGTCGAATGTGAGAGATGGGTGAGGTGAGGCAGGCTGGGGAAACCGACCCGAAATCTTGCTATTCTCGAAAGGATATTCCGTCTTCTTGGCGAAGCGCTCACGAGATGGAAACCAATTTCCCCAATCGTGCCTGAAATAGTACACTTTATCTATAGAAAATAATCTCTGACGTGTAGCGTGCCGTTCAGATCGCAATTTCGAGGACGAACGCCATGGTTGATGCCGCCCTTCGCCAGATAACCCAACCCGTAACCGTATGGTACACGCGCTGCCCGGCGCCCACGCCGCTTTCCATCGCAGCGCAACTGGGCTGGATCGAGGAACGTTTCTCCACCCATGGAATCTCTGTTTCCTCCATTCGCGATGCGGCCGATCCGGCCATTCGCCAGAGCCATTTCGATCATCTTCTGGACTGGTCCTTCCGTCAGGGCGGCAATATTCCGCCGATCTGGGCGAAATCCGGCGGCCGGAAAACACGGCTTGTGGGGCTGACGAGAACTGACGAGTTTCAGGCCGTCATCGCTTTGCCAGCAAGCGGAATAAGCAAGGGCAGCGACCTGAAGGGACGGCGCATCGGCCTGCCGAAGCGCCCGAATGAAACCATCGATTTCCAGCGCGCCACATCGCTCAAAGGCATCGTTTCGGCGCTGACGATCTCGGACCTCGCCGTTGCGGATGTCGAGCTTGTCAATCTCACGGCGAAAGAGCCGGTGTTGCTCGATCCTTCTGACGACAGGTTCCATGGTCTGCGCCGGCGGTTTCCTTATGGCGAGGAGATTGCAGCGCTGCATCGGGGCCAGATCGATGCGTTTTTCGTCAAGGGTGCGGAAGGCGTCACCGTCGCCAATCTCATCGGTGCGCAGGTCGTGGTGTCGACGGGGTTTCACCCCGATCCGAAAATCCGCATCAACAATGGCACGCCGCGCCCGTTGACGGTGGACGCCACCTTTGCCGATGAGCGCCCCGATCTGGTGGCCGAACTCGTCGCCACCGTACAGCGGGTTGCCCAATGGGCAAATGACAATCCGGCGGAAGCCGTGCGTTTCATCGCCCGCGAGATCGGCGTTAGCGAGGAGGCGGTTCTGGCTGCGAATGGCCCGGATGTACACCGCAATCTGAGGCTCGATCTCGATCCGGCCGAGCTGGATGCATTGAGCCATTTCAAGGATTTCCTGCTGGAATGGAAATTCATTCCGGCGGATTTCGATGTGCAGGATTGGGCCGATCCGCGCGCCCTTTCTGCGCTGCGGGATGCCGCGCAACATACCGACGGGAGATGAGAAGGTCATGGCAACCACCATTCTTGTAACGGGTGCAACCGGCAGGCTCGGGCAACGGGTCGTCAGCCGTCTTCTGCAAAAACAGGCCGAGGTTCGGGTGCTGACCCGCAGGCGGGAGGATGCGCTGAAGCTCTGGGGCGACAGGGTCGAGATCGCGGAGGGAAATTTTTCCGATCCGGCCAGTCTTAAAGAAGCCGCGCGGGGAATAGACAGGGTGTTCCTGCTTTCCTCCATCGGAGAGACGCTGGCGGTGGATCAGAAGACGGTCATCGATGCCGCTCTCTCCACCAGGGTGTCGCGGATCGTGAAAATATCCGGTTCCGACTGGACCATTAAGAATGCCGGGCGCTCCATTTCGGGGGCGGCGCATGCTGAGGTGGAACGGCATCTGGCCGCAAGCGGCATCGCGCATACCGTGCTGCGGCCGAATGCCTGGATGCAGGTTGCGCTGGAGCCCGTCGTCGCCGCGCTGCGCAAGGGAGATGATGTACCCGCCCGCTTTGGCAATGCGGCCGTTTCCTTCATCGATGCCGACGATATTGCCGATGTCGCGGTTCATGCCCTGACATCAAGCGCGCCGGTTTCCAGCACTTTCGTGCTGACTGGCGGCGAAGCCCTGACGGCGCTGGAAATCGCCCGCATTGCGGCGCGGATTCTGCATCGGCCCGTTGGCGTTTCGCACAATGCCGCCTCCGTTTTCCCGCCGCATATCGGCGCCTTCGAAGAGAAAGCGATCAGCGAATTCGGACAGCTTATCGGCGATGGTTTCGCGGCACCCGTCACCGATACCATCCAGCAGATTAGCGGTCGTCAGCCCCGCAGCGTGGAGGGCTATCTGCGCGCCCGGCTGAAAGCGGCCACCCCGCAGGGTGATCATTCCGAGGGAGAAAAGACATGGCACTGACTGTTCCGTTGCCTGAAGGTCCCGAGCTGAAAGGTCTCGACCTGAAAAGCCCGGCCGATTTCGAAGACAGCCCGCTCAGCCGGGCGGTGAAGCAGCCGCTGATGCTGGGCCTGTTCCTCAATCTGCAGGACATCAATTTCTCCAGCCTGCCGACCAGCAACAGCTGGACCTTCGATTATAATGTCGAACTGGTGAAGCGTGCGGAGGAGTTAGGTTTCGAGATCGCCTTCAGCCGCACGCAATGGCTGCCCAAGGGCGGTTATGACGGCGAATCCTCGCTCGACAGTTTCATCGCGCTTGGCGCCATGGCGGCGGTCACCAAGAACATCCTGCTGATCTCCACCATCCATGTGCTTTATGGGCCGCTGCATCCGCTGCATCTCGCCAAATATGGTGCGACGCTGGATCATATCGCCAAGGGACGCTGGGGCATCAATATCGTCACCGGCCACCGCGCCATCGAGCATGAAATGTTCGGCTGGCAGCGTATCGACCACGACAGGCGCTATGACATGGCCGGAGAATTGTTCGATGTTCTCCATCGCCTGTGGGGCGAGACTGAGAACTTTTCCTACGAGGGAAAACTCAATCCCTGGGCGATCAACAATGGCTGGATCACGCCGAAGCCTGCTTTCGGACGCCCGCCGCTGGTGACGGCGACCGGTTCGCCCGCAGGCATCGATTTCGCTGCCCGGCATTCCGATCTGGTTTTCGTCACTTCGCCCGGCGGCGCGCATATAGACAGCGCGCTGGAAACGCTTCCCGATCATGTTGCGACTATCAAGAACCGCGCCAAGGCCTATGGCCGGCAGGTGAAGACGATCATCAATCCGATCATCGTCAGCCGCGATACGGAGAAGGAGGCGATCGCCTATGCGGATGCCATCGAGGCTGGAAAACCGCAGCCCGGCACCCGCGCCTTCGCCACCAATAATTACGACAGCGACGCCCATGCCTGGCGCGGCCGTGGCGATGTACGCCACAAGCAGGGGCGCAATCTCGGCGGCAATATCGAGATCATCGGTTCGCCGGAGCAGGTGGTCGAGCAGCTTGTCGGTTTGAAAAAGGCCGGGATCGATGGGGTTCAGCTGAATTTTTACGATTTCCGAGACGACCTCGATTATTTCGCCGAGCGCATTCTGCCCCTGATGAAGGAGGCGGGCCTGAGGCTCTGAGGCCTCTCCCGCCGCATTTCCAATCCCGAAACCCACACTTCGCAATCGCCTGATTGCGGAAACGATATTTTTTGCCCCGAGGAGATACCGTGAACATCGCCGTCGATCCCGTCAAAACGCCCGCACCCAAAATCCTGGACCGGATCGGAACCTATGTTCCTGAACTCGTCTCCATCCGCCACGATCTGCACCAGCATCCGGAAATCGGTTTCGAGGAGGTCCGCACCTCCGGCATCGTCGCCGAAAAGCTCGCCTCCTGGGGCATTGAGGTGCATCGCGGATATGGCAAGACCGGTGTGGTCGGCGTGCTGCGCGGCCGCCATGCGGACAACCGCTCCATCGGGCTGCGGGCGGATATGGATGCCCTGCCGATGCCGGAGGAAACCGGTCTGCCCTATGCGTCGGTCTATCCCGGCAAATTCCACGGCTGCGGGCATGATGTGCACACCACCATCCTGCTCGGCACCGCCCGTTATCTGGCGGAAACCCGAGATTTTGCCGGCACGGTGGTGTTCATTTTCCAGCCGGCTGAGGAAGGTCTAGGCGGTGCGCGCGCCATGATCGCCGACGGGCTGTTCAAGGACTTCCCCGTCGACGAGATTTACGGGCTGCACAATTCCTCCCATGCCGCGCCCAATCATCTGAAGGTTTCGCCCGGCACCATTCTGGCGGGGGCGGATTTCTTCGATATCCGGCTGAAGGGCAGGGGTGCCCACGCCGCTCACCCCGATGTTTCGCGTGACCCGGTGCCGGCGACGGGTGAACTGATCCAGGCGCTGCAAACCATCGTCAGCCGCAACGTGCCGCCGACCGATCCTGCCGTCCTGTCGATCACCCGCATCGAGGCGGGATCGGCCTATAATGTCATTCCCGAAACGGCCGCGATTGCCGGCACGGTTCGGGCCTTCTCCGACAGCGTGCGCGAAACCATAAGGGAGCGCATCCGCACGATTTCCGATCATATTGCCGCAGCGCACGGCCTCACCGCCGAGGTGGATATTCGCGACATATTCTCGGTTCTCACCAATGACGATGCATCTGTGGAGATCGTCGCCGGCGTGGCGCGTGAGGTTCTGGGAGACGAGCGCGTTTCCACCGAGCCCGGCCGTTTCATGGGTAGCGAGGATTTCGCCGATCTCCTGAAGCACGCGCCCGGCGCGTTTTTCACCCTCGGCCATTCCGGCACGGTGCCCGCCCATAATCCCGGTTTCATCGTCGACGACGCCATCCTGCCCGTCGGCGCCACTCTGTTTGCCCGGCTGGTGGAAACCCGGCTGAAACCTGCGTGAACATTTAAAAACAAGCCTGCAAGAGGAAACATCCATGGATATTACAAGACGTAAGACATTGCTTTTGAGTGCGGCGCTAACCGGGGCCATGCTGTTGCCTTCCCTGCCGGCTCTGGCGGCGGAAACGCCGAAAAAGGGCGGGATCGTCACCCTTGCAGGCCTTGGCGAGCCGACGACGCTGGTGCCGCTTTCCGATTCCAATACGCGTACCCGCGCCATTTCCACGAAAATCCTCGAAGGGCTTGTACGGTTCGACAGCGAGTTCAAACCGCACCCGGTTCTGGCCGAAAGCTGGGAAACATCGGCCGACGGGCTGCGCCACACTTTCAAGCTGCGCAAGAGCGTCAAATGGCATGATGGCAAGGATTTCACGTCGCAGGACGTCAAATTTTCCCTGCTGGCCTTCAAGAAGGTCGGTCCACGCGGACGCATCACCTTCGCCAATGTTGCTGATATCGAAACGCCCGATCCGCTGACGGCCGTGGTGGTGCTTTCCAAGCCCGCGCCCTATCTCCTGCGGGCGCTGACGGGCGGCGAAACACCCATTCTGCCGGCCCATGCCTATGCTTCGGAAAATTATAACGAAAGCCCCAATGGTAACGCGCCAGTCGGCACCGGCCCCTTCGTATTCGAGGAATGGAAACGCGGCAGCTATGTGAAGCTGAAGAAGAACCCGAATTACTGGCAGGCCGATCTGCCTTATCTCGACGGTTTCGTGGCCCGTTTCGTCGCGGATTCGGCTTCCACCACCATTTCCGTGGAGACGGGCGAGGCGGATTATACCGCCGATGTGTCCTATAGCGATCTGGAGCGTTTGCGGCAAAATCCGAAGCTCGCGGTGGAGGTCTATACCGACTCCTATCTCAACAATGCCGCCGTCTTCGAATTCAATCTCGAAAATCCGATTCTTGCCAAAAAGGAAGTTCGGCACGCGCTGGCGCATGCCATCGACCGCAATTTCATCAACGACGCCATTTTCTTCGGGACGGCGAAACCTGCCGGTTCGAACATCCCGGCGGTCTTCACCGCCTATAATGACGAAAAGCCCTTCACCTATCCCTTCGATCTCGCCAGGGCGAATGAGCTGCTGGACAAAGCGGGCTATCCGAGGGGTGCGGATGGCACCCGTTTTTCGCTGCGGCTGGCCTTCCTGCCCTCCGACGTCTTCCGCAAAACCGCTGAATATCTGCGCTCATCCTTCGGCAAACTCGGCGTGAAGGTGGATATTGTGGAAGGCGATCTCGCCACCTTCATCAAGCGGGTCTATACCGAGCGCGGTTTTGACCTGACGGTGAACGGCATCAGCCGGCTGTTCGATCCGACGGCGGGCGTGCAGCGCCTCTATTGGTCCGACGGGATCAAGAAACCCGCGCCCTATGTCAACGCGGCCCATTACAACAATCCAAAGGTGGACGATCTTTTCCGTGCGGCCGCGATTGAAGTGGATGAAACGAAACGGGCGGGGCAGTTCCACGATATCCAGAAAATCACCGGCGACGATCTGCCGAATTTCTCCATCGTTGCCTTGCCGACCGTCATTCTGCGTAATACCAGCCTGAAATCGCTCGTGACGACCATCGACATTGCCTATGGCGATCTGGTGACGGCCTGGAAAGGCGAGTGAGCGTTTGGCAAAGCGGGTTCATCCAAGCTCCGTCACCCCGGACTGGATCCGGGGTCCAGCGCGATCAAGTCCTTGATCGCAAGAGACTCTTCTCACGGCGCAGACGCGCCGTGGCTGGATGCCGGGTCAAGCCCGGCATGACGGAGGAGGGGTCTGCGATCATCAACATTAACCCGGCAATTCTGCCGGGTTTTTTATTGCCGAAATCCGCCTTCCATCCGGTTTGCACCTTCGCGCGGCACGC
>QFOL01000250.1 GCA_003241215.1 Agrobacterium fabrum
ATCCTCGGGCTTGACCCGAGGATCCACAACCCGGCGTGCGACCCTGGATCCTCGGGTCAAGCCCAAGGATGACGGAGGAGGGGTCTTCCGGTTCCTCCACCCGTTGCTGCCTGACGGCAGGGAGGGATCAGACCCCCCAAAGCTTTCCTTCGCCCACCTCCACCGAATTACCAGCCGGATCGCGGATATAGACGGAATAGCTGTCATTCGGCCAGCGGTGATAATGTTCGATTGGAATTCCGAGCGCTTCGAAGTGGGCCTTCCAGCCGTCCACCTCCGACTTGTCCTTGGCGTAAAAGCAGAAATGGCCTTGCCCCACCGCACCGTGGCGTGGGATCGGATTGTCGGGGTCGGCCCGGCGGGATTGCTCGGGATCGAAGATCAGCAGCATCTGCTGCCCGCATCGGAAGAAGACGAATTGCCCGGGCAGCCTGCGCACCACTTCCAACCCGAAGACATCCCGGTAAAAGGTTTCGGCGGCATCGAGATCATCCGCATAGAGTGCGGTTTCCATGATGGCGGCTGGCGGTTGCATGGTTCCTCCGGTGGTCCATGGTTGTCCGGCACGGGAATGTGGCGGGCGGTTTATGGTTGGGTGCTGAAAGTCAGCACCGTCAGGTCGTGCTTGCCGACGCCGCGTTCCAGGACGGTCCAGCCGCAATTGATATAGTAGGTTTCGAGATCGCGCTCACAGCACAGATAGCTGATGTGGTGGCCGAGTTCGGCTGCCCTTTTCGTCGCGGCCTGCATCAGCGCCCGGGCGACGCCTGAGCGCCGGCGGTCCTCTTCCACCCAGAGGGCGGCGACCCAGGGCAGATATTGCGGACGCTCCTCCAGATCGCAATGGATGAGGAAGGCAGAGCCGACATAATCGTCGCCATCATGGGCGACGAAGCCGGTGGGCAACGCATGGGGGTTGGTCATGTCCTTCAGGTGCTCGGCGACATCGCCCACCTGAAGGCCGCTATCCTGCCACCATGCCGTCCAGACCCGTTCGGCGATGACGGGGCCATGCGACTGGCAGTCGCGATAATCGGAAATGTTGTACAAGGCCGTCTCCCGGCCGGCTTTCCTCCCGCAGGCTGAAGCCGGATCATGCTTTCAAATCGATGCGGGGATTAAACCGGGTGGGACGGGGTTTCGCAACCGCCAAGTTGTCGCGCCGGATCAGGGTTTCGTTGCCGTCACATGCAGCCATGCGGTCGGGAGCTGGTCGTAACCGCTGCCCTGCCGTGCCTCGATTTCCACCGCCGCCCAGTCAAACTGTCCGTAAACACTTTCCAGCCAGGGCTTCGAAGGGTAATTGTAATAACGGCCGAACATGTCGCGGCCGTCCGCTTCTCCTGCCTTGAAGCTGGCATAAAAAACGCCGCCCGGTTTCAGCGCGGTGTGGATGCGGCCGATAATGCCCGGCAGGGCAGGGCGGGGCACATGCAGCAGGCAGGCATTGGCCCAGACGCCGTCATATCGCTCACTCTCATCGATATTCTCGAACAGCAATGTCCGGACGGGAATGCCGAGCCGGTTTTGCGCCGCTTTGGCGATTTCAGGCGTTCCGTCGGTGGGGTGGACATCGTAACCGGCGGTCAGCATGAATTCGCTGTCCTGCCCGCCGCCGCATCCCAGTTCGAGAATGCTTGCACGCTCTTGCAGCCGCGCCAGGAATGTTTCCAGATGCGGGCGATCCGCCGCCTGCCCACGCGAGGTATAGGCCGCGGCGTTACCCGTATAGAAGCCGATTGTGTCGTCGTCCCTGCCGGCCATCGTCTCAGCTTTGCGACTGGCTCTGCGACTGCTGCACGGTGACCGAAACGCTCAGCGTCTCGCCGGCCGGACCGATGCGCATGCCCGATATCGGCGCGCAGTCACGGTAGCAGAGGCCGGAGGCGATGCGCACATAACGGTCGTCGGGGCAGATATTGTTGGCGGCGTCGAAACCCACCCAGCCCAGCCCCTGAAGATGCACTTCGGCCCAGGCGTGGGTGGCCGCCTGCTCCTCCACCTCTTCCATCATCAGATAACCGGAAACGTAACGGGCCGGCAGGCCCATCAGCCGGGCGGCGGAAATCAGGATATGGGCATGGTCCTGGCAGACGCCCTTGCCCGCTTCCAGCGCCGTTTCCGCCGTGGTTTCGATGTCGGTTGCGCCCGGCACATAGTCCACCTTGTGGTGAATGATCTCCATGAGGTTATGCAGGCGGGCAAGCTCGCTTTCGCCGGCGCTTGCCTTCACCAGTTCGCGCACCAGCTTTCCCGGCTTGGTGCGCGGCGTCTCGCGCTGAAAGAGCCACAGCGGCGCATTGCCGATATGGTGCCCGAACACGCCGGCCTTGTCCTCGGTGTTCACGAAGCCGCTCGCCACCACCTTGACCCGCTGCTGCGGGCCTTCCGTTTCCACCAACGCAACGCGGTTGCCGAAATGGTCGTCATAGGCCACTTCCACAGTGGCGCCATCGACGGAGACATCCCAATTCTCCACCGTCTGGCTCGGGCCGGTCTGCGGCGTCAGGCGCAGCCGCTGCAATGCATAGGGCATCGGCTCGTCATAGACATATTCCGTCGTATGGGTGATTTTCAGACGCATAAGCTGTCCCCGTCCACGCGCTTATTGATAGAAGCGGTAGCCTTCCGTGATTTCCTGTCCCAATTGTCCGTTGCGGTTGACAAATCTCTCCAGAAATTCGTGCAAGCCCTCATCCATCACACGGCCGATGGTGGTCGCGCGCAGGCTGTCGCGAATGCTCTCGGCCGTGTCGTGCGCCTTGTGCCTCTCGCTGTAATCCTCGGCGATGTAATTGAGGTTGCTGGCGATCTTCTCGTAACAATAGGCCAGCGAGCGCGGCATGCGGCCATTGAGAATGAGAAAGTCGGCAATGTTGGAGGGCTTGTATTCCGCATCGTAGACCCAGCCATAGGAGCGGTGGGCCGAGACCGAACGCAGGATGGATTCCCACTGCGCATTGTCGAGCGAGGAGCCGACATGGGCCACCGCCGGCAGCAGCACGTAATATTTCACGTCCAGAATGCGGGCCGTGTTGTCGGCGCGCTCGATGAAGGTGCCGATGCGGGAGAAATTATAGAGATCGTTGCGCAGCATCGAACCGTGGAAGGCGCCGCGCACCAGACCGGCGCGATGTTTGATGACATCGATGGTCTGCGGCAGTTCGGCATGGTTGAGCTTGCGTCCGAGGATGTTCTTCAGCTCGATCCAGAATTCGTTGGTGGCTTCCCATGTCTCGCGCGTCAGCGCCGTGCGCACCATGCGGGCATTGTTGCGGCCCGCCTCGATGCAGGACATGACGCTGGAAGGGTTCGATTTTTCCCGCAGCAGATAATCGATCGCATCCGCCGCCGTCACCTTCTCGTGCATTTCGAGAAAGGCCTCGCGCACGCCCGCACTTTGCAGCACGCCGTCCCAGTCCTCATCGCCGCTGCCGCTGCGCGTCAGCGAAACGCGCAGGCCCGCATCGATCAGCCGGGCGATGTTTTCAGCGCGCTCGATGTACCGGAACATCCAGTAGAGCCCGTTTGCCGTTCTGCCCAGCATGGCTTAATCCTCCAGTACCCAGGTATCCTTGGTGCCGCCGCCCTGGCTGGAATTGACCACCAGCGAGCCCTTTTTCAGCGCCACGCGGGTCAGGCCGCCGGGAATGATCTGCACCTTGTCCGAGACAAGCACATAGGGGCGCAGATCGACATGGCGCGGCGCGATGCCGTTCTTCACCATGATCGGCACGGTGGACAGCGACAGCGTCGGCTGCGCGATATAATTGGCGGGACGGGCTTTGAGCTTTTCCGCAAACAGCGTCCGCTCGCGTTTCGTCGCCGTGGGGCCGACCAGCATGCCGTAACCGCCCGAACCGTGGACTTCCTTGACGACGAGGTCGGCGAGGTTGTCCAGCACATATTTCAGGCTGTCCGGCTCCGAACAGCGCCAGGTCGGCACGTTTTCGAGGAGCGGTTTGCGGCCGGTGTAGAATTCAACGATCTCCGGCATGTAGGAATAGATGGCCTTGTCGTCGGAAATGCCGGTGCCGGGGGCATTGGCGATGGTGATGTTGCCGGCGCGGTAGACATCCATGATGCCGGGCACGCCAAGCGCCGAATCCGGCCGGAAGGTCAGCGGATCGAGGAAGTCGTCGTCGACGCGGCGGTAAAGCACGTCGATAGCCTCATAACCGCGGGTGGTGCGCATCTTGACCTTGCCGTCCATGACGCGCAGGTCGGAGCCTTCCACCAGTTCCACACCCATCATGTCGGCGAGGAAGGAATGTTCGTAATAGGCGGAATTATAGATGCCGGGCGTCAAGACCGCGACACGCGGCTTGCCGGAACAGCCGGGGGGTGCGAGCGAGGCGAGCGATTGCCGCAGCAGATAGGGGTAGTCCTCCACCCGCCGAACGCGGTTTTCGTGGAAGAGTTCCGGGAACATCTGCATCATCGTCTCGCGGTTTTCCAGCATGTAGCTGACACCGGAGGGCGTGCGGGCATTGTCTTCCAGAACATAGAACTGGTCTTCGCCGGTGCGGACGATATCCGTGCCGACAATGTGGGTATAGACGCCGCCGGGTGGGGTGAAGCCGATCATTTCCGGCAGGAAGGCTTCGTTTTTCTCGATGATTTCGCGGGGAATGCGCCCGGCGCGGATGATTTCCTGCTTGTGGTAGATATCGTCGAGGAAAGCATTGAGGGCGATGACGCGCTGTTCGATGCCCTGGGCCAGTTTGCGCCACTCCCGTCCGGAGATGATGCGCGGGATGATATCGAAGGGGATCAGTTTTTCCGAACTGTCGGCGTGGCCGTAGACTGCGAAAGTAATACCGGTTTTTCGAAAGATGTTTTCCGCGTCTTTTGATTTCTGGATCAGGTGCGCCCTGTCCTGTCGGCTGTACCACTCGTTATAGTTTTCATATGGGCTTCGCGGCGTGTCGTCCGCATTTATCATTTCGTCAAATGCCAACTTCGATGTCCCCTTTTTTACCATATGAATACAACGCCAAATGCAATGCAAGAACTATGCGGACCTCCCTTAGAAGATTTTTCGCCGACCTAGGGTTTTAAAAAAGAAGCGTTTTTTCGGTTTCAGCCTATAAATGCAGCAATGGAAGATTGGTTGCGCGGCAAGGTGCGGCGGAAGGCGACGATGGCGCTGTATGCGCCGTGAGCGAATGCATAAATTTTGTTCGTTCGCTTTCGGTTGATGGCTCGCTGTCCTTGCATCAGAAAATCTGAAAGATGTGATCACGAAAACGCCTTTGACCTTTCATCGGGATGCGGATACCGCCTTGCGGAATGCCCGGCATTGTCGGTTTGCGTGAGGCCGTAGAAATATCAATTCGCCGCATGCCGTTTCGGTTACGGGCACCATGCGGCACAGGGGATGTTCCCATGTCGCTCGACCGTCTGGCTCCGGCCATTTTCGTCTTCCTGTGGTCGACCGGCTGGGTGACCGCCAAATATGCGGTCTATTATACCGGGCCGCTGACTTTCCTCTGTCTGCGCTACCTGCTGGCGGGTGCGCTGTTATGGGTGATCTGCCGGCTTTCCGCCATCCAGTGGCCGGAGAAGCGTGCGGATGTGTTTCGGGCGATCCTGTCCGGCGTCTTCCTGCACGGTCTTTATCTCGGCATGATCTGGTGGGCGATAGGGCAGGGCGTGCCGGCGGCGATCGGCGGCATTATCGCCGGCCTGCAGCCG
>QFOL01000025.1 GCA_003241215.1 Agrobacterium fabrum
CTTTTTTTCGGTTTTGTGAAGGTTTTTTGAGAGGCCTTACGCCACAAGGAGTTTGTTGACCTCATCCACCAGATCGCGCAGATGGAACGGCTTGGAAAGTACCTTGGCGTCCTTCGGAGCCTTCGAATCGGCGTTCAGCGCAACGGCTGCGAAGCCGGTGATGAACATGACCTTAAGGTCCGGGTCGAGTTCGGTCGCACGACGCGCAAGTTCGATGCCATCCATTTCAGGCATCACGATATCGGTCAGCAGCAGCGAAAATGGCTCTTCGCGAAGCCGGTCATAGGCGCTGGCGCCGTTGTCGAAGGAAGAAACCTTGTAACCGGCTTTTTCCAGCGCCTTCACGAGGAAGCGGCGCATATCGTTGTCGTCTTCAGCGAGAAGAATTTTCTGATTCATCATAAGTGACCGTAACTGCTCAATGTTTGGAATACCCTAGCCCGATTATAGGATTTTCACGGTAAATATCCTGTGAACGCATGAATCGGTATAGCGCTGCTTTGGCGATAGTATGGACTTGCCGCACGGTAACTGGCAACATGAACATCCTGATAGTTTGCGACATGGTAAATGGCACTGAATGGACTGGGTCACGGGTGAATATGAGCTGTTCGAGGTAACGGAACCTGCCGTTCAAACCCTGCCATTCGTCTATAATTCCCCCCATAGCGGCCGTTGTTACCCCATCTCCTTCCTTGAGTCGGCACGGCTCGATTCGCACGAGATCCGTCGCTCCGAAGATCACTTCGTCGATGAGCTGTTCGCAGCAGCACCTGACATCGGCGCGCCGCTTCTGAAAGCGAATTTCCCGCGCGCCTATCTCGACGTCAATCGCGAGCCCTACGAGCTCGATCCGCGCATGTTCGAAGGCACGCTTCCGCCCTATGCCAATATCGGCTCCATGCGCGTCGCCGGCGGACTTGGAACAGTGCCGCGCATCGTCGCCGAGAATATGGATATCTACGCCCACCGCCTGCCGGTGGATGAAGCACTCTCGCGGATAGAGACGATCTACAAGCCCTACCATGCCTGCCTGCGCCGCCTCCTTTCCCGCACCCATGCCCATTTCGGCATGGCGGTGCTGATCGACTGCCATTCCATGCCGGGCAATATCCGCGTCACCGGCTCGAATCTGAGGCCGGATGTAATTATCGGCGATCGCTACGGCACCAGCGCATCCCAGGAAGTCTCCCGCGCCGCGCTGCATTTTCTTGAGGAACTGGGTTTCGTCGCGGTCTGCAACAAACCCTATGCCGGCGGCTTCATCACCGAACACTACGGCCGGCCGATCCGCTCGCTGCATGCGTTGCAGATCGAGGTCAACCGGGCTCTTTACGTGGATGAAAAGACGCTTCTGAAAAAAGCCGATTTCCCCGCCATTCAGGCATCGCTTGAAATCTTCATGCGCCAGCTCGGCGCCTTCGTTTCCGAATATGCGATAGAAACGTCGCTCGCTGCCGAATAGCCTTCGAATTAGCCGCTATTTCAATATTTTATCCCGTATCACCCGACCGCGTGCCGGGCAAAAAAAACCGCGCCTTGGCGCGGTCAAGTCTAGGGAGGAAACACCCAAGGAGGGTATTTACAGTCAAAGACTGCAACATCACGCTATGCATTATATGCACAATTGTCAATCATTTTATTTTTTGCATATTTTTTAGGCTTATGCTGAAAATATGGAAACCCCGGCTCCGGTATTCGCCCGGCTCCGGTATTCGTATGAGTGGACGACGGATGCGATTCCAGTCTATGGATTGCGCCACAGGATTCAGATCACCATTTCAGGCAATGAGGTTTCGCATGCTGCCCGACCGGGATTTCTTCTTCAAACTTGCCGATGCCGCCAGCGCCGAAACGCTTCCCCGCTTCCGCACGGGCATTGCCGTGACCAATAAGCAGGATGGTGGCTACGATCCGGTGACGGAAGGCGATCAAGCAGCAGAAACCGCCATTCGCGCCCTCATCGAAGCGCGTTTTCCGCAGCACGGCATTTTGGGCGAAGAACACGGCACTATCGGCCTCGACCGCGATCATATCTGGGTCATCGACCCGATCGACGGCACCCGAGCCTTCATTTCCGGCGTACCCGTCTGGGGCACGCTGATCGGCTTCCAGTCGGCCGGCCGCGCCACCATGGGCATCATGGACCAGCCCTTCACCAAAGAGCGCTATTTCGCCGATGGCGAAGCGGCCTGGTACTTCGGGCCGGATGGCGAGCGGAAGATCCGCACGCGCGACTGTGCGTCGCTGTCGGACGCGGTGCTGTTCACCACAACGCCCCACATCTTCACCGCGGAAGAAAAACCGTTTTACGAGAAGGTACAGGATCAGGTCCGGCTTTTCCGCTACGGCGTGGATTGTTACGCCTATTGCCTGCTCGCCGCCGGTCATGTCGATCTGGTGATCGAATCCGGTCTGAAGCCCTATGATGTCGGCGCGTTGATCCCCGTTGTCGAACAGGCCGGCGGCATCATGACCACCTGGGATGGCGGACGTCCGGAAAATGGCGGCCGCATTCTCGCGGCCGGCTCAAAGGCGGTGCACGAACAGGCGCTCGCCATTCTCTCGAAGCTCTAGGCTGCCCGTTTAAGCGGCCATCACTCCGGCGCAAAAAAGGCGTCGATGGCCGCCAGCGCCTGCTTGCGGAAAACGTCTCGCTCATGCAGCAATTCGTGGCGCGCGCCGGTGATTGGAAGAAGCTGCGCTGCCCGGAAATTACGGGAGAGTTCCTCCTGCGCCTTATAGGGGGTGATCGTATCCAACATCGGCGCCAGAATGAGGGTCGGAATGGTGATATTCGTCAGATGGTCCTGGCGGACCACCCGCCCCATCGCCTTCAGCGCCTCATGGACCCAGCGCGCCGTCGGCGCACCGATGAACAGTTCCGGAAATTGCCGGTGCAGGCCAAGGTTTCTTGCAAAACGCCTGGCATCGGAGGTGAGCGGATTACCGTCGAAATCCCGCTCCCGCTGATCCTTGCCGAGCTGAACCCGCCCAAGACCAACAAGGCTGAGAGCCGTCGCCACCACCCGAATGACGGACGAGGGAACCGATTGCTGGCTGTCCAGCTCGATGAAAGGCGAGCAAAGCGCCAGACGGTCGATCCGGTTCGACAGGCCGGGTGCAGCGGCAAGCGCGGCAAGCGCGCCGGTGGAATGCGCGATCATGAAGAAGGGCAGCCGCGTATCCGGCAGCACCACCTGCTCGAGAAACAGGCTGATGTCACGCTGGTAGTCGGAAAAGCGCCGTACATGCCCGGCGCCTGCATTTTTAAGCAGCCTTTCGGAACCGCCCTGCCCACGCGTATCGAAGGTCGCGACCCAGAAGCCCATCGCCGTCAGATCGGTGACGGTCTCGAAATATTTCTCGATACATTCGTTCCTGCCATGCAGCAGAACCACAGTGCCGCGGGCAATGGGACGGCTGGCGCGGAAGATCGCATATCGGAGCTGCTTGCCGCCATGGCCGGTAAAATATCCGACGGTATGGTTGCCGGGAACCGGGTTGTCTTCACTGGCGCGCAATGTGGCTTCGATCATCGGTCTTTTCCGGCTGTTCTGCCTTTTCGGGATAGGTCGGCGGCGCAGGAAGGTCAAAGAAAAAATTGCCGGAACCGTCGGTTAAAGCAGTCGCGGTTCCGGCGAATAAGACAGAAGAAGAAGGGACGTTATTGCTTCTGTCCACGGAGAATGTCTCCGATGACCGATGTTTTATGGTTCCCAAACTGAACGATGCCGGAACCGGATGTTCAGCCATGGTTCATGTTGCACGGCCCCCTTGACGCCGCGCATGACCATTCCCATCTCCTTCATGCGGTCGCCAGAACGGGGCCGCGCCAAATGTCCTGCCATCGCCAGAATGGGATGCCGGACTTAACCGCAAACAGTCGCTTCTTAAGGAGGACACCATGCGTCACGTTGATTTTTCCCCCCTCTATCGTTCCACCGTCGGCTTCGACCGTCTTTTTTCGATGCTTGACGGCCTCGGCCAGCCTGAACAGGCCCAATCCTATCCGCCTTACAATATCGAGCGGACGGGCGAGAACACCTATCGCATCACCATGGCCGTTGCCGGTTTCGATGAAACCGAACTCAGCATCGAGTCCCGCGCCAATGCGCTGACCGTTAAGGCCGAGAAGGCCGCCGACGAGAAGGCTACGGAAGGTGAGTTCCTGTATCGCGGCATCGCCACACGCGCTTTCGAACGCCGCTTCCAGCTTGCCGATCACGTCGAAGTCCAGACCGCCTCTCTCAAGAACGGCCTGCTCCATATCGATCTCATCCGCAACATTCCGGAAGCCATGAAACCGCGCCGCATTGCGATCTCGTCCGACAGCGCCGACGCGCCGAAGACCATCGAAGCCCAGATCACGCCGGCTCAGGTCAACTAAGATTTCCGCGATGAAAAAAGAACGGCCCCTTTACGGGGCCGTTTTTATTTACGGAAATCCCTGTGTCAGCGAACGGATACCGCCACGGCTTCCGCAGCCGCCGCTTCCGCAATCGCCGCCTTTTCATGGGCCTTGCGGGCATAGCGCTGGGCCAGAACCGCACAGACCATCAACTGAATCTGATGGAAAAGCATGATCGGCAGGACGATTGCGCCGATGCTCTGGCCGGCGAAAATCGCACCCGCCATGGGCACGCCGCTGGCGAGGCTCTTCTTGGAGCCGCAGAAGGTTATGGTGATTTCATCCGCCTTTTCGAAACCCAGCAACCGGCTGCCGAACATCGTCAGGCACAGAACCACCGCCAGAAGCAGAATGTTGATGAGGATGACCACGCCGATGTCCCTCAGCGAAAACGTGTGCCAGATGCCCTCGATCACCGCATCGGAGAAAGCGAGATAGACCACCATCAGGATCGAACCGCGGTCGACGGGAGACAGTAATTTCTTGCGCGCCCGGATCCAGTCGCCGATCCACGGCTGCAACACCTGGCCGACGATGAAGGGCAAAAGCAGCTGCAGGAAAATCTGCAGGAAGGCGTCCAGCGAAAAACCGCCGCCATGGCCACCGACAGTGAAGAGGAAACCGACCAGCAACGGCGTCAGAAACATGCCGAAAATATTCGACGCCGAGGCCGAGCAGATCGCGGCCGGCACATTTCCGCCGGCCATGGAGGTGAAGGCAATGGAAGACTGCACGGTGGACGGCAGCACACAGAGAAACAGCACGCCCATATAAAGCGGCGCCGGCAGGATGCTTTCCGGAATGAAGCCGATTGCCACGCCGAGAAGCGGAAAAACGCCGAAGGTGACGAGCAGGATCACCAGATGCAGGCGCCAGTGCAGGATACCGGCAATCACCACATCCCGCGAAAGCCGCGCGCCATGCAGGAAAAACAGAAGCGCAATCGCGAGTTTCGTCGCAAGGCCGAAATATTCCGCCGGCTCGCCGCTGATCGGCAAGATGGACGCCAGGATCACGGTGGCCACCAGCATCATGGTGAAACGGTCGGGCAGGAAACGGGTCATGGCAAGTCTTTCCGGCATCGGTTTTGCTTGAAACGGGCGCCACTATCGCTCATCATGATTTCGGATGCAAAGATTAACAGTTATCACGATTTGAGATAATGCTGAACCTTCAACATCTTGCCAGCTTCGTCATGCTGCAGCAAACCGGCAGTTTCACACTGGCTGCCGAGCGGCTGGGCATTGGCCAGTCCACCGTCAGCCAGCACATTCAAAGGCTTGAGGCAACGCTAGGCCGCCGGCTGATCGCGCGCAGCACCCATCAGGTGAAACTGACGGGTGAGGGCGAAGCGCTTTTGGGTTATGCCCGCAACATGCTGGAAATCGATAGCAAGGTCTCCTCCCTCTTCAGCGAAAACCGCCTGCGCGGGCGGTTGCGGCTGGGTATATCGGAGGATTTCGTCGCCAGCCGGCTGACGGCCATTCTGGAGGAATTCATCCGCCTTTATCCATTGGTGGATCTGGAACTGACGGTTTCGCTGAGCGGCGTTCTTTACCAGATGCAGGATAATGGCGAGCTGGATGTGGTGCTGGCCAAGCGGCGTCTTGGCGACAAGCTGGGTCACTTTCTTTATCGCGAACCGCTTGTCTGGCTGGCGCGCGACCCGGAGCGCATGCTGAACCAGCCGGACGCCTTGCCGCTGATCGCCTTCCCGCCGCCGAGCATTACCAGAAAGGCGGCGCAGGAAGCCTTGGACCGGGCCGGCCTCTCCTGGCGGATCGTCTGCACCTGCGGCAGCCTGAGCGGGCTGACCGCTGCGGCAAGAGCGGGCATGGGCATTCTGGTACAGCCCCGCAGCATGGCCCCCGCCGGCCTCAGGGAAATTGCAGCAGGTGTATTGCCGGCTCTGGAGGATGTGGAATTCGTGCTTCAGCCGAGCAAGGGCACGGACACGAAGCTGGTGCGCGCCCTTTCCGATCTCGTGTCGAGCAAGAGCATCGCGCCCGGCAGCTTCGTATAGATTTCCGGGCGCAGACCGCTTTACGCTTTTGCGGGAAATGCCCTAGTTTTGCCGTTTCGACAGGCAGCGGCCGACGCTGTCACGCCAGCCGGCAATGGCGTCTTTCCGCTCGTCTTCTTCCATATCCGGGCTGAAACGGCGGTCACGCCGCCAATGGTCGGCAAAGGCCTTGCGGTCCGGCCAGATGCCGGCGCGGGAAGCCGCAAGCCAGGCCGCGCCGAGAATGGTCGTTTCCAGGAAGACCGGCCGATCCACCGGCGCCGCAAGAATATTCGCCAGCCGCTGCATGGTCCAATCGGAAGCGACCATGCCGCCATCGACCCTCAGCACCGTCTTACCATTGTCCCCCGCCCAGTCCTTGCGCATGGCGTCCAGCAGATCGAAGGTCTGATAGGCGACGCTTTCCAACGCCGCGCGCGCAAATTCCGCCGGGCCGGTGCCGCGCGTCAGGCCGAAGATCGCCCCACGCGCCTCGGCATCCCAGTAAGGCGCGCCAAGGCCGGTAAAGGCCGGCACAAGATAAACGCGCTGATTGGAATCGGCCTTTTCGGCAAGCGCGCTGACTTCTGATGCAACCGAGATGAAACCGAGCTCATCGCGCAGCCATTGCACGGCGGCGCCGGCAATGAAGATCGAACCTTCCAGCGCATAGGTCGTCACGCCATCCAGACGGTAAGCGATCGTCGTCAGCAGCCGGTTGGTGGAGGCGACGCGATCCGTGCCCGTGTTGAGAAGCGCGAAGCAGCCGGTGCCATAGGTGGATTTCATCATGCCCGGCTCGAAGCAGGCATTGCCGATCACAGCCGCCTGCTGATCACCGGCCACACCGAGGATCGGGATTTCCGCACCCAGAAGCGACTTGTCGGTCACGCCGAAATCGGCCGCGCAATCCAGCACCTCCGGCAGCATGGCGCGGGGAATATCGAGGATCGACAGGAGTTCATCGTCCCATGCGTTATCCTCGATATTGTAGATCAGCGTTCGCGAGGCATTGGTGGCGTCGGTCACATGGCGGCGGCCGCCGGTGAGACGGTAGATCAGGAAACTGTCGACGGTGCCGAAGCAGATGTCTCCCTTCACGGCCTTGTCGCGAAGGCCGCTGACACTATCGAGAAGCCATTTCAGTTTCGTGCCGGAAAAATAGGGATCGAGCAGCAGACCGGTCTTTTTCGAAAAGAGCGGCTCCAGCCCTCTTCTTTTCAGATCTTCGCAGATGGGGGCGGCGCGGCGATCCTGCCAGACCACGGCCCGATGCACGGCCTCGCCCGTGTTCCGGTCCCACAGTACCGTCGTTTCGCGCTGGTTGGTAATACCGATCGCCTCGATATCGGAGGCGGCAATACCGGCATCGGCAAGCGCCAGCCGGATGGTTTCGAGCACGCTTTTCCAGATATCCTCGGCATCGTGTTCGACCCAGCCGGAGGCTGGGAAATGCTGCGGAAATTCTCGCTGTCCGACACCGATGACCCGCATGTCGCGATCAAAGACCATCGACCGTGTCGATGTCGTCCCCTGATCGATCGCCAGAATATAACCGCCCATTATGCCACTCCCTTTCAGACGCAATGACCGGGGCGGCAAGCCGCCCCGGTTTCAGATTTTACGCAGACATCACTTCTGCCAGCTTTTGACCAGTTCGTCGTAATTGACGGTGACCGGCTTTTCCTTTTCGTTGGCGATCTTCAGCTGCGGCGCCAGATTGCCCTTCGAAACGGCATCCTTGTTCCAGTATTCGATATCGTGCTCTTCCGCCAGTTTCGGGCCGATATCGCCCTGCACGCCAGCGCGTTCCAGACGGCTCATGACCTTTTCCTGCTCGGCGCAGAGAGAGTCCATCGCGGCCTGCGCGGTTTTCGCACCCGACGAAGCATCGCCGATCGCCTGCCACCACAGCTGCGCCAGCTTCGGATAGTCAGGAACGTTGGTGCCGGTCGGTGACCATTGTACGCGGGCCGGCGAGCGATAGAACTCGATGAGACCGCCGAGTTTGGACGCCCGGTCCGTGAAGCTCTTGTGGTGGATGGTGGTGTCGCGAATGAAGGTCAGGCCCACATGGCTCTTCTTCACATCCACGGTCTTGGAGGTCACGAACTGCGCATAGAGCCAGGCGGCCTTGGCGCGGTCGTCGGGCGTGGATTTCATCAGCGTCCACGAACCCACGTCCTGATAACCGAGCTTCATGCCGTCCTTCCAGTAAACGCCATGCGGCGAAGGTGCGACGCGCCATTTCGGCGAACCGTCCTCGTTCACCACAGGCAGGCCGGGCTTGGCCATATCGGCGGTAAACGCCGTGTACCAGAATATCTGCTGGGCGATATTGCCCTGCGCCGGCACCGGACCGGATTCGGAGAAGGTCATGCCCTGCGCTTCCGGCGGCGCATATTTCTTCAGCCATTCGAGATATTTCTCGATGGAATAGACCGATGCCGGACCGTTGGTATCGCCGCCGCGCGCCACGCAGGAGCCGACCGGCTGCGACTTGTCATTGACCTTGATGCCCCATTCATCCACCGGCAGACCGTTCGGCAGGCCCTTGTCGCCGTTGCCGGCCATGGAGAGCCAGGCATCGGTGAAGCGCCAGCCGAGCGAGGGATCCTTCTTGCCGTAGTCCATATGGCCGAAGACCTTCTTGCCGTCGACATCGCGCCCGGTGAAGAATTCGGCAATATCCTCATAGGCCGACCAGTTGACCGGCACGCCGAGGTCATAACCATATTTCGCCTTGAAATCGGCCTTGTTCTTGTCGTTGTTGAACCAGTCGTAACGGAACCAGTAGAGGTTCGCGAACTGCTGGTCGGGAAGCTGGTAGAGCTTCTTGTCCGGCGCCGTCGTAAAGGCGCTGCCGATGAAGTCCTTGAGATCAAGACCGGGATTGGTGACGTCCTTGCCTTCATTGGCCATGAAGTCGGTCAGGTTGCGCACCTGCTGGTAACGCCAATGCGTGCCGATAAGGTCGCTGTCATTGACCCAGCCGTCGTAAAGGTTCTGGCCGGTCTGCATCTGGGTCTGGATTTTTTCGACGACGTCACCTTCCTGGATCAGGTCGTGCGTGACCTTGATGCCGGTAATGGCGGTGAAGGCCGGAGCCAGAACCTTGGATTCATATTCATGGGTCGTCAGAGATTCGGAAACGACCTTGATTTCCATGCCGGCGAAGGGTTTCGCGGCATCGACAAACCATTGCAGCTCCTTTTCCTGGTCGCCACGCGAAAGCGACGAGAGATCGCCGATTTCCTTGTCCAGAAACTGCTTTGCTTCCTCCATTCCGGCGAAAGCGGAACCCGTCATTGCCAGCAGCATGGCTGCCGTCGTCGTCATCAGATGCCTTCGCATATCAGTCCTCCCAAGGGTTGCGATTGCATGAAGTCTGCGGGTGCGGTTTTCCTCCGCCGCACCTTTTTCCTGCTCTAGACAAAACGGAAAACGCCGATGGCGTAAACCAAGGATAGAGCGAGAGCCCACCACAGGTTCGGGCCGACCAGCCCGAGCCATGCGAGATTGATGAAGGCGCTGCCGAGCAGCGAGATGAACAGCCTGTCGCCGCGCGTGGTCTCGAAGCGCAAGAGGCCGAAGCGGGGATTGCCGCCGGGCGAGAGATATTCCCAGAACCACATGCCGACGAGCAGCAGGGCGATGGCGCCGAAAAAGGCCGCCGTCTGCCAGGTCCAGGCCATCCATGAAAAATCGGGCATGTTCATCATGGTCAAACCCTCCCGAGCGCGAAGCCCTTGGCGATGTAATTACGCACGAACCAGATCACCAGCGCACCGGGGATCAGGGTCAGCACCCCGGCGGCGGCAAGCAGGCCCCAATCCATGCCGGCGGCCGAAACGGTGCGCGTCATGGTCGCGGCAATCGGCTTGGCGTCCGTCGTCGTCAGCGTGCGGGCGATCAGAAGCTCGACCCACGAGAACATGAAGCTGAAGAAGCAGGCGACACCGATACCCGAGGCGATGAGCGGCATGAAGATCTTCACGAAGAATTTCGGGAAGGAATAACCGTCAATATAGGCGGTCTCGTCGATCTCCTTCGGCACGCCAGACATGAAACCTTCGAGAATCCACACCGCCAGCGGCACGTTGAACAGGCAATGCGCCAGCGCAACGGCGATATGCGTGTCGATCAGCCCGAAAGCCGAATAAAGCTGGAAGAAGGGCAGCGCGAAGACGGCGGGCGGGGCCATGCGGTTGGTCAAAAGCCAGAAGAACAGGTGCTTGTCGCCGAGAAAGCGATAACGCGAGAAGGCGTAAGCCGCAGGCAGCGCCACAGCGACCGAAATCACCATGTTCATGACGACATAGATGATCGAATTGATATAGCCGGAATACCAGGAGGAATCGGTGAAGATCGTCCGGTAGTTCTGCAATGTCGGCTGATGCGGATAAAGCGTCATGGACGAGACGATTTCCGTGTTCGTCTTGAAGCTCATATTGACGAGCCAGTAGATCGGCACCAGCAGCAGCAGGATATAGATCGTCGGCACCAGCCAGGAAAACCGCGACGGCCCATGGTGGCGACGCCGTGTATTGACGGCGAAGCCGGATCGTCCTGTCGCGGCGGCTCTTGCCGGCGAATTGCCGATGCCGTTGCGCTCCACGCCTGTGGTGATATCAGAGGCGCTCATGTCTCAAGTCTCCGCGTCGTGGCTGGTCATGACGGTGTAGAACACCCAGGACAGCAGCAGGATGATGAGGAAATAGATCAGCGACATGGCCGCCGCCGGCCCGAGGTCGAACTGGCCGAGCGCCATCTTCACGAGATCGATGGACAGGAAGGTGGTGGAGTTGCCCGGGCCGCCGCCGGTGACGACGAAAGGCTCGGTATAGATCATGAAACTGTCCATGAAGCGCAGCAGGAAAGCGATCAGCAGCACCCGCTTCATCTTCGGCAGCTGGATGTAACGGAATACCGCAAAACGCGACGCGCCATCAATCCTGGCTGCCTGATAATAGGCGTCCGGAATGGAAACGAGGCTGGCATAACACAAAAGCACGACAAGGCTCGTCCAGTGCCAGACATCCATGATGACGACGGTGATCCACGCATCGACCGGATCGTTGACATAGTTGTAATCGAGCCCGAGCTGATTGGCGTAATAACCGAGCAGGCCGATATCGCTGCGGCCGAAAACCTGCCAGATCGTGCCGACGACATTCCACGGCACCAGCAGCGGCAGCGCCATGGTGACGAGGCAGACCGGCACGCCGATGCCGGATTTCGGCATCTTGAGCGCGATGAAGATGCCGAGCGGAATTTCAATCGCCAGGATGATGCCGGAAAACAGCAGGTTGCGCCCCAGCGCATCCCAGAAACGGTCCGAGGCAAGGATTTCCTCGAACCATTGCGTTCCCGCCCAGAAGAACTGGTTATTGCCGAACGTATCCTGCACCGAATAATTCACGACGGTCATCAGCGGAATGACGGCGGAAAAGGCGACCAGCACCAGCACCGGCAGCACCATGAACCATGCCTTGTTGTTCCAGCTCTTTTCCATGGTCAGGCCCCCATCTTTACACGCCACGAGTCGGCGAAGACGCCGATGGCGGCCGGATCGAAGCGAACACCCGCTTCCGCCGGGATTTCCTCGTCTTCGGCAACAACGATCGCCAGCTTCTGGCCGGCGAACCGGGCGCGCACGATCTTCTGCCGACCGATATCCTCGACCTTGTCGACAGTGATGGGCATGCCGCCCCGTTCCAGCCGGACGAATTCCGGGCGGATGCCGATCTCGATGCGTTGGGCTCCCTCAACCTTTGGCGCACCGGCCAGCGGCACGCCGAGACCGCCGACAACAGCTGTCGCGCCGTCGATACTGGCGGGCAGCACATTCATGCCCGGCGAGCCGATGAAGTAACCGACAAACGTATGTCCCGGCCGTTCGAAAAGCTCAGCCGGCGTGCCGATCTGGACGATCTGCCCGTCATACATGACCACAACCTTGTCGGCGAAGGTCAAAGCCTCGGTCTGGTCGTGGGTGACATAAACCATGGTGAAACCGGACTGGCGGTGCAGTCGTTTCAGCTGCGAACGCAGCACCCATTTCATATGCGGGTCGATCACCGTCAGCGGCTCGTCGAAGAGGATGGCGTTGACATCGGACCGCACAAGCCCGCGCGCCAGCGAAATCTTCTGTTTCTGATCCGCCGTCAGGCCCCGCGCGCGGCGTTTGGCCATGCCGGAAAGGTCGGTCATTTCGAGGATTTCCCGCACCCGACGGTCGACTTCGGCTTCCGGAACTTGGCGGTTGCGCAGCGGAAAGGCGAGATTGTCATAGACCGTCATCGTGTCGTAGACGACCGGGAACTGGAATACCTGCGCAATATTGCGGTCTTCCGTGGCGAAATCCGTCACGTCGGTTCCGTCAAAGGCGATGCGGCCTTCGGAGGGGCGCAGCAACCCGGAAATGATATTGAGCAGCGTGGTCTTGCCGCAGCCGGAAGGGCCGAGCAGCGCATAGGCGCCGCCGTCCTCCCATTCGTGATGGACTTCCTTCAGCGCATAGTCGCCGGCAGCCTGCGCCTTTGCGTTATAGGCGTGTCGGATGTGATCGAGCGTGATGCGTGCCATGACCGATCTCCCTCAGGCCGCTTCGCCGATGGCGCGGCCATTCGCGTCAAAGGCCATCAGGTGTTTTGTATCGAGAAACAGCTCTATGTCCCTGTCCGGCTCGATGTCGTGAATGCCATGCGCCAGCATGACCCAGCGGCGGCCCGAAAATTCCACATGCACGAAGCTTTCCGATCCGGCGATTTCCGAAATCAGCGTCCGCGCCCGGATCGACTGTCGGGCCTCGCCCTTCGCCTGCGGGAAAAGGTGATGCGGCTGGAAAGCGATGGTCAAAGGTCCATCCGGCACGGCGGCAAGATGCGCCGGCACCGCAATCACCGCCTGGTCGGCACGGGTGAATGCGCCGCCCGCCTTGATGACCTCGATGGTATTGAGCGGCGGGTCTGCAAAAATTTCCGCGGTGACGATATCCACCGGACGCCGGTAAACCTCGATGGTGCGGCTGAACTGCGTTACCCTGCCCTCGTTGAGCGTTGCGGTATTGCCGCCCAGAAGCAGCGCCTCTGATGGTTCGGTGGTGGCATAAACGAAGATCGCACCTGACTCGGCGAAGATACGCGGCAGTTCCTCGCGCAGTTCCTCACGCAGCTTGTAATCGAGATTGGCCAGCGGCTCATCGAGCAACACCAGATTGGCGTTTTTGACGATGGCGCGGGCGAGTGCCGTGCGCTGCTGCTGGCCGCCGGAAAGATTGAGCGGCGTACGGTCGAGATAGGGCGTCAGCTTCAAAAGCTCGGCGGCTTTCCTCACTTCCCTGTCGATGGTCGCCTGGTCCTTGCCGGCAACCCGCATGGGCGAGGCGATGTTTTCGTAAACGCTGAGCGCCGGATAGTTGATGAACTGCTGATAGACCATGGCGACGTTGCGCTTCTGCACCGGCCACCCCGTTACATCTTCGCCATTGAAAAAGATCGAGCCGGCGCTCGGCTTGTCCAGCCCGGCCATCAGCCGCATCAGCGTCGTCTTGCCCGAAAGTGTCGGTCCAAGCAGGACGTTCAGGCTTCCGCGCTGCAACGTCAGATCGGTCGGGTGAATATGATATTCACCGCCAACCATCTTAGAGACGTTTCGCAATTCAAGCATGGTGATCCAAAGCCTCCTCCGCTTTTGTCCGGATCGTCAGATTGCCCTTAAGCGCCCACCTGCAATGTCTTCGACATAATCCTCCAGCCCACGCACCTCTTCCGGGGTAAAAAACAGCCCCTGCTTGGTGCGGCGCCACAGAATATCCTCGGCCGTCAGCGCCCATTCCCGCGCCATCAGCCAGCGAACCTCAGCCTCGTAGAGCGTACCGCCGAAATGCCGTCCCAGCGCCGCCGCCTCTGTCGCATTGCCGATCAGCACCGCCGCATCCGTTCCGTAGCAACGCACAAGCCGCTCCGCATGACGCTCTTCAAGAAAGGGGTAACGCGACCGCAGCGCCGAAACTTCCGCGGTGTAGGCCTCGGCACCGAAATTCCCACCCGGCAAATGTGAGCCCGCCGTCCATGGCGCACCCTTTTCACCCAGTGCATCGCCGATTTTTTCAAGAGCATGTTCGGCAAGCCGCCGATAGGTGGTGAGCTTGCCGCCGAAAATATTGAGAAGCGGCGCTTCGCCTTCCGCCCCTTCGGTCTTCAGCACATAATCGCGGGTCGCCTCCTGCGCTTTTGACGCGCCATCGTCGAAAAGCGGCCGCACGCCGGAATAGGTCCAGACGATGTCGGCCGGCTTTACCGGCTCCGCGAAATATTCACTCGCCGCATTGCAAAGGTAGCTGATCTCCTCGTCGCTGATCTTAACAGCGCGCGGATCGGCGGTATAGTCGCGATCCGTTGTGCCGATCAGGGTAAAATCCTGCTCGTAGGGAATGGCGAAGATGATGCGGCCGTCCGGGTTCTGGAAGAAATAGGCGCGCGGATCGGAAAACTTCTTGCGCACGATGATATGGCTGCCCTGCACGAGGCGGACATTGTGGACATTGTTCTTGCCGAATGCCGAGGACAGCACCTTGTCCACCCAGGGACCGGCGGCATTGACCAGCATGTGCGCCCGATATGTCCTGCTTTCCCCCGCGGCGTTTTTCGTTTCCACCCGCCAGAAGGCGCCTTCGCGCCGTGCGGAAACAACCTGTGTGCGGTTGAGGATCAGGGCGCCACGCTTGGCGGCGTCGCGGGCGTTCAGCACCACAAGGCGGGCATCGTCCACCCAGCCGTCGGAATATTCGAAGGCCCGCGCAAAAATCGGTTTCAGCGGTTTGCCGGCGGGATCGCGGCGCAGATCGAGCGAGCGCGTGGCGGGCAGAAGCTTGCGACCGCCGAGATGGTCGTAAAGGAAGAGCCCGAGGCGCACGAGCCAGGCCGGGCGCACCCCACCCTTCTGGAACGGCAGAACGAAGCGCATGGGCCAGATGATATGCGGCGCCATGGCCCATAGCACCTCGCGCTCCATCAAGGCTTCGCGCACCAGGCGAAATTCGTAATGTTCGAGATAACGCAACCCGCCATGGATGAGCTTGGTTGCGGCGGACGACGTGCCGGAAGCGAAATCGTTCATTTCGGCAAGCACCACGGAATAGCCCCTGCCGACGGCGTCACGCGCGATGCCGCAGCCATTGATACCGCCGCCGATCACGAAAATATCGTGAATTGCCTCGTCAGACATGGACCCTCCCGTGCTTTCATCGACGCTCTCCTCATCGATATATTGAAAGCACAACCATCTAATTCGAAGACAAAACGAATGTCAAACGAAATTCAGAGGCGTCTTGAATCAGGCGTCGCGGCCCTCGGTTTCGATCAGCCGGACATCGTGATCGGCGCAGATGCTGCGGATGGAATCAACAGGACAATGATCGGTGATGAAGGTATGGACCTGCGAAAGATGGCCGATGCGCACGGGGGCCGTCCGCTCGAATTTGAGCGAATCCGACACCAGAATGACATGGCGCGCATTGGAGATGATCGCCTGCGCCACCTTGACCTCGCGGAAGTCGAAATCGAGCAAGGCCCCGTCCTCATCGATGGCCGAGACGCCGATAACAGCGAAATCGACCTTGAACTGACGGATGAAATCCACCGCCGCCTCGCCGACGATACCGCCATCGGAACCACGCACCACGCCGCCGGCAATCACCACTTCGATACCCGGAAAAACACGTAACCTATTGGCAACATTGATATTGTTGGTGATGACCATCAGCTCGTGATGGTCTGCCAGCGCCTCTCCCACTGCCTCGGTGGTCGTGCCGATATTGATGAAAAGCGATGAATTATTGGGAATGAGGGCGGCGGCAGCGGCGCCGATCGCCTGTTTTTCGGAGGAGGCGATGGCGCGGCGCGCTTCATATTTGACGTTTTCATTGCCGCTGGGGAAAAGCGCGCCGCCGTGGATGCGGGTCAGCACCCGCGTATCGCAGAGGTCGTTCAGATCCTTGCGGATCGTCTGGGGGGTCACCGAAAACCGCGCCGCCAGCTCATCGACCAGCACCCGGCCGTTCGCTTTCGCCAGCGCAACGATTTCATCCTGACGCGGTGTGAGCAGCATTTCACCCTCCCTCCTCTTTCAATTTTTTCGTTTTATTGAAGAGCGAACGAAAAACCAATGTCAAGGGAGGGTTTACGATGGGACGGATCGCAGGTTAGCGGAAACCGGCAAAAATCTTGTTAGCCGGCTTTTGCACCGGCACGGCATCGGTTCCCTCATTGCGGGTAACGGAAAATGCCGTGGAAACGGTATGGAACGTATCCCCGATGCCAATCAGCACGGGTTCGTTCACACCCAGTGTCTCGACTGCCGCAGCCAGCTGCGCAAGCGAGCCGCACCATCGTTGCTCATTGGCGCGGCTGACGGAAATCATCACGACCACGGGCGTCGAAGCCGGCATTCCATGGGCGAGCAGACAGAACTGAATATCGCCAGCGGTTCGTCCACCCATATAAAAGACGGTGGTAACGGAGGGGTTCGACAGTGACTGCCAGTCGATATTCTCCGGCAGCTTCCCCTGCCGGGAGTGACCGGTGATAAAGCGCACCGACTGGGCATGGTCGCGATGGGTCAGGGAAACACCCAGGCGCGAAGCCATGGCGCTTGCGGCGGTGATGCCGGGCACAACTTCGACCGGGATATTTTCAGCCTCAAGCGCCGCAATCTCCTCGCCTGCCCGCCCGAAGATCATCGGATCGCCTGACTTCAGCCGTACCACCCGTTTGCCGGCCTTGGCGAGGCCAATCATCGTCTCGTTGATATCTTCCTGCCTGCAGCTTTCCCGGCCGCCACGTTTGCCGACCAGCATGCGCTTCGCCTCCCGCCGCGCCAGTTCCAGCACCTCGGCTGAAACGAGATCGTCGAAGAGGATGACATCGGCGGCCTGCAAAGCGCGCACGGCTTTTAACGTCAGGAGTTCGGCATCCCCCGGGCCGGCGCCCACAAGCGTCACCAACCCGGCGCTCGAACGCACCCGACCGGCCTGCGTTCCGATATCTGTGAGCAATCGTTCTTCGCTGCCTTCATCAGGTCGTTCTGTGAAAGCCCGATCAACAAATTTCTCCCAGAAAAACCGCCGCGCGGCACCGGGCGCGAACCGCAGATTGACGCGCTCGCGGATGGTCTGGGCAAGCGCGCCCCAGTCCTTCAGCGAAAGCGGCAGCAATGTCTCGATGCGCCTGCGGATCGCCTGCGCCAGAATGGGTGCACCCCCATCGGTGGAGATCGACACCACCACCGGCGAGCGATTGACGATGGAGCCGAACTGGAACTGGCAGAATTCCGGCTTGTCGATGACATTGACGGGAACACCGGCCGCACGTGCGGATTCATAGAAACTCCTGGCTTCCGCTTCGGTTTCGCAATCCGCCAGCGCCAGTTCCGCGCCGCCGAAGATATCCGGACCCCACGGACGGTCATGCCGTGTCATCATCTGGCTTTTTGCGATAAGCGCTGCAAAGCTTTCCGAAAGCTCGCTTTCCTCGCAATAAAGATGAAGTTCCGCCCCGCAGGCCAGCAGCAGTTCCGCCTTCCAGAGGGCCGCATCCGACCCGCCCGCCAGCACCACGCGCTTGCCCTCAAGCCCCCAGAAAACCGGCAACCTGGCGAGCCTCTCCATGCGGGCCGGTTCATTCCGCTGCGGTTTTAAGGCATCCATCGATGATCCCCCTGATTTCGGCGCGGCAGGAGCCGCAATTGGTTCCGGCATTCAATGCCGTACCGATGGCTTCGACGCTGTGGCAGCCTTCGCGGATGGCGGCCGTGATCTGGTTCACCCCGACATTGAAGCAGGAGCAGACGGTGGCTCCCGGATCGGCGCGGCCGGCGCCGGGGCGACCGGCAACCAGCGCAAACCGCATGCGCAGATCCTCATGGCGTTCGGTCAATTGCGAGATCGCCCAGTTGCGGGCGACGGCCACCGGCTCCCTCGCGATGAACAGCGCCGCCAGCAGGATATCGCCGTCGAAGAAGGCAAGGCGCAGATCGCCCGTCTGCCGGTCGCTGTAACCCAGCGGCTCAACCCTGACATCAATGCCGAAGGCCTGCCGCGCCCAGAGCGTCCAGTCCTGGGGTTCCTCCTCGAAGGCGAGTTCCATGCGATAGCCGCCATCCGCTTTGGCCGTGGCCCAGTAAGCACAATCCGGCGCATCCGGCCGGATGCGGGAGATGGCGAAACCATAGGCTTTCGCTTCGAAACGCCTTGCCCTTACCGCCACGTTTTTCGAGGCGGGCTGGCCCGAATGCGGGTCCGTCACCGGCGCAACCACGACATCGATGCGCGCCTGCGAGGCGAACTGGTCGTTCCAGTGCATCGGCGCAAACACCGAGCCGCGCGCCTGCCTTTCGCTCACCAGCGCCCGCAGCAGAACCTTGCCATGGGGGCTTTCCAGCTCCACCAGATCGGCGCTTTTTATTCCCAGCGCCTGCGCATCGCGCGGATGAAGCTCGGCGAAGGGTTCGGCGATATGGGCGGTAAGGCGCGCACTTTTGCCGGTGCGGGTCATGGTGTGCCATTGATCGCGGATACGGCCGGTATTCAGTGTCAGCGGATAATCCGCCGATGTCCTGCCGGTCTCCGGCAGGGCGGTGGCGATGAACCGCGCCTTGCCATCGGCATGGTAGAATCGGCCATCCGCGAAAAAGCGGGTAACGACGGCATCGCCCGGCCCGGCCTTCGGCCATTGAAAGGGCGGCATCGCATCATAGGAATTCCGTTCGACACCGCTGATATCGAAATCGCGACTGCCCGCATTCTCGAAGCCGGAAAGCGCGGCATGTTCGGCAAAAATCTCCGATGGCTGGCCATAGGCGAAGGCCGTGCCGAAGCCCATGCGCCGGCCCACTTCCGCCATTTGCCACCAGTCTGCTTTCGCTTCGCCCGGCGCATCGAGAAAACCGCGCTGACGGGAAATGCGCCGCTCGGAATTGGTGACGGTGCCGTCCTTTTCCCCCCAGCCAAGCGATGGCAAGAGAACATGGGCATGGCGGGCCGTATCGGTACTGGCCATGACATCGGACACCACGACGAAAGGACAGGCCTTGATGGCCGCCTCGACGGCGCCGGCATCCGGCATGGAAACCACCGGGTTGGTCGCCATGATCCACAGCGCCTTGATGCGGCCGTCAGCCACCGCCCTGAACATGTCCACCGCCTTCAGGCCGGGTTTTTCCGCAATCGCGGGCGATGCCCAGAAGCGCCGCACGCGGTCGCGATCCTCGGCATTTTCGATAGCCATATGGGCGGCCAGCATATTGGCCAGCCCACCGACCTCGCGCCCGCCCATGGCGTTCGGCTGGCCGGTCAGCGAAAACGGCCCCATGCCCGGCCTGCCGATGCGGCCGGTGGTGAGGTGGCAATTGATGATCGCGTTGACCTTGTCCGTGCCGCTTTGCGACTGGTTGACGCCCTGGCTGTAGCAGGTGACGGTTTTTTCGGTGCGTTCGAACAATTCGTAAAAGGAAATCAGTTCGGCAATCGTCAGGCCCGTGGCTTCGGCGATCTCCGGCAGGCTATGTGCGGTTGCTGCCTGCATCGCTGCATCAAAACCGATCGTGTGACTTTCCACATAACCGCGATCAATTGCAGGACTATCGGAAAGATGCGCCAGCAAGCCGGTAAACAGCGCCACATCTCCATCCAGTCGGATGGCGAGGTGCATATCGGCAATATCGGCGCTCATCGTCCGACGCGGATCGATAACGACGACTTTCATTTCCGGCCGCGCGGCCTTTGCCGCCGCAAGCCTTTGGTAAAGCACCGGATGGCACCAGGCGAGATTGGAACCGGTGAGGATCACCAGATCGGCAAGCTCCATATCCTCATAGGCGCCTGGCACCGTATCGGCCCCGAAGGTGCGGCGATGGCCGGCGACGGAAGACGACATGCAGAGCCTTGAATTCGTATCGATATTGGCCGAACCGATGAAGCCCTTCATCAGCTTGTTGGCGAGGTAATAATCCTCGGTCAGCAATTGGCCGGAGACGTAAAAGGCAACGGAATCCGGGCCGTGTTCGGCGATGGCTTGAGAAAACCGGGAGGCGACGAGGTCAAGCGCTTCGTCCCATGCCGCTCGCCTGCCGCTGATTTCAGGGTGGAGCAGGCGACCGTCGAGATCGATGGTCTCAGCCAGAGCCGAACCTTTGGAACACAGCCGACCGAAATTGGCGGGGTGGTCCTGATCGCCTCTTACGGAAACGGCACCGTTATCGTTGACGGTGGCGATGACGCCGCAGCCGACGCCGCAATAGGGACAGGTGGTTTTTGTTTCAACGGGCATGGATTTGCCCTCTCAGTGCGTGGCGGTTACCCCCCTCTGTCCTGCCGGACATCTCCCCCTCAAGGGGGGAGATCGACAAGCGGAAGGCTTGCCGCTTCATCTCTGCGACCGGCGACGCAAGCCGTGAATGGAAATTCGCGCCGCAAGTGATCTCCCCCCTTGAGGGGGAGATGCCCGGCAGGGCAGAGGGGGGTACCATCGCCGCCATCGCAATTCACTCCGCCGCGATCATCAGGGTTTCAAGCGCTATCGAAAGCCTTCCATCCAGATTGCGCACCGGAATGGTCTTCACCTCACCCTCATCCGCCCCCAGCGCCTTACCGGTTTCCAGCGAAATGACCCAATTATGCAAGGGACACGTCACCGAAGCCCCATGCACGATGCCCTGGCTCAGCGGCCCGCCCTTGTGCGGGCAGTGGTCCTCGATGGCGAAGACCTGATTTTCCGCCGTGCGGAACACGGCGATCTTGCCCATTGGCGTTTTGACGCAACGCGCGCCGCGCAGCGGAATATCGGAAATATCACCAATATCGATCCAGTTGCTGTCCATCCTTCTCACTCCGCCGCCTCGCTGAAACCGATTGCCGCCATGGGCCTGAATTCGTGCTTGTCGTGGCCGGATACGCGTTCCGACCAGGGATCGACCTGCGCGAACTTCTGGCTGAAGACGAAACGGTCGAAATAGGCTTTGCGCTTTTCCGCATCGTCCATGATCTGGCGACGGATTTCGTCGTAACCGATGCGCTTGGCCCATTTATAGATGCGCTCCAGGTAACGCGCCTGTTCGCGATACATCTGCGTCAGCGCCACGATATGCTCCAGCGCCTCATCTTCGGTTTTGACGAGGCCGAGTACTTCCGTAGCCTTGATATCGAGGCCTGCGGCACCGGCAAAATGGATCTCGAAACCGGAATCGACGCAGATGACGCCGATATCCTTGCAGGTCGCCTCCGCGCAGTTGCGCGGACAGCCGGAAACGGCAAGCTTCAGCTTGGCAGGCGTCCACGAGCCCCACATGAATTTTTCGATGCGGATGCCAAGACCGGTGGAATCCTGCGTGCCGAAGCGGCACCATTGCTGGCCAACGCAGGTTTTGACCGTACGCAAACCTTTAGCGTAGGCCTGACCGGAAATGAAACCGGCCTTACCGAGATCGGCCCAGACGGCGGGCAGATCCTCCTTCTCGATGCCGAGAAGATCGATGCGCTGGCCGCCCGTCACCTTCACCATCGGGATTTCGAACTTGTCGACCACATCCGCAATCGCCCTCAGTTCGGAGGAAGAGGTAACGCCGCCCCACATGCGCGGCACGACGGAATAGGTGCCATCCTTCTGGATATTGGCGTGGACGCGCTCATTGATGAAACGCGACTGGTAATCGTCGGCATATTCATCCGGCCAGTCGCAGACGAGATAATAATTAAGCGCCGGCCGGCATTTGGCGCAGCCGCAGGAGGTCTTCCATTCCAGCTCCTGCATCACGGCTGGGATGGTCTTCAGCCCCTTGGCCTTGATGAGACGGCGCACATCGTCGTGGCCGAAATCGGTGCATTTGCACATGGGCTGCACGGCAGCGGGATTGTAGCTGTCGCCGAGCGTTATCGTCATCAGCTGCTCGACAAGGCCGGTGCAATTGCCGCAGGAGGCAGATGCCTTCGTGTGGGCGCGCACATCGTCTAGCGATGTCAGCCCCTTGGAGGTGATGGCCGATGTGATCTTGCCCTTGCAGACGCCGTTGCAGCCGCAGATTTCCGCATCATCCGGCAAGGCTGCAACGGCCGCCATAGGGTCCAGCGGCGACCCTCCCTGATAGGCCTGGCCGAAGATCAGGGTTTCGCGCATGGCGGAAATATCGGTCGATTTCTTCATCAGGTCGAAGAACCACGACCCGTCCGCCGTCTCGCCGTAAAGCACCGCGCCGATGATGCGGTTTTCCTTGAGGATCAGGCGCTTGTAGACACCGGCGGTGGCATCGCGCAGCACGATTTCCTCGCGGTCGTCGCCTTCGGCGAAATCGCCGGCGGAAAACAGGTTGATGCCTGTCACCTTCAGCTTGGTATTGGTGACGGAGCCATGATATTCGGCCGAACCGCCGCACAGCCGGTCGGCGAGCACGCGGGCCGATTCATAAAGCGGCGCGACCAGTCCATAGCACATGCCGCGATGTTCGGCGCATTCGCCGAGCGCATAGATCGAGGCGTCCGACGTCATCATGCCGTCATCCACCACGATGCCGCGATTGACAGCGATACCGGCCTCCTTGGCGAGGCCCGAGGCAGGACGGATGCCGACCGCCATCACCACCATGTCGCCCTTGATGACCCGGCCGTCTTCCAGCTCGATGCCTTCGACCTTCTCCTCACCCAGAATGCATTTGGTATTGGCCTTGGTGATGATATCGATGCCGCGCTCGTTAAGCGCTTTTTCGAGAAGATAGGCCGCTGCCGGATCGAGCTGACGCTCCATGATCGTCGGCATCAGGTGGATGACGGTGACATCCATGCCCTGGCGCTTGAGGCCATAGGCGGCTTCCAGCCCGAGAAGACCGGCGCCGATGACGATGGCGCGGCCCTTGCCCTCGGCGATGTCAAGCATCTTCGTCACATCGTCGAGATCGCGATAGGCGAGCACGCCCGGCAATTGATGGCCGGGAACCGGGATGATGAAGGGCGACGAACCGGTGGCGATCACCAGTCTATCGTAGGAAACCGTGATGCCGTTTTCGCTGGTCACGGTCTTCCTGTCGCGGTCGATACCGGTGACCTTCGCGCCCTTGTGCAGCGTGACATTGTTAGCCGCATACCATTCGTCATTGTGGATGACGATGTCTTCATAGCTCTTTTCGCCTGAGAGCACCGGCGAGAGCATGATGCGGTCGTAATTGACGCGCGGCTCGGCGTTGAAAATGGTGACGTCGTAAAGGCCGGGAGCGGTTTCGAACAGGTTTTCCAGCATGCGTCCCGGCGCCATGCCATTGCCGATGATGACGAGTTTTTGCGTCATGGGCGTTACTCCGCAGCTTCGACGAAGCGGTGACGTTCGTAAAGGAACTTCAGCACGGCCTCGCGGCATTTGAGATAGGTCTTGTCTGATGCGAGCTCGATGCGGTTGCGCGGGCGCGCCAGCGGCACGTCAAGCACTTCGCCAATATGGGCGGCGGGACCGTTGGTCATCATCACGATACGGTCCGAGAGCAGCACCGCCTCGTCGACATCATGGGTGATCATGACCATGGTGTTGCCGAGCCGGGCGTGGATTTCCATCACCGCATCCTGGAGATGGGCGCGGGTCAGCGCATCCAGCGCACCGAAAGGCTCGTCCAGCAGCAGGATTTTCGGCTCCATGGCGAGCGCGCGGGCAATGCCGACACGCTGTTTCATGCCGCCGGAAATTTCCGAGGGCTTCTTGTCCTTCGCATGAGCCATCTGCACGAGATCGAGATTGCGCATGACCCAGTCATGCCGCTCGGCCCGGGTTTTGGTGTTGCGAAAGACTTTCTCGACGGCGAGGTTGACGTTTTCATAGACCGAAAGCCAGGGCAACAGGCTGTGGTTCTGGAACACGACGGCGCGTTCCGGGCCGGGTTCGTTGACCTCGCGGTTTTCGAGAAGCACCGTGCCGGCAGACACTTTCGTCAGCCCGGCGATGAGGTTGAGCATGGTGGATTTGCCGCAGCCGGAATGGCCGATGACGGAGACGAATTCGCCTTTTTCGATGGTGAGGTTGATGCCTTTCAGCACCTCGGCGCGCGAGCCGCCCTTGTCGAAATATTTGTCGATGTGATCGAGCTTCAGATAAGCGTTCATGATCGTCGCCCTCTTAATTTGCCGCAGCGCCGCGGGTGATGACCTT
>QFOL01000251.1 GCA_003241215.1 Agrobacterium fabrum
AAACATGTGTTCTCCAGTCGAAAGTAAAACTTATTCCAGAGCAGCAGGCGTCAGAACGCGCAGCAACAGCGGGACGTCTTGTACGGAGAACGGTCATAGGACGCAAACGAAATGTTATGAAATAACATTACAATCTCCTCCTCCGGGCTTCCCCGCCCGTAACGATGGTTTATATTTTGACGGCAGGTCTCCTGGCTCACGGATTTGCGTCACTCATCTGCCTTCCCGCATTCCGGAGAATACAGTGGCATGACGCCTTGAGCGTCACGGGGATGAACGACAATCCGCTTACAGTTGCGGGGGCAGCCACGGCATTGGGCGAAAAAGATCGCCCGCACCATGTTCCCTATTAATCCCTTCGCCTTTCGGCTGCAGGAACCGTCGCTTTCTCACATAAGGGGCAAGAGGCGGGGCGTCAATTGCGATAGTGCCGCACCTCAGCACAAAGACGGGCCTGCCAGGGCAAAAATCTTTGCGGAACCGGAGCCTGCCGGTTGCGGCGCCCCCTTCGACATGGTGGTGAGCGTTTCGATCACCACCAGCCCGGATTGCGTCAGGAACTCGGTCAGAAGACCGCTATCCCGCACGGCATCGAGACGGACAAGCTGATCGTCGAGATCGGAAAAATGTCGCCTCACCAGCGCAATCGCATCCGCCTCGTCACCGGCGACGACCGGGCCGACAATATGGCCCCGCCCCGCCGCACGCCGCAAGGCAAAGGCGGCAAGACGATCAGCCTCGAACAGGCCGTAACCCGTATTTTCCCGGAGAAGGCGTTGCAGGACGCCCCGGCGCGAAACACCGAAAGCCGCCCGATCCAGATCCGTCACAGCGGACAAATGATCCTCGGACAGCGGCTCGATTCTCTGTTTTCTTCCAAGCGTCGGCATCTCGGCAGGGCAGCGCGCCTTGCCGCGCAGGAGATGTACTTTTTCCGTATCTCCGGCAAAACCCAGCCGTGCGAAAAGCCGTCGCGAGGCTTCCGTGGCGTTCAACCGCAGGGCGGCGTCAGGGTAGCCAGCAATGAGTTGGCCCACCAGCCACGGTGCGACGCCCTGCCCCTGCAAACGGGGGGAAACGATGACCATGCCGACCGTCGCGAAAGCCTCATCATAAGGAAACAGCATTGCCGTTGCGACAACGCGATCGATTTCGTCAAGCGCGGCAAGGCCGACGCCGCACTGCCGCAGGAAACACCATTCATTCGCGTGATATCGCCATCCGACAGCCATGGACAAGGCATGCAGATGATCGGCCTCCACATCGGCGATATCCACTGTCCGCAACTCGAAACTATCGACTTTGAGCAGCTCCATGACAAACGGCTCTCATTCCCTCCGGCGCGGAACATTGATCCCGGCAGCCCAGCTCACGACATCCGAAGATAACCAGCCTCGTCAGCAGGAATTTTCCGAAAGCGCTGGAAGGACACAACAATCTACTGAAATCACCCGTATTTCAGCAGATAAACGCCGCAGGCCGCTCTAAGCTTTTCGGCGTTGAAGCGACGGAGACAGCCATGAACGCAATCGACATTCTGGAGCGTCTTGTCGGCTTCCCGTCGGTGGTCGGAACCGCCAATGGCGACATCGCCGGATGGATCGCCGATTATCTGGAAAGCCACGGCGCGAAAGTATCGCTGCTTGCCGGCCCGGAGGGCGAGCGCGCCAATCTCTTCGCCAGCTTCGGCCCGACAGATGCCAGCGGATACGTCCTGTCCGGTCATATGGATGTGGTGCCTGCCGGTGAGCCGGAATGGTCCTCCGATCCCTTCGCGCTGCGAACCGAAGGCGAGCGCCTCTACGGACGCGGAACCACCGACATGAAAGGGTTTCTGGCCACGGTTCTCGCCGCAGCACCGGCATTTTCACGCATGGCGCTGAAGCGGCCCGTTCATATCGCTTTTTCCTATGACGAGGAGGCGGGCTGCCGCGGCGTTCCGCATCTCATCGCCCGATTGCCGGAGCTATGCGCAAAACCGGCGGGTGCGATCATTGGCGAACCGAGCAATCTGCGCGCCGTGCGCGCCCACAAGGGCAAGGCCGCCGCGCGCATCACCATTCGCGGCCGCTCCGGCCATTCCTCGCGGCCGGATCAGGGCGTGAACGCCATTCATCTGATGACCGGCATCATGGCGAAGGCGGTCGAGACCGCACAGGCTCTCACCGAGGGGCCTTTCGAAGCGACATTCGAGCCGCCCTATTCCTCCCTGCAGATCGGTACAATGAAAGGCGGACAGGCGATCAATATCATCCCCGATCTCTGCGCCATCGAACTAGAGGCGCGGGCGATTGCTGGTGTGTCGCCGCTCGCCCTGCTCCAGCCGGTGCGCGACCGTGTCGAAGCGCTCGCCGCTGAGGGCGTCGAGATAGAATGGACGCCGATGAGCGATTATCCGGCGCTATCCCTTGCCGCCGATGCGCCGCTCGTGAAGCTTCTGGAAGAATTGACCGGCGCGGCCTGTATCGCCGCCGTCAGCTATGGCACGGAGGCCGGGCTTTTTCAGGCGGCCGGTATCGATGCCATCATCTGCGGGCCGGGCGATATCGGCCGCGCTCACAAGCCGGACGAATTCATAACGGCCGGCGAACTGTCGGCCTGCCAGTCAATGCTGGAAACACTGGCGAGCCGCTGCACGGTTTAAACCTTCGGAACCACGGATTTCAGATGACTTTCTTCTTCAATTCCGACGCGAAGCGCGGCGAGATTTTCCGGCAGGCTCTGGCCCGCGACCTGCCGGAACTGCCCTTTTCGATGGATGCCGAAAGCGTCGATCCGGATGCTGTCAGGTACCTCATTACCTGGACCGTGCCTGATGATATCGGCCGCTACCGCAATCTCGAAATCCTGTTTTCCATCGGTGCGGGCGTCGATCAGTTTCACATCGACACTGTCCCTGCGCATGTGAAGGTCGTGCGCATGGTGGATGAAGGCATCATCCGCATGATGCAGGAATATGTGAGCCTCGGCGTGCTGGCGCTTCACCGCAACCTGCCGGTCTATTTGAAGCAGCAGCGCCAGCAACTCTGGAAGGCCCTGCCGCAACGTCAGGCGGAAGAATGCCGGGTGGGCGTTCTCGGCCTCGGCATGCTGGGCGTTGCCGCGCTGGAACGGCTGAAACCCTTCGGTTTTCCACTTTCCGGCTGGAGCCGTTCACCGCGCGAGATCGATGGTGTGACCTGCCATCATGGCGAAGCCGGATTGTCCACGATCCTTTCGACCAGCGATATTCTCGTTTGCCTGTTGCCGCTGACCGACGAAACAACGGGACTTCTGAATGGCGAACGCCTGGGGATGCTTCCCGAGGGTGCGGGGCTGGTTCACGCCGGGCGTGGCAAACAACTCGACCACGACGCCCTCATCGACGCGCTGGACAGCGGCAGGCTTTCGGGTGCTGTGATCGACGTCACCGATCCGGAACCGCTTCCGGAAGACCATACCTTCTGGACGCATCCGAAAATTCTTCTCACGCCGCACATCGCCAGCGTCACCCAGCCGCATTCGGCAGCACGCACCGTTGTCGAGAACATCAAACGATACCAGTCCGGCCTCGAGCCGCTCGGCCTCGTCGACCGCAATCGCGGATATTGATCATCCCGTTCCAGGAAAGGACACCCATGCCGCTTCTCAAGACCATCGACACGCACCCCGCCTTCGAACCGAAAGCCTCCAAGGCCCTGCCGGAACGCCTCATTTCCGGCGATCCGTCTTTCAAGACCTGGCCGCTGGACGAAGCCCGCAACGGCGCCGTCCACACCGGCATATGGGAAGCGACGCCGGGCGAAAGCCGTTCGATCAAGGGCGAAACCTTCGAATTCTGCCATATTCTCGAAGGCGTCATCGAAATCACGCCGGAAGGCGGCGCACCGCTGCGTTATACGGCCGGCGACAGTTTCGTCATGAAGCCGGGCTTCGTCGGCGTGTGGAAGACCATTGAAACCGTCCGCAAGATCTATGTTACGGTGAACGGATGAACTGGGAACCGCCGCCGCCAACCGGGCCGATGGAGGCCATGACCGGGCGGCCGTTCCTGTCGCTGGTCTTGATAGAGCGGATGGCCGGGATTTTCGACCGGATAAGCGCCCGCTACGGCGTTTGACCAGCGGCCTGCGTTCGCCGCCGAAGATTGCACTGTCTGCCGGTGGCAAAACAGGATTTTCATTCACCGCCCGCGCCGCAGTCGGTCGATGCTGCTTGCCATCAGGGATTAGCGTTGGGGCATATCCAGAGAGGATTCCACATGACGCTCAGCTTCGATCCAGACAGCTTGTCCCTGCCGATCGGCCATTTCATCGGCGACCGGCTGGTCCCAGCGGCAAACGGCATCGACATGCACCGCCCATCTGATGGTATCGAATATGCCGGTTGCCCCAAGGCGGATGTGGCGCTGGTCGATGAGGCGGTGCAGACTGCCAAGGCCGCGTTGAAGAGCAGCAACTGGGGCGGCGTGCGCCCGCGCGAGCGCACAAAGGTCTTGCAGCGCTGGGCCGACCTGATCGAACAGGAAGCCGAGACGCTGGCGAAAATCGAGGCGCTCTCCTCGACACGGCCGGTAGGCCAGCTGATTTCAGGCGATATCGCCGTCACCGCCGAACAGATCCGCTTCTTCGCCGAATTCGCGGACAAGGAAGGCGGCGATCTGGTGCCGACCGACGATGCAAGCCTCGGCATGATCATGACCGAACCCTATGGTGTCGTCGGCGCCATCACGCCGTGGAATTTCCCCGTCTCCATGGCCGGCTGGAAGCTCGGCCCGGCGCTCGCGGCAGGCAATGCCGTGGTGTTGAAACCGTCTGAAATGACGCCCTTCTCCAGCATCTTCATGGCGCAGCTGGCGATCAAGGCCGGATTGCCGGCAGGTCTCATCAACATCGTGCTGGGCGACGGGCCCGTGACCGGCAATGCCATCACCGGACACCCTGATATCTCCAAGGTCAGCTTCACCGGCTCCACCGCCGCAGGCGCCGCCATCCTGGCCAACATTGCCCGCACCGGCATCAAGCCCATGACGCTGGAACTCGGCGGCAAGAGCCCGCAACTCGTCTTCGCCGATGCCGATATCGAGAAGGCGGCAGCGGCCATCGCCGGCAATATTCTCTCCAATGCCGGGCAGGCCTGTGTGGCGGGCTCACGCATCATCGTCGAGGAAAGTGCGGCGGATGCCCTTTCCACGGCCATCATCGCCCGCATGAAGGCAGTGAGACCCGGGCCGACCTGGGACGAGACGACGCAATATTCGCCTATTATCTCCGAGGTGCAGCGCAAGCGCATCGACGGCATCGTGCAGGCGGCGGTCGCCCATGGCGGCGAATGCCTGACCGGCGGCGCAGTGATGGATGGCCCCGGCTATTTCTACCAGCCGACGTTGATCGCCAATGTCGACCAGACCTCTCCTGCCGTCACCGAGGAAATCTTCGGCCCGGTGCTGACGCTGCAGAGCTTCCGCACGGAAGAAGAGGCTCTGGCGCTTTCCGACCATCCGACCTACGGTCTGGCGGCGGGTCTTTTCAGCCGTGACGTCTCGCGCGTCATGCGCCTGTCGCGCGCCATCCAGGCGGGCACGATCTGGGTCAACCGTTATGGCCGCTCGCGCGACCACATATTGCCGACCGGCGGTTACAAACGC
>QFOL01000252.1 GCA_003241215.1 Agrobacterium fabrum
GGCCTATGCCAACAATTCCAAGCGCGTTTATTACCTGTCGCTCGAATTCCTGATCGGCCGCCTGATGCGCGACGCCATCTCCAATATCGGCCTGATGCACGAAATCCGCGATGCCCTGTCTTCACTCGGTGTCGATCTGGATGTCATCGCCGGGCTGGAGCCGGATGCGGCGCTCGGCAATGGCGGCCTTGGCCGGCTTGCGGCCTGTTTCATGGAATCCATGGCGACCGTCGACATTCCCGCCTATGGCTACGGCATCCGTTACGTGCACGGCCTCTTCCGCCAGCAGATGGCGGACGGATGGCAGGTGGAACTGCCGGAAACCTGGCTGGCGCACGGCAACCCCTGGGAGTTCGAGCGCCGCGAAAGCTCCTATGAGGTCGGCTTCGGCGGCTCGGTGGAAACCATCGGCGGTTATGAAGATCCGCAGCGTTTCGTCTGGAAACCGGCCGAACGCGTCATCGCCATGGCTTACGACACGCCGGTCGTCGGCTGGCGCGGCACCCGCGTCAATACGCTGCGCCTGTGGTCGGCGCAGCCGATCGACCCCATTCTGCTGGCCGCCTTCAACGCCGGCGACCATATCGGCGCCTTGCGCGAAAGCAACAAGGCGGAAAGCCTGACGCGGGTTCTCTATCCTGCGGACGCAACACCCGCCGGTCAGGAACTGCGCCTGCGGCAGGAGTTCTTCTTCTCCTCCGCCTCGCTGCAGGACATTCTGCGCCGTCACCTGCAGCAATATCCCGATTTCACCTCGCTGCCCGAGAAGGTCTCGATCCAGCTCAACGACACGCACCCGGCCATTTCCATCGCCGAAATGATGCGTCTTCTGTGCGATGTGCACGGGCTGGAATTCGAGGAAGCCTGGAAGATCACCCAGGGCACCTTCTCCTACACCAATCACACGCTTCTGCCGGAGGCGCTGGAAAGCTGGCCGGTGCCGCTGCTCGAGCGTCTTCTCCCCAGGCATATGCAGATCGTTTATGCGATCAACGCCAACACGCTGGTCTACGCCCGCAAGGAAAAGAAGATGGCGGATCAGCAGATCCGCTCGATCTCTCTCATTGATGAAGGCGGTGAGCGCCGGGTGCGCATGGGCAATCTCGCCTTCATCGGCTCGCATTCCATCAACGGCGTTTCCGCCCTTCATACCGACCTGATGAAGGAAACGGTCTTTGCCGACCTGCACAGCCTTTACCCTGACCGCATCAACAACAAGACCAACGGCATCACACCGCGCCGCTGGCTGATGCAGTGCAATCCGGGCCTCACCAGCCTGCTGCGCGAGACGATCGGCGACGACTTCCTCGACGATGCGGAAAAGCTCACCGCGCTCGACCGTTTTGCCGACGATGCCGGTTTCCGCGAGAAATTCGCCGAAGTGAAGCGTCTGAACAAGGTGCGGCTTGCCAATACGGTGGCGCAGCGCATGGGCATCCGCGTCGATCCCTCGGCCATGTTCGACATCCAGATCAAGCGCATCCACGAATATAAGCGCCAGCTCCTGAACCTGGTGGAAACAGTGGCGCTTTACGACCAGATCCGTTCCCACCCGGAACTGGACTGGGTGCCGCGCGTTAAGTTCTTCGCAGGCAAGGCGGCGCCGAGTTATCACAACGCGAAGCTGATCATCAAGCTTGCCAACGATATTGCCCGGGTCATCAACAACGATCCGGCCGTGCGCGGGCTTCTGAAAGTGGTGTTTGTTCCGAACTATAACGTCTCGCTTGCGGAAATCATGGTTCCCGCCGCCGATCTTTCGGAACAGATTTCGACGGCCGGCATGGAAGCTTCCGGCACCGGCAACATGAAATTCGCACTCAACGGCGCGCTCACCATCGGCACGCTCGATGGCGCCAATGTCGAGATGCGCGATCATGTCGGCGCAGACAATATCGTCATCTTCGGCATGACGGCGGATGAGGTGGCCAAGGCGCGCGCCGAGGGTCACAATCCCCGTGCGATCATCGAACAGTCGGCGGAACTGTCACAGGCTTTGTCGTCGATTGCGTCAGGCGTCTTTTCGCCGGATGATCGTTCCCGCTTCACCGGCCTGATCGACGGGCTCTATAACAGCGACTGGTTCATGGTCGCCGCCGACTTCGACGCCTATGCCAATGCGCAGCGCGAGGTGGATGCGATCTGGAGCGATCCGGACAGCTGGTATGCGAAGACAGTGCGCAACACGGCGCGCATGGGCTGGTTCTCGTCCGACCGGACAATCCGCCAATATGCCACCGAGATCTGGAGAGCCTGATGAAAAAACCGCTCAATTCGGCCGAAGAGAAAAAGACTGGCGAAATCACGAAGGCTGAAATCGAGGCGATCAAGAGCGGTTTGCATTCCAACCCCTTTGCCCTTCTCGGCGTTCACGAAACGCCGGAAGGGTTTTCTGCCCGCTGTTTCATTCCTGGCGCCGAGGAGGTTTCCGTCCTGACGCTGGATGGAAATTTCGTGGGCGAATTGAAGCGGGTCGATCCGGACGGCTTTTTTGAAGGCCGGATCGATCTTTCGAAGCGCCAGCCGGTGCGGTATCGCGCCAGCCGCGACGATGCCGAATGGGCGGTGACCGACCCCTACAGCTTCGGCCCGGTTCTCGGCCCCATGGACGATTATTTCGTCCGTGAAGGATCGCATCTGCGACTCTTCGACAGGATGGGCGCGCATCCGCTGAAGCTCGAGGGCGTCGAGGGTTTCCACTTCGCCGTCTGGGCGCCCAATGCCCGGCGTGTTTCCGTTGTCGGCGACTTCAACAATTGGGATGGCCGCCGGCATGTCATGCGCTTCCGCAAGGATACCGGCATCTGGGAAATCTTCGCGCCTGACGTCTATGCCGGCTGTGCCTACAAGTTCGAAATCCTCGGCGCAAACGGCGAGCTTCTACCGCTGAAGGCCGACCCCTATGCCCGCCGCGCCGAGTTGCGGCCGAAGAACGCTTCCGTCACCGCGCCGGAACTCACCCAGAAATGGGAAGATCAGGCCCACCGGGAACATTGGGCGCAGGTGGACCAGCGCCGCCAGCCGATCAGCATTTACGAAGTGCATGCCGGCTCCTGGCAGCGCCGCGAGGACGGCACCTTCCTCAGCTGGGACGAACTTGCCGCCCAGCTCATTCCCTATTGCACGGATATGGGTTTCACCCATATCGAGTTCCTGCCGATTACCGAACATCCCTATGACCCCTCCTGGGGTTACCAGACGACCGGGCTTTATGCGCCATCCGCCCGTTTCGGCGATCCGGAGGGCTTTGCGCGTTTCGTCAACGGCGCCCACAAGGTCGGCATCGGGGTGATCCTCGACTGGGTCCCGGCGCATTTTCCGACCGACGAGCACGGGTTGCGCTGGTTCGACGGCACGGCACTTTACGAACATGCCGATCCGCGTCAGGGTTTCCATCCCGACTGGAACACGGCCATCTATAATTTCGGCCGCATCGAGGTGATGTCCTACCTCATCAACAATGCGCTTTATTGGGCCGAAAAATTCCATCTCGACGGCCTGCGCGTCGATGCGGTCGCCTCGATGCTCTATCTCGATTATTCCCGCAAGGAAGGCGAGTGGATCCCCAACGAATATGGCGGGCGGGAAAATCTCGAATCCGTCCGCTTCCTGCAGAAGATGAATTCCCTCGTCTACGGCACCCATCCGGGCGTCATGACCATTGCCGAGGAATCCACCTCCTGGCCGAAAGTGTCCCAGCCCGTCCATGAGGGCGGCCTCGGCTTCGGCTTCAAATGGAATATGGGCTTCATGCACGATACGCTGAGTTATTTCTCGCGCGAGCCGGTGCATCGCAAGTTCCACCATCAGGAGCTGACCTTCGGCCTGCTTTACGCCTTTACCGAAAATTTCGTGCTGCCGCTTTCCCATGACGAGGTGGTGCATGGCAAGGGTTCGCTGATCGCCAAGATGTCCGGCGACGACTGGCAGAAATTCGCCAATCTGCGCTCCTATTACGCCTTCATGTGGGGTTATCCCGGCAAGAAGCTGCTGTTCATGGGGCAGGAATTCGCACAATGGAGCGAATGGAGCGAAAAGGGCTCGCTCGACTGGAACCTGCGCCAATATCCGATGCATGAGGGCATGCGCCGCCTCGTGCGCGATCTCAACCTCACCTACCGTTCAAAACCCGCTTTGCACGCCCGCGACTGCGAACCCGAAGGTTTCCGCTGGCTGGTGGTCGATGACCACGACAATTCCGTTTTCGCCTGGCTGCGTATGGCGCCGGGTGAAAAGCCGGTGGCAGTCATCTGCAATCTCACGCCGGTCTATCGGGAAAACTATTATGTGCCGCTCCCGCTTGCGGGGCGGTGGAGGGAGATTCTCAACACCGATGCCGAAATCTACGGCGGCAGCGGCAAGGGAAATGGCGGACGCGTTCAGGCGGTCGATGCCGGCGGCGATATCGGGGCGATGCTCGTCCTGCCGCCGCTTGCCACGATCATGCTCGAACCGGAAAACTGACAGACAGAGAGGGAGGACACCATGTCGGAAAAAAGAGTTCAGCCTTTGGCATGTGATGCAATGGCCTATGTCCTCGCGGGCGGCAGAGGAAGCCGCCTGAAGGAACTGACGGACCGCCGGGCGAAACCCGCCGTCTATTTCGGCGGCAAGGCGCGCATCATCGATTTCGCGCTTTCCAACGCGCTCAATTCCGGCATTCGCCGCATCGGCGTCGCCACCCAATACAAGGCGCACTCGCTCATCCGCCACCTCCAGCGCGGCTGGGACTTCTTCCGCCCCGAGCGTAACGAGAGCTTCGACATTCTGCCGGCCTCGCAGCGCGTTTCCGAGACGCAATGGTATGAGGGCACCGCCGACGCGGTTTACCAGAACATCGATATCATCGAGCCCTATGCGCCGGAATATATGGTCATCCTCGCCGGCGACCACATCTATAAAATGGACTACGAATACATGCTGCAGCAGCATGTCGATTCCGGTGCGGACGTGACGATCGGCTGCCTTGAAGTGCCGCGCATGGATGCGACGGGCTTTGGCGTGATGCATGTGAATGAAAAAGACGAGATCATCGATTTCATCGAAAAACCGGCCAACCCGCCCGGTATTCCCGGCAATGAAGACCTGGCGCTCGCTTCCATGGGCATCTATGTCTTCCACACGAAATTCCTGATGGAAGCGCTGCGCCGCGACGCCGCCGACCCGACTTCCAGCCGCGACTTCGGCAAGGACATCATTCCCTATATCGTGAAGCACGGCAAAGCCGTCGCCCATCGTTTCGCCGATAGTTGCGTGCGTTCGGATTTCGAGCATGGTCCCTACTGGCGCGACGTCGGCACGATCGATGCCTACTGGCAGGCCAATATCGACTTGACGGATGTGGTGCCGGACCTCGATATCTACGACAAGTCCTGGCCGATCTGGACCTATGCGGAAATCACCCCGCCGGCGAAATTCGTGCATGACGATGAAAATCGCCGAGGTTCGGCCGTGTCTTCGGTCGTCTCCGGCGACTGCATCATTTCCGGTGCGTCGCTGCAGCGCAGCCTGCTGTTTACCGGTGTGCGCGCCAATTCATACTCCCGCCTTGAGAATGCCGTAGTACTGCCGAGTGTGAAGATCGGGCGTCATGCCCAGCTCAGCAATGTCGTCATCGACCAT
>QFOL01000253.1 GCA_003241215.1 Agrobacterium fabrum
CCGGCGATGATGCGCAGCAGGGTCGATTTTCCGCATCCCGATGGGCCGAGGATGGTGACGAAATCGTTACGGGGGATTTCCAGATCAGTCGGCTGCAAGGCCAATGTCGGCTGCCCGCCTTGAACGCCCGGAAACGTGCGGCTCACGCCCTTGATAACGAGTTCGCTCATCAGGCAAGCCTCCAGGCGAAAAGCTTCCGGTTCAACGATTTGAACGCAAAATCCGAAATAAGGCCGATAATGCCGATGACGATGATGCCGAAGATGATCTGGCCGGTCGCCATCAGCGCCTGGCTGTTGATGATCATGTAACCGATGCCCGAGGAAGCGCCGATCAGTTCCGCAACGATGACATAGGTCCAGGCCCAGCCAAGAACGAGGCGGAGGATTTCGGCAATGTCAGGCGCATTGGCTGGAATGAGGACACGGCGCACCACGCCCCGGTCTTTTGCACCCAGCGTATAGGCAGCCTCCACCAGATCGCGCCTTGTGCCGGCGACGGCCACGGCCACCATCAGGATGATCTGGAATACCGCACCGATGAAGATGACAAGCAGCTTCTGCATCTCGCCGATGCCGGCCCAGAGGATGAGGAGCGGCACAAAGGCGGAAGCCGGCAGATAGCGCGCGAAGGAGACGAAGGGCTCCAGCAGCGCCTCGATAGGCTTATAGGCTCCCATGGCGATGCCAACAGGCACGGCAATGAGCGATGCCAGCACGAAACCACCCACCACGCGCCAGATCGTCATGCCGATATCGCTGGCAAAACCCTGATCGGTGAGCAGATAGATGCCGTCCTTCAGCATGGTGATGGGGTCGGCCAGAAAGGTCGGCGACACGAAACCGCCCAAGGTGGCAAAGCCCCAGGCAGAGAAAAACAGCACGAAGAACAGGATGCCGAGAGCAATTCTCGTGCTGTTCCTGATGGGTTGAAGAGGTTGCATTCTGTCGCCTGTCCGCAAAACCGGCGCGGCACTTTCGCCGCGCCATCGGAGCGCCAGCGCCTTTCGTGACGCACAATCGACGCTCTAAAATTATCTCTGGCGGCAATATTCCCCCGCGGGAAATGCAGCCGCCTTTGGGTTACTTGATGAAAGTTGTATCCGCGAGCGTCGAAAGATCGGGCTTCGACTTTATCACGCCGATTTCGAGAAGCAGATCGGCCGATTTTTCGGAAAAGGTCTTGAACTCACCCTCGAAAAATTTCTGGTTGGCGACCTTGTCCTGCCATTCGAGGAACTTTGCCGAAGCGGCAAAGGCTTCGCCGCTCTGCTTCACATCCGCCCCCATTGTCGCATAGGACTTTTCAGGGTCGGCCTTGATGAGGTCGAGAGCCTGGAAATAGCTGTCCGCCAGGGCTTTCGCCGCCTGCGGATTGGCCTTGAGGAAGTCCGGCGTGCAGCCGAACGTATCCATGACAGCGGGGTAATCCAGTGTCGTGGCGAGAATCTTGCCCTTGTCGGGCGCGGCGCGCACAGTGGAAAGATAGGGCTCATAGGTCATGGCCGCATCGTTCTGGCCGGCGACAAATGCCTGTGCAGCCGGACCCGGCTCAAGGTTGACGACCTTCACGTCCTTCAGGGTCAGACCGTTTTCCTTGAGGATCCAGGCAAGGAAGAAATAGGGCGAGGTGCCCGGTGCTGATGCGGCAATCGTCTTGCCCTTCAGGTCCGCGACCTTGGAAACATCGCTGCGCACCGCAATGCCATCAGCGCCGTGCGACTTGTCCATCTGGAAAATCTGCGTGGATTTCACGCCATTGGCGTTCCAGGCGATCCAGGTCTCCACCGTGGTGGCAGCGCACTGGATATCACCCGATGCAAGGGCCAGATGTCGGCTGGCCTGCGGTATCTTCTTGATATCGACCTTCAGGCCGTTCTTTTCAAAAATACCCGCCTGCTTGGCAAGTGTCAGCGGTGCGAAACCGGTCCAGCCGGACATGCCGATGGTGACGGACGTTTCGGCATAGGCGGAAGCGGATGAAACAAGCGCTGCAACGGTGGCGAGAACCCACGTTTTTTTCATGATCTGAACCCCTTTGATTTATTTTTGTGCGATGTTGTTTTTCGCTTTATTTGGGGCATCGTAGGCAGGGATTTTATATTTGTCTAGACAAAATAGAGACTTCCGAACGCCTCCGGAAAGATTGCAAACGGGCCCTCCGGCATTCTAGACATAGGATGGCGCAGCCCACGTATGCGCCCGCTGTTTTCCATATCGAGCTTTCCATGACCAGACAGAGACGTCGCAACATCATCAGGGCACGGCGCACCGTAACCGGAATCGCACTGGTTGCCGCCATTTCCTTCATAGCCGGCATGACGGATGCGGTGGGCCTGCATATTTCAGGCGATTTCGTATCCTTCATGACTGGCAATACCACGCGTGCCGCCATGTCGATGGAAGACGGCCTCTATTCCCATGCCGCGAAACTGCTTTTCGCCATCGTCGCTTTTGTGGCGGGCAATGCTGGCGGTATCGTGGTGGCGCACAAGTTCGACCGGCGCATTTTTGCGGTTCTGACAGCGGTGGGATTGCTCATGGTGATTGCCGCACTGCTCGGCGACGGGACTTCCGCTCTGGCGCAGTTCTACCTCGTCGTGTTCGCAATGGGCATGGTCAACGCCGCCGTCGAGCACATTGAGGGGCTGCCGATCGGGCTCACCTATGTGACGGGCGCCCTTTCCCGCTTCGGCCGCGGCATCGGCCGTTTTCTTCTCGGCGACCGGAGCCTCGACTGGGGCATCCAGATCGTGCCCTGGCTCGGCATGATCAGCGGCGCGATCTGCGGCGCCGTTCTTGGCGCCACGCTGCAGTCCAATGCACTCTGGGTGGTTGCGGCAGCCGTTTTCGCCGTCGCCATCGCCACCCTCGTCATTCCGCGCTCGCTTCGACAGCGCTATAATCAGAGAGTCAAAATCCGGCGTATCGCGCCGTGAGCATACGCGTCGTCACTTTCGCGAGATGGTGACGAATTTCGTACCGCGCACCCGCACCGTCATCAGGCAGGGTTCCTTATCCGTACGCTCGCAATAGCGCGGATGCATCTTCAGCACGAAGACCATGTTGCCGAACCGCTTGATGAAATCGTAGCCGTAGATCCGGGCCGTCGCGATCATCAGGTAACCGCCCTCTTTCACCTGGACGTAGAAATTGTAGGGGCAACCCTCGTCGTCGCAGCTGCGGCCCTTTTCGCCATCGCAATCCAGAACACCGTGATTGACGACGGCGTCCATCAGACCATCATTGTTGATATCCAGCCGCGTGACAAAATCATCGCCGAAGGCCGCCACCTTGCACTCGTTGCGGAAATGGTCCTTCTCATAGATCTCCGGGTCGTTCACCAGCTGCTGCTGTGCCGAGAGCGCCACCGGAAACATCAAGAGAACCAGCGCCTGAAGAGCGGCAACGAGAGCGATTCGCACGGCATTTTCCTTTGCATCCGTTTCGGTTATGGATGTTGCGATCATCCGGGCGGCCAGCCTAGAGTTTAGTGCTTGCGCGACACTGACGTGTTCGCAGCACGTATTTCCGGGGGGACCTTTTCATGACGCTTCTTGGTTTTCTCGATTATGCCGGTGTCGCAATCTTTGCGGCAACAGGGGCGCTGGCCGCCTCGCGCAAGCAGCTCGACCTGATCGGCTTCCTTTTTTTTGCAGCCGCAACCGGCATCGGCGGCGGCACGGTGCGCGATCTCGTGCTGGGCAGAACACCGGTGTTCTGGGTGATAAACCCCACCTATATTCTTGTCTGCGTCTCGGTTGCGGTCCTGCTGTTCTTCACCGCGCATCTTTTTGAATCCCGTTACCGGGTATTGATCTGGCTCGACGCGCTCGGCCTTTCCGCCTATTGCGTCATGGGCGCAGCCAAGGGTCTGGCCGCCAGCGGCTCCGCGACCGTCGCCATCGTCACCGGCGTTCTGACGGCGACATTCGGCGGTGTGCTGCGCGATATTCTCGCCGGAGAGCCCTCCGTATTGCTGCGGCCGGAGATCTACATCACCTGCGCGCTCCTGGGCTCTTCCACCTTCATTGTCGTCTATTTCCTCGGCGCGCCGCTTTATGCCGCATCAGCCGCCGGCGTGCTGACGGCCTTCGGCATCCGGTCCGGCGCGCTGATATTCGGCTGGACGTTCCCGCCCTACAAGGCCAAGCCGGGCAGACGGCCGGAAGATGTCATGAAGTGAAATAGAAGTGGCGCCCACGGGCGCCATTCTCACATCCGTCATCGGGCAAAAGAAGCTTCAGCCGCGCTTGCGGCGAAGGCGGATGACCACGTCGACATGGGCGATTTCCATGCCCTCGGGCGCTTCCGGCAGATTGTCGATCTGGAGATTGTTGACGGGGATATCGAGAACCTCGTTCTCGCCCTCCACGAAAAAGTGATGGTGATCCGACACGTTTGTATCGAAATAGGTGCGTGCACCTTCCACCGCGAGAACACGGATCAGGCCGGCTTCGGTGAACTGGTGCAGCGTATTGTAGACCGTGGCGAGAGAAACGGGCACACCGGCGGTAACCGCCTCGTCATGCAGTTCCTCGACCGTCAGGTGGCGATCGCCCTTTGCGAACAGAAGATCGCCCAAAGCCACACGCTGGCGCGTGGGCCGCAGCCCCGAGCGCCGCAGCCTCGTTCCGATATCCAATGTGGCGTCAAATGCCATGCAATCCCATTCCAAAACAGAGGTATGAAACTTACCAATTGCATTAGCATATATCTTTTGCGGCGAGTGCTTTCAATAGTTTCGGCGTGGCTTAGGCGCGGCAAATGGCGGCAAACCGGCCATTCCTGCAAATTTCCTCTGGTTCCTGCCGGATGGTTCCTGTATGCGGACGGCATATTGAGGTAATGACTTCTGCAAAGAAGGTTCGAAGACAAAGAATGAGGCCGAAGCGGCCTCTGCCCTTGCAGCGCTTCATTTTGAACCTAACTTGCTCTAGTGAAGTCGATCAACACCAGTAACTGGGGAAGTGAAAGCGGTATGGCAACGAGGCAATCAAGTTACAATTACGAGGAGATCCTGTCCTGCGGTCGCGGCGAACTGTTCGGCCCGGGAAATGCACAGCTCCCGTTGCCCCCCATGCTCATGGTTCACCGCATTACCGAAATTTCCGAGACGGGCGGCGCTTTCGACAAGGGTTTCATCCGCGCCGAATACGATGTCAGCCCCGATGACTGGTATTTCCCCTGCCACTTTCAGGGCAACCCGATCATGCCGGGCTGCCTCGGCCTCGACGGCATGTGGCAGCTGACCGGTTTCTTCCTCGGCTGGCTGGGCGAAGAAGGCCGCGGCATGGCGCTTTCCACCGGCGAAGTGAAGTTCAAGGGCATGGTTCGCCCTCACACGAAGCTCCTTCAATATGGTATTGATTTCAAGCGCGTGATGCGCGGGCGTCTGGTGCTTGGCACCGCCGACGGCTGGCTGAAGGCGGACGGCGAAACCATTTATCAGGCGACAGACCTGCGCGTAGGCCTGTCGAAGGAAAAGGCTGCCTGAGGCAGACGGAATAGTCCTGACAAACGCCGGGCGGCTTCGGTCGTCCAGCCGAAATCTTAAGAAAAGGTCCCTTTCATGAGACGAGTTGTTGTCACCGGCCTCGGTATTGTTTCTTCCATCG
>QFOL01000254.1 GCA_003241215.1 Agrobacterium fabrum
GCGCGGAAATGAAATTTCTTCGATTTTTGTGACGAAAAAATTTCAGCCGCGCTGGAAAAGTCTGGAAATCCGGGGTTTTACGGATTTTTGCCTTTATTCATCCACGCCTGAAAGCCCGACCGACAAGGATGAGGATGCAGGCGCCGATGAAGCCGGCGATGAGGTAACCGAGCCAGCCGGTCAAAACGATTCCAAACACCGATAGGATGGCGTTGGCGACGATCGCGCCGACGATTCCAAGAAGGATGTTCATGAAAACACCCATATTGCTTTTCATGAATTGTTCGGCGAGCCACCCGGCGACACCACCGATGATGATGGCTGCGATCCAGCCAATGCCAGCAGATTCCATGATTTCCTCCCATGTTGCTGCATATCAAAGGTGATGATTCTCGTGGTGAAAAGCAAGGCAAACTCCTGAAAACCTCGCTTCATGCGGGTGGTTTTCCGCGCGGCAGGCGCTAAATAGCCTGATGCGACGCAATGAGACGAAAGGCATGGATGTGCGGTTGATGTTCGGCGGATGGATGGATGGCATGCGGATGTTCGATGGGCTGGCGCCGGATCGGCGGCGAAGGACTGCCATGGCCGCGATGATGGCCATGGTGCTGTGCCTGTTCGGCGGCCTTCTGTCGGCGATGCCGGCCTCGGCGCAGCAGGGCACGCCGCCCGCACCGGTGGCGATCCAGGTTTCGACCGTCGAACAGGCAAGGACGGAGCTGGAGAAATGGAAGGCCGATGTCGCGGCGATCGCCAGGCAGGTGGAAGCGGGCGGCAGCGACGATGTGCAGCTTGTGGACCTGAAGGGCCGCGCCGATACCATCGCCGCCGATGCAACCGCCGCCAACACCAAGCTGCGCACCCGTCTCGACCAGATCAAGACCCGGCTGGACGCTCTCGGCGCGCCGCCGGCGGATGACCAGCCGCCGGAAGCGAGCATGGTGACGGAGGAGCGAAACCGGCTGACGGCGGAACGGGCCGAGGTGAATGCGATTGCCGGCGAGATGGAGAGCACGGCCACCAACGCCGCGCAGATCTCCAACAATATCACCGCCGTTCGCCGGGCGCTTTTCGCCGCCACGCTGTTCAAGCGCACGGAAGTTTCGGCGCAGACGCTGGGCGATGCGTCCTCCGCCTTTCTGACCGAATTGACCAACCTCAACAACGCTTTCAGCAGCTGGGTGAGTTTCGTCTGGAGTTACAAGCGCCTGCCGATGTTCGGGGCCGTGTCGCTGTCGATCATGGCGGGGCTGCTGTTTCTTGTGGTGGGTTACCGTTTTTTTGGCAGCCGCATGGACCGGCGGGCGTTTACGGGCGAGCCTTCCTATCTGCGACGGCTTTCGGTGGCCTTCTGGTCGACCATGGTGCAGTCGCTGTCGTTGTTCCTGTTCCTGGTCACATCGGCGTTCTTCCTCGATAATTTCAATGTGCTGCGGTCCGATATCGCGCCGATCCTGTTCGGCGCCATGGCGGTCACCGGCTTCGTTTATTTCGTGTCGCGGCTGAGCTATGCGATCTTCGCGCCGACGCAGCCGGAATGGCGCCTGCTCAAGGTTTCCAATCGCGGTGCGCACACGCTGTCCTCGGCGGTGCTGCTGATGGCGCTCGTCAACGGGCTCGATTACCTGTTCGGCGCGATCAGCGAGACGCTTTATTCGCCGCTGATCGTCACTGTTGCCAAAAGCTTCGTCGCCTCGATCATCATCGGCCTTATCCTGCTGACAGTGTCGTTCCTGCGGCCGGTGATCGGCGAGGGGCAGGATTACGAGACCGGCAACCAGCGCCTGCCGCGCTGGCTGGTCATCCTGCTGCGGGTGGGCGGTCTCGTCCTCATCGGCGCCTGCCTGACCGGATATGTCGGGCTGGCGCGCTTCCTTGCCACGCAGATCGTCGCCACCGGCGCGGTGCTGGCGACGATGTATATCGGCATTCTCTCGGGCAAGGCGATCTCGCGGCAGGGCGCCTTTGCGGAATCCCTTGCCGGCCGTTATCTCGCGCGGCGTTTCGGGCTTGGCGTGGTGGCGCTCGATCAGGCCGGTCTTGCCGCGGGGCTCGGCATCTATGCCGTCGCGCTTGCCTTCGGCGTGCCGCTCATCCTGTTTTCCTGGGGTTTCCAGCCGGGCGACATCGAAAGCTGGGCCTATCGTCTCCTGACGGGCATCACCGTCGGCAATGCCTCCATTTCGCTGATCGGCCTTTTCGGCGGCGTCCTTGTCTTCGCCATCGGTTACATCATCACCCGCTGGTTCCAGAAGTGGCTGGACAATAACGTCATGGCGCGCGGCCAGGTGGATGCCGGGGTGCGCAACTCGGTCAAGACCGGTATCGGTTATCTCGGTATCGCGGTGGCGGCCATCTTCGGCGTTTCTTCCGCCGGTCTCAACCTCTCCAGCCTGGCGCTGGTGGCTTCGGCCCTTTCGGTCGGTATCGGTTTCGGCCTGCAGAACATCGTCTCCAACTTCGTCTCCGGCCTCATCCTGCTGGTCGAACGCCCCTTCAAGGTGGGGGACTGGGTGGTGACAGGCACGACGGAAGGCACCGTCAAGCGGCTTTCGGTGCGCGCCACCGAGATCGAGACCTTCCGCGGTCAGTCGATCATCGTGCCGAATTCGGAATTCATCAATTCTTCCGTTGGCAACTGGACACACCGCAACCGTATCATGCGGGCGGAAATTCCCGTTTCCGTCTCCTACGATTCCGATCCGCAGAAGGTCATGGATATTCTGCTGGAACTGGTGCGCGCCCAGCCGTCGGTGCTGCGCAATCCCGAGCCGCATGTGGAATTCCTGCGGTTCGGCGATTTCTCGCTGGATTTCGAATTGCGCTTCCATCTCGCCGACCTGTCGAACGGGCTCGGCGTGAAAAACGCTCTCCGGATCGCGATCCTCCACCGCTTCCGGGAGGAGGGGATAGACATCCCGTTCCCGCAGCGCAACCTCAATATCCACATGGAAGGCGACGCCAACCCGCAGATGCTGGCGGCGCTGCTTGCGGAGGAGGGCGAAAAGGCGGTGGTGTCGCATACGGGAGCGGCATCGCCCGCGACGGCGGCAGCTCCGGAAAAGGATGCCGGCAAGGCGGGCGAAAAGACGGCTGCCGAGCCGAAACCCGCGGCAAAGGCGACCGGCAAGGACAATTGACGGAGCACCGCAATTCCTGCGGCAAAGAGGCCGTATCTTTCGGGCGCGGGTTCTTCCCGCGCCCGATTTCGTCGCGGTGAAAGATCGAGACGCCCGGGCAAGACTTTACTGGATGAAGGCCGGATATTCCGGCTTTCGTCAAGAAAATATCATAAAAATACCCGTTAAGACTGTATTGTTATATAAACTGCAAGTTGATATATTGTGGTTATTGTTTAGTTTATTTTTCTGTCGGGGTTCAAATGCCGGATCCAGTCGATGATAATGCAGGGCCTGCCCAGCCTGCCCAGCCTGCCCAGCCTGCCCAGCCTGCCCAGCCTGCCCAGCCTGCCCAGCCTCCGGGCTCGGCTTCGGCGAAAACCTCTTTCCGGGAAAGGCTGAAAGGTATCTGGACGCGGCTGCGGCCCCATGCCGCCAGGCTGTCTCTTCTGACGGCGGGTATCGTCATCGGCTCGGCGGGTCTGTTTTTCCTGATGGGAGAGACGGATGTGACCGACGATTACCTGCCGAGGCGCTGGAACGAATCCATCCGCCGGCTGGGTATCGAACCGGTCTATCCGCCGCAGGAGGATATCTATGTGGGAGACATCATCGCCGAAATTGTCGATTCAGGCCACAAATTCAAATCCTTACCTGCCGATCTGCAGAGCGAATCCTTCATTGGCCGTTACGTCAAGATCACGCAGATACCGAATTTGCGGGGTTATCTCGGGGTGAAGTCGGAGGCGCCCTATTTCGGCGACAGCACCTGGCTGGAGGACAAGAAGACGCTCTCGGTCGCCCAACCCCGTGCGGAGGTTGCGGCGGATGGAACCACCTCGGGCCTGCAGGTGAAGGACGCGCTTTTTCCCGTCATCAAGATAGAGCGCAAGGAAGGCATGGCGGGGCTTCTTCGCAACATCGCTTTCGGCGGCGCACGGGCGGATGTCGAGGAAATCGAACTTCAGAATGTTCAGACCTACGCGATCAATCCCTTCCACGCGCAAAATGCGCTGATGACGTTCTGCAATGATCAAGATACCAAGGTTTATTGTGCCGATGAATATCTTCGCGAAAAACTGTCCTATATTCTCAGCCGCGACATTTTGAGAACCGCGGAGACCAAGGATTGTGGCCCGCGTTATATCTACGATATCCGTCTGCTGGTTGTGCGCCAGGCGTTTCTGACCCGCGGCGTCAAGGTGACCAACGGTCGGGGCCGCTCGGCTTTTCTGGATGCGGGGGGTAACAGGGGAGACCCCGAAAAGGGTCCATCCGATGCCGCCGCGGCAGCGACCAGCGCGCCGCAGGGCAAACAGCCCGTGGCCAATGACATGGCCGGCAATGACAATACCATTCACAGCACGAACAGCTCCGGCCTGTTTTCCGATCGTCAATTTGCGCGCCCGCTGGTCATAGGCTTCAACAGCGTTTCCATCGGCATGCGCAACAGCACGCCTGCCTGGCTGGATGCGGCAGCAAAGGCGGCTGCCGGCAAGGATGTGAGGGACCGCGCCAGGATCTGTGCGTCTTCGCAGGAGGTTGCGAAATGAGATGGGGCATTTTTTTCTTCGGATTGTTTTTCCCGATTGTGGCAGGTGCGCAGGATGTCGTTCGCCCGTCTGTGACCGCAGGGGGCATTGAGCAATTCACCGCTGATTGTATCTATCGCATTCCGCCTTGTGGCGGGGGTGGTTATCCACCGCCGCCGCCGCCGCCCGGTGGGGGTGGCGGGATACACAATCTGCCGGGTGGTCCTGTCTTCAAGGACTCGATCATCGTTCCCGGCAATGATGTCCTCAAGGGATTAAAACTGGACGGCCCGGATGTGCGGGGGCTGCAAATGCAGCTTCAGAACCGATAATCGGCAGGTTTGGCCGGTGGCCTGTCTTTTGGCGGCGGGTCGCAATCCCCGTCCTGTTCCGGCTGGATATTTCTCGACATCGTTGCGGCCGCCTCTGCGGGAGGCGGCGGCAATACGAAAGCCCATGCGATGGCGGCAATTTCTTCCCTGTCGCAGCACCCTATGGCCATGTCGCAATCAGGCGGCTGAACGGCGACCGCGCGCTTCATATTCCTCCCATCCAAATGTCGGCGGAATAAGGCGAGGCCGGCGCTTTTCAGGGGTTCTGTAAATGAAGACACATGCACGGGCGGTGGTGATCGGTGGTGGCGTCGTTGGCGTTTCGACGCTTTATCATCTTGCCAGGAAGGGCTGGAGCGACAGCGTTCTCATCGAGCGCAAGGAGCTCACCTCCGGTTCCACCTGGCACGCGGCCGGGCTTCTGCCGCTGTTCAACATGAGCTATTCGGTCGGCCAGATTCACAAATATTCCGTCAAGTTCTATGAGGAGCTTCAGGAAGAGACCGGCATGAATGTCGGCTTCTCCAAGGTGTCCAACATCCGTCTCGCCCGCACCAAGGATCGCTGGGACGAATATATGTATTATGCCGGCATTGCCGAGACCATCGGCGTGCGCGTCAACATGCTGA
>QFOL01000255.1 GCA_003241215.1 Agrobacterium fabrum
TAGACGCTTAACCGCGGGGCGTGTCTCAACGCCCCCACCCGCATGTTTTCGGAGGATCAGTATGACGGAAAAAAGCGCTACAGTGACACTTGGCGACAAGCAGGTCGAACTCCCGGTCAGGGAAGGCACGATCGGGCCAAGCGTCGTCGATATCGGCACGCTGTATAAACACACGGGCTCCTTCACCTACGACCCGGGTTTCACGTCGACGGCCTCCTGCGAATCCAAGATCACCTATATTGACGGTGACGAGGGCGTTCTCCTGCATCGTGGCTTCCCCATCGAGCAGCTTGCCGAACAGGGCGACTTCCTGGAAACCTGCTACCTGCTGCTTTACGGCGAACTGCCGACCGCTGCGCAGAAGAAGGATTTCGACACCCGCGTCACGCGCCACACCATGGTGCATGAACAGATGAGCCGCTTCTTCACCGGCTATCGTCGCGATGCGCATCCGATGGCCGTCATGTGCGGTACGGTCGGCGCGCTCTCGGCCTTCTACCACGACTCGACCGACATCACCGATCCGCATCAGCGCATGGTCGCTTCGCTGCGCATGATCGCCAAGATGCCGACGATCGCCGCCATGGCCTACAAGTACCATATCGGCCAGCCCTTCGTTTACCCGAAGAACGATCTCGACTACGCCTCCAACTTCCTGCACATGTGCTTTGCCGTGCCCTGCGAGGAATACAAGGTCGATCCGGTTCTGGCCCGCGCCATGGACCGCATCTTCATCCTGCATGCCGACCATGAGCAGAACGCCTCCACCTCCACGGTACGTCTTGCCGGTTCTTCCGGCGCCAACCCGTTCGCCTGTATCGCGGCTGGCATCGCCTGCCTCTGGGGCCCGGCTCACGGCGGCGCCAACGAAGCGGCGCTCAACATGCTCAACGAAATCGGCTCGGTTGACCGTATTCCGGAATATATCGCCCGCGCCAAGGACAAGAACGATCCGTTCCGTCTGATGGGCTTTGGCCACCGCGTCTACAAGAACTACGATCCGCGCGCCAAGATCATGCAGAAGACGATGTATGAAGTGCTGGAAGCCACCGGCAATTCCGACGATCCGATCATGCAGGTCGCACTGGAACTGGAAAAGATCGCCCTTTCCGACCCCTATTTCGTCGAAAAGAAGCTTTATCCGAATGTCGACTTCTATTCGGGCATCACGCTGAAGGCGCTCGGCTTCCCCACGACCATGTTCACCGTTCTCTTCGCACTCGCCCGCACCGTCGGCTGGATCGCTCAGTGGAACGAAATGATCGAAGACCCGCAGCAGCGCATCGGCCGTCCGCGCCAGCTCTACACGGGCGCCGGCAAGCGCGACTACGTTCCGGTCTCCAAGCGTTAAGCTGAAAAGCCATCTAACAAGAAGGCCGGCGGGTTTCATCCGCCGGCCTTTTTTGTGATGTGCGCGGAGCGATCGGGGATGCGCCACAACGCCGGAGACCTGCTTGAGTTTCGGTTGGTGGATTGCCGAGGACTTCTTGCAGCGGGCCGATTTGGTGCTCCCTTCCTTCAGAAGGAAGACGACTCGCAAGCAGACGGCGCACACAAATTTCATTGCAGGCATCATTATCAGCAGCGTCATGTCTTCGGCGCCCAAACCACGCGTGGCGGCCGGCACTTCCGTGACCGGCTCGGTATCGAGCGCCGAGGGGATCTCTAGGTAAAGCCGTGGATGAACGGGTTACATCGAAGCGGTATTTTTGCTCTTCAGGACATCGAGAAGAATAGCCGCGCCGGTTTCGCCCGGAGGCACATCCGTGTGCAAACGCTGCTGTACCAGCGCATAACCTTCCAGCATCGCCCGCCTTTCGATCGTGTCGGAAGACAGGCGCTCGGCCCAGCGCAGCATAGAGCCTGCCCTGACCACCTCGTTGAAATATTCCGGCACGAGGGCGTAATCGGCAATCAGGTTCGGCAGGGCGCCAGTCCAGGTTTTCACCCGCTTGCTGAGCATGGTGAAAATCCAGTCGGTCTTATAGACGGAGATCGTCGGCACGCCGGCGAGCGCGAGTTCGAGAATGACGGTGCCAGATGCGGCAATAGCCGCATCGGCCTCGGCAAAGGCATTCCATTTGAAGGCAGCGTCCGCGCCGATTTCCGGCCTTATATCCTCCGGCCATGACGCCGCCATCTCACGAATGCGGTTTTCCTGACGTGGCACGGTCGGCAACAGAAACCGCGTCGGGCCGTTGCGCTCCACAAAGGCCTTCGCGGCCTCCTGAAACGGCTCCATCAGCCGCGTCGTTTCGGTGGAACGCGAGCCCGGCAGGAGAAGAATGGTTTTCGGCTGACCGTCGGCTGGAAGCAGCCGCGCGGCGCGCTTCTGCCGCACCGCCAGCACATCGGCATCAACACTGAGACGATGGCCGACAAAGCTCGTCGGCGGGCCGCCGAGACGCCGCATTGCCTCCGGCTCGAAAGGTAGCAGGGCGAGGACGTGATCGACATAGGAGAGCATCGCCACCGCGCGATACTCCTTCCATGCCCAGACGCTGGGGCAGACATAATTGACGACCGGCAGCTGCGGCAATTGCCGACGAACTTTCTTGGCCACACGATGGGTGAAATCCGGACTGTCGATGATCAGCAGAACATCCGGTTTTGCTGCTGCGATAGCCGCTGCCGTCTGGTTGATCCGCGCAATGAGCTTCGGCAGCTTTTTGAGAACCTGTGTGAAGCCCATGATGGAGAGTTCGGAGTAGTCGAACAGCGAAACCAGCCCCTGCGCCTCCAGCGCCTCGCCGCCGACACCCAACAGCTCGATGGGGCCCGGATATTGGGCCTTGAGCGAGCGGATGAGATCCGCACCCAGAAGATCACCGGAAACTTCTCCGGCGATAACCGCAACCTTTAATGCCGCTGTCATCCGATCATGTCTCCGCCAACCATGTCTCCGCCGAGTGACGTATCGATACCGCAGACGAATATGCCCGCAGCATCGGCGGCTTTCAACATCGCGTCGCGATCGAGCACCAGCGCCCGACCGGCCTCGACGGCGATGCCCGCCAGCCCGGCTTTCCGGGCATTTTCGACGGTCTCCATGCCGATTGTCGGCAGGTCGGCGCGCACATCCTGCTGGGGTTTGCACAGCTTGACCAGCACACCCCTGCGGCGGGGCGAGATGCGGCCTTCGGCCCGCAGCGCCGCGACACGCGCCAGCATGCCATCCGTACCCTCGACACCCTCAAGCGCGACGATACGGCCACCGACGGAGACCGCCCCCTGCCCGACATCGAGCTTGCCGAGTGCGAGTGCCGCCTCGGCCGCCTTACGAATATCCTTCAGGTCTTCTTCGGCGGGCTTCTGCGCGCCGAAAACACCGGTCGTCGCCAACAGGCCCGGCGCGATCTCGTGCGCGCCGATGACTTTTGCGCCGAGCGTGCCGATAATCTTGATGACCATCTGCAGAACGGCGTCGTCGCCGCTCGACAGCAGCGTTCTGACGATGGACGGCAGTTTGAGCAGGATACCGACCGTGGGGCGGATTTCCCGCCATTCCGGCCGCCGCGCAACGGCGCCGGACAGCACGACGCGATCTACCTGATTTTCACGCAGCAGGCGACCGAGGCCCGCGACATCACCGACACTGATGACGGCGTTGTCGAAACCGCTCCAGTCGAAACGGGAATCGTCGCGCAGCCGAACAATGAAGGGGTCTTCACCCATCTCACGGGCGGCGGTCGCCACATAAAGCGGCAGCTGGCCGCTACCGGCCACAATGGCGAGACGCCCGCCGCCTGTCACGGCTCACTTGCCCCGGTTGGGTGACGAGATCGCGCGATCGCTGTCCGCACCGATGAAATCGATGATTTCAAGCGCCTGTGGGCAATCCAGATAGTCGTTACGGTCGATTGCCGCCGCATTGCCGCGGATCGTGCCTTCTGCCTCGAAAATCTGCTTGTAGATGCGCCTGACCTTATGGATATCGGCGCGCTCGATACCGGCGCGCGTCATGCCGACGACGTTGAGACCGCCGAGAATGCCGGGATTACCGTTCAGCATGCCATAGGGAATAACGTCGTAATTGACCGCCGACAGCCCGCCGATGAATGCCTGACGGCCGATGCGGGTGAACTGGTGCACGGCGCAGCCGCCACCCAGGATGGCGCGATCCTCGATGGTGACATGACCCGCCAGCATCACATTGTTGGACAGGACGATATGGCTGCCAAGACGGCAATCATGTGCCACATGCGAGTTGGCAAGGAAAAGATTGTCGTTACCGATAATGGTCTTGCTGCTACCGTCGGAACTGCCGGCATTCATCGTCACGCCTTCGCGCATGATGCAGCGCTCGCCGATCTCCAGCGTCGTCTCCGAACCGTCGTGGCGAACCGCCTGCGGCGTGCCGCCGATGACCGCCATGGGATGGACGACCGACCCGCGGCCGATGACCGTCAGGCCGGAAACAACGGCGTGATTGTGCAGCTGGACATCGTCATGCAGCGTGACTTTTGCGCCGACATAGCTCAGCGCACCGATGACGACGTTTTCACCGATCACCGCGCCGTCTTCGATCACGGCCGTCGGATGAATTCTGGCCGAGGCGGCAATCGTGCTCATTGCTGGTCCTCGGGGATCATCATCGCGCCGACATCGGCCTCCGCCACCAGCGCGCCGTCCACCTTCGCCTCGCAATGAAATTTAAAGACATTGCCGCGCTGGCGCTGCTTGACGACATGGATTTCCAGACGGTCGCCGGGGATCACGGGCTTGCGGAAACGCGCATTGTCGATGGTCATGAAGTAAACCAGATGACCGCCCTCGCCCTGGCTGCGAGCGCAGATCGCGCCCGCCGTCTGGGCCATGGCTTCGACGATCAGAACGCCCGGCATGATTGGCCGGTCCGGGAAATGGCCGGTGAAATGCGGCTCGTTGACCGTGACGTTCTTGATGCCAATCGCCGAGTTGTTACCGTCGATCTCGATGATCTTGTCGATCAGCAGAAATGGGTAACGATGCGGCAGAAGCTTCATGACTTCCAGAATGTCAGCCGCGCCCAGCGTCGTCTTCGTTTCTTCAGTCATTGTTTTTCTCTCCTGTTTTTTTATCACGCCCTTCAGCGCGCGCCAGAATTTCGGCCATGTCGCGCAGGAAATATTTCATCGGACGCGCGGGCGTGCCGCCATAACGGGCGCCTGCCGGCACGTCCGCCACAACACCGCTCATCGCCGCGATCTGTACGCCGTCGCCAATGTTGATATGGCCATTGATACCGGCCGCGCCGCCAATCATCACACCGTCGCCGATGCGGGTGCTGCCCGCAATGCCGACCTTGCTGACGATGCCGCAATGGCGGCCGATGCGGACGTTGTGGCCGATCTGCACCTGATTGTCGATCTTGGTGCCTTCGCCGATGACCGTGTCATCCATGGTGCCGCGATCGATCGTGGTGTTGGCGCCAATCTCGACATTGTCCTGAATGATGACCCGGCCGATCTGCACGATCTTCAGCATGCCGCGCGGACCGGGCGCATAACCGAAACCGTCCTGGCCGATGCGCGCGCCATTATGGATAATCACATTATTACCGATGAGCGCGGCAAGAACGCTTGCGCCGCCTGCAATGGTGCAATCGCGTCCGGTCTGTA
>QFOL01000256.1:0-311 GCA_003241215.1 Agrobacterium fabrum
CTCCGGATGGAGATGTCGTTTTCGAAACCGGCAATGCAAGGGTGAGGCTGAGTGAAAGACCCGCCCTTTCTGGCGTCGACCCGAAGGCTACGGGAAAAAACGGTGAGGGCCTGGGCGGCATGGGCGTCGTCTTTTCCGTTGACGATCTTGCCGTGACAGCGACGGTACTTGCTGCTAATGGCGTGTCCAGCGCAGAAGCGGGCGGCCGTCTCGTGGTGCCCGCAGCACCCGGACAGGGCGTCGATTTCGCCTTCGAGGAAAAAAGATGAGCGTCACGAACAATCTCAAAGTCACCGCCGGCCAGGGCGCCA
>QFOL01000256.1:322-6586 GCA_003241215.1 Agrobacterium fabrum
GTCTTGAAGGAGCTTTGTGACGGGCTCGGAATCGGCCTCGTTTACAAGTCATCCTTCGACAAGGCGAACCGCACCTCGCTTTCCGGCAAGCGTGGCATCGGTCTGGACAGTGCCATGCAGATATTTGCCGATCTCAAGAAGGAATTCGGCTTTCCGGTCCTGACCGACATTCACACCGAAGAACAGTGCGCCATCGTTTCCGAAGTGGTGGATGTGCTGCAGATCCCGGCCTTCCTCAGCCGTCAGACCGATCTTCTCGTTGCCGCCGCAAAAACCGGCCGTGTCATCAATGTCAAGAAAGGCCAGTTCCTGGCGCCATGGGACATGAAGAACGTGCTCGCCAAACTGAATGAAAGCGGCAACCCCAATGTGCTGCTGTGCGAACGCGGCGCGTCCTTCGGCTACAATACGCTGGTCTCCGACATGCGTTCTCTGCCGATCATGGCATCCCTCGGCGCACCTGTTGTCTTCGACGCCACCCACTCGGTGCAGCAGCCGGGCGGGCAGGGCGGTTCCACCGGCGGTCAGCGGGAATTTGTCGAAACGCTGTCTCGCGCAGCTGTCGCCGTTGGTGTCGCAGGCCTCTTCATCGAGACCCATGAGGACCCGGACAATGCGCCTTCTGACGGCCCGAACATGGTTGGTTCCCTTTCTACGGCCTGCCGTCATTGTAATTTCTTCGCCATCGTCTAAGACAGGCGACGGAAAATATCTGTTCCATTCCCAAGGGAGAGACCATGACTGCCATTACCGATATCATCGCGCGCGAAATTCTCGACAGCCGCGGCAACCCGACCGTTGAAGTCGATGTCTATCTCGAAGACGGCTCCATGGGCCGTGCGGCCGTTCCGTCGGGCGCCTCCACCGGCGCGCATGAGGCGGTCGAGCTGCGCGATGGCGGCAAGCGTTATCTCGGCAAGGGCGTGGAAAAGGCCGTTGAAGCCGTCAATACGGAAATCTTCGACGCCATCGGCGGTTTCGACGCTGAAAACCAGATCCAGATCGACCAGACGATGATCGTGCTCGACGGCACGCCGAACAAGTCGCGCATCGGCGCCAACGCCATCCTCGGCGTGTCGCTTGCCGTCGCCAAGGCTGCCGCCGAAGCTTCCGGCCTGCCGCTTTACCGTTATGTCGGCGGTCCGAACGCGCATCTGCTGCCGGTTCCGATGATGAACATCATCAATGGCGGCGCGCATGCCGATAACCCCATCGACTTCCAGGAATTCATGATCCTGCCGGTCGGCGCGGAAAACATCCGCGAAGCCGTGCGTATGGGTTCGGAAGTGTTCCATACGCTGAAGAAAGAACTGGCGGCACAGGGTCACAACACCAATGTCGGCGACGAGGGCGGTTTCGCACCGGGTCTCGAAAGCGCGCCGGCTGCGCTCGATTTCATCATGAAGTCGATTGAAAAGGCCGGTTACCGTCCGGGCGACGACATGTTCGTCGGTCTCGACTGTGCCTCGACCGAATTCTTCAAGGACGGAAAATACGTTCTGGAAGGCGAAGGCCGTACGCTGGAGCCGGGCGCAATGGCGGAATATCTGGCGGAACTCGTCGCCAAGTATCCGATCATTTCCATCGAAGACGGCATGGCCGAAGACGACTGGGAAGGCTGGAAGACGCTGACCGATCTCGTCGGCAACAAGTGCCAGCTCGTCGGCGACGATCTCTTCGTCACCAACTCCGCGCGTCTGCGCGACGGCATCAAGATGGGCGTTGCAAACTCCATCCTCGTCAAGGTCAACCAGATCGGTTCGCTTTCCGAGACGCTGGATGCGGTTGAGACAGCGCACAAGGCCGGTTACACCGCCGTCATGTCGCATCGTTCGGGCGAAACCGAAGATTCCACCATCGCCGATCTCGCGGTCGCCACGAACTGCGGTCAGATCAAGACCGGTTCGCTCGCCCGTTCCGACCGGCTCGCAAAGTACAACCAGCTGATCCGCATCGAGGAAATGCTGGGCCCGCAGGCCGCTTACGCCGGCCGTTCGATCCTGCGCGGGTAATTTCGCGTTCGGGTTTGGATACGTGGCCCGCTGTCTGGCGGGCTAAGGTGGGTGAAGTGCCTATCAACATATGAGACGTCATCCTCGGGCTCGACCCGAGGATCCACTCCGGTCCGCTTATGGATCCTCGCCTCAAGGGCGAGGATGACTGCGGAGAGGGGCGGGTCTCCCGGCAAATCCAGCCCGCCCTCCGGCGGGCTTTTTTCATGCTCATCTGCCGAACGGAAATTAAGGTCAACGGATAGTTAAACAATCCGGCTTAGTCTCAGAATCACGTTATGCGTTTTAAGGCTTCTCTGCGGCATGTGGACCAGACATCATAAAAAGAGACGATTCGGCCGTTTGATCGTTCCGGCCATCACGATCGCTTTTCTTTCCTATTTCGGGTATCATTCCATCCATGGCGACTTCGGCCTTCAGGCGACGGAGCGGCTGGAGCGGCAGCGTATTGCCCGTACAGCGGAGCTGGCAAAGCTGACGAAGGCGCGTGTGGCGCTGGAGCGGCAGGTGGAATTGATGAGCGACGGCTCGCTTGAGCGGGACATGATCGACGAGATTTCCCGTTACCAGCTGAATATGTCCCGCACGGACGAAATCGTCATCATGAACACCTATTTCTAATTAACCGAAATTAGGTTAATTTAACATTTCTGATTTATTCACAGCATCTTAGCGTGAATATGTGCCATGCGTTTAAAGCATTGCTGCATGGCATTTTCTTGCATATGGTACGCGCCACTCTATCCATTCAAACGGCAACTCAGGGAGGGATGAATGGCGCCGCGAAAACCAGCGACCGTATCCGGCCGCAAGACAACGGCAAAGTCCGCAACCGAATTCACCGGCAAGAACAGCCCGGATTTCTCCAAGGAAGAAGAGCTTCACGCCTATCGTGAAATGCTGCTCATCCGCCGTTTCGAGGAAAAGGCCGGCCAGCTCTATGGCATGGGCTTCATCGGTGGTTTCTGTCACCTCTACATCGGTCAGGAAGCTGTCGTCGTCGGCATGCAGATGTCGCAGAAGGAAGGCGATCAGGTCATCACCGCTTACCGCGACCACGGCCACATGCTGGCGCTCGGCATGAGCGCGCGTGGCGTCATGGCCGAGTTGACCGGCCGCAAGGGCGGCCTGTCGAAAGGCAAGGGCGGCTCGATGCACATGTTCTCCAAGGAGAAACATTTCTACGGCGGCCACGGCATCGTCGGTGCGCAGGTCTCGCTCGGTACCGGTCTTGCTTTCGCCAACCGCTATCGCGGCAACGACAATGTCTCCGTAACCTATTTCGGTGACGGCGCCGCCAACCAGGGCCAGGTCTACGAGAGCTTCAACATGGCCGCTCTCTGGAAGCTGCCGATCATCTATATCGTCGAGAACAACCGTTATGCGATGGGCACCTCGACCGCCCGCGCCACTGCCCAGTCGAACTATTCGCTGCGCGGCCAGTCCTTCGGCATTCCCGGCATCCAGGTGGATGGCATGGATGTGCGCGCCGTCAAGGCCGCCGCCGATCAGGCGCTGGAACATTGCCGTTCGGGCAAGGGTCCGATCATTCTGGAAATGCTGACCTACCGTTATCGTGGTCACTCCATGTCCGACCCGGCGAAATACCGTTCGAAAGACGAAGTGCAGAAGATGCGCTCCGAACATGACCCGATCGAGCAGGTCAAGGCACGGCTTCTGGAGCAGGGCTGGGCAAGCGAAGACGAATTGAAGGCCATCGACAAGGATGTCCGTGATATCGTCGCCGACAGCGCCGACTTCGCCCAGAACGACCCCGAGCCGGATGTATCCGAGCTCTACACCGACATTCTGCTCTGATCGGGAAAGGGAAACCCATGCCAGTAGAAATTCTTATGCCCGCCCTTTCCCCGACCATGGAGGAAGGCACGCTTTCCAAATGGCTTAAAAAGGAAGGCGACAAGGTTACCTCCGGCGACGTGATCGCCGAGATCGAGACCGACAAGGCGACCATGGAAGTGGAAGCCGTGGATGAGGGTGTTATCGGCAAGCTGCTGATCGATGCCGGCACCGAAGGCGTCAAGGTCAATACGCCGATCGCAGTCCTCCTCCAGGAAGGCGAAAGCGCCGACGACGTCGCGTCCGCCCCCGCGCCGAAGGCCGAAGCCGCAAACTCCGATTCGGATGCGGCTGGCGGCAAGACCCGCGAAGCGACCGAGGAGCCGAGCGTTGCCAAGGAAGCCGCCAAGGTTCCGGCAGCACCCAAGATAGAAGTTGCCGCCGATCCGGATATCCCGGCAGGCACGGAAATGGTGATGACGACGGTGCGTGAAGCGCTGCGCGACGCCATGGCCGAAGAAATGCGCGCCGACGAAAAAGTCTTCGTCATGGGTGAAGAAGTCGCCGAATATCAGGGCGCCTACAAGATCACTCAAGGGTTGTTGCAGGAATTCGGTGAGCGTCGCGTCATCGACACCCCGATCACCGAGCATGGCTTTGCCGGTATCGGCGTCGGTGCGGCGATGACGGGCCTGAAGCCTATTGTCGAATTCATGACTTTCAACTTCGCCATGCAGGCGATCGACCAGATCGTCAACTCGGCGGCGAAGACGCTTTACATGTCGGGTGGCCAGATGGGCGCGCCGATGGTGTTCCGTGGTCCGTCCGGTGCTGCTGCCCGCGTCGGCGCTCAGCATTCGCAATGTTACGCCGCATGGTATAGCCATATTCCGGGCCTCAAGGTCGTCATGCCTTACACCGCAGCCGACGCCAAGGGTCTGCTCAAGGCGGCTATCCGCGATCCGAATCCGGTCATCTTCCTTGAGAATGAAATTCTCTACGGCCAGAGCTTCGAAGTGCCGAAGCTTGATGATTTCATGCTGCCGATCGGCAAGGCGCGCATTCACCGCAAGGGCAAGGATGCGACCATCGTTTCCTTCGGCATCGGCATGACCTACGCGATCAAGGCGGTTGCGGAACTCGAAAAGCTTGGCATCGACGTCGAACTGATCGATCTACGCACCATCCGTCCGATGGATCTGCCCACCGTCATCGAATCGGTCAAGAAGACCGGTCGTCTGGTCACGGTCGAGGAAGGTTTCCCGCAGTCATCGGTTGGTGACTTCATCGCCAACCAGGTCATGCGCGCCGCTTTCGATTATCTCGATGCGCCGATCCTGACGATCGCCGGCAAGGATGTTCCGATGCCTTACGCGGCAAACCTCGAAAAGCTGGCTCTGCCGAACGTCGATGAAGTCGTTCAGGCCGTCAAAACCGTCTGCTACAAGTAAGGGGAGGCGTTTCGATGCCGATAAACATCACCATGCCTGCCCTTTCTCCGACGATGGAAGAGGGCAATCTGGCCAAATGGCTGGTCAAGGAAGGCGACAAGGTCGCACCCGGTGACGTGATCGCCGAGATCGAGACCGACAAGGCGACCATGGAAGTGGAAGCCGTTGACGAAGGCACGGTCGCCAAGCTGGTCGTTCCCGCCGGCACTGAAGCGGTCAAGGTCAACGCCCTGATCGCCATCCTCGCCGCCGATGGCGAGGATGTGGCCGAGGCGGCAAAGGGCGGCGACGCCGCTCCCGCCAAGGCCGAGGCTCCGAAGCAGGAAGCTGCAAAGGCCGAAGCGCCGAAGGAAGAATCTGCCCCGGCCAAGGCTGAAAAGCCGGCCGCCGATCAGGCTGCCGCATCGTCCACGCCGGCTCCGGTCGCAAAGTCCGGCGAGCGCATCTTCGCTTCGCCGCTTGCCCGCCGTCTTGCCAAGGAAGCCGGTCTCGACCTCTCGGCCGTTTCCGGTTCCGGTCCGCATGGCCGTATCGTCAAGACCGATGTGGAAAAGGCTGCCGCTTCCGGTGGTGCGAAGGCAGCTCCCGCCGCCGCAGCATCCGCAGGCGCACCGGCTCCGGCACTCGCCAAGGGTCCGTCCGACGAAGCCGTTCTCAAGCTGTTCGAGCCGGGTTCCTACGAGCTGGTGCCGCATGACGGCATGCGTAAGGTCATCGCCAAGCGTCTGGTCGAATCCAAGCAGACGGTTCCGCATTTCTACGTTTCCGTGGATTGCGAGCTCGATACGCTTCTGGCGCTGCGCGCCCAGCTCAATGCGGCTGCCCCCGAAAAGGACGGCAAGCCCGCCTATAAGCTTTCGGTCAACGATATGGTCATCAAGGCTCTGGCTCTTGCCCTGCGCGATGTGCCTGACGCCAACGTCTCCTGGACGGAAAGCGCCATGGTCAAGCACAAGCATTCGGATGTCGGCGTCGCCGTTTCCATTCCGGGTGGCCTGATCACG
>QFOL01000257.1 GCA_003241215.1 Agrobacterium fabrum
CACGGGAAACAAGGTTTAAAGGAGAACTCCAATGGCACACAAAAAAGCTGGCGGTTCCTCGCGTAACGGTCGCGATTCCGAATCCAAGCGCCTTGGCGTAAAGAAGTTCGGCGGCGAAGCTGTCATTCCAGGCAACATTATTCTGCGTCAGCGCGGCACGCAGTGGCATCCCGGCGCCAATGTTGGCATGGGCAAGGACCACACGATTTTCGCACTGACCGCAGGTAACGTGAACTTCCGTACGAAGGCCAATGGCCGCGTATTCGTATCCGTGGCACCGAAAGCGGAAGCCGCAGAATAAGCCGGTAAGCGTCATATGCAGCCGGTGTCCCATCGACCCGGCTGAGGCGTATCAGGTTCAGTCAAGAAAACAGGGGAGATGGGGCACCACCCAACTCCCCTTTTTCTTTAACCCCAAGGAGGGACTGAACCATGCAAGCTGAATTGTTGAGGGTTGACCAATCACGGTCACCCGAGGAACGGCCGAGGCCCGATCGGTCGAGGAGCGATTGCCCCGTTTTACTGTCGCAGAGGCTGGTTTTGCGCAAGCCTCACGAAGAAGACATCGACGCCCTTGCCCATCTTGCCAACAATGCCAACATGGTGTCGCGTATGCCGCACCCTTACACGGCCAAAGACGCCGCGGATTTTGTGCGACGCTCCAAAGCTGGCGAGATTGGCAAGTGCGTCTATGCGATTACCCGTATGGACAATGGCGAGTTTTTAGGCTGCTGCGCGCTCGAACCCCAGGAAGATGAAAAGACGCTGGAAATCGGTTACTGGCTGGGGGAACCCTACTGGAACCGGGGTTACATGACGGAAGCGGCGCATGCGCTGATCGACATGGCTTTTCGTACGCGTGAAATCGACCAGATCGATGCCCGTTGCCGGGTCACCAACATCGCTTCGCGCCGCGTCATCCAGAAGTGCGGTTTCCAGTTCCAGGGCTCCGGCATGGTCGGTTCGCTGGCGCTCGGCGGCATGGTGCCGGTCGAATGGTACAGGCTGGACCGCAAGACCTGGGTTTCGCTGAAGAGCTGGGGGGATATGGGATGAGCACGATTGAGCTTACCCGTCGCCGCGCCGCCACTCCCGTGGCACCGCCCGGCCCTTGCCCTGTCATCGAGACAAAGCGTCTGGTGCTGCGGCCGCAGCGGCTTTCCGATGCCGGCAGCATTGCGGAATCGCTTGGCGATTTCGCCGTGACGAGGATGCTGGCCCGCGTTCCCGCGCCCTATCACAAGCAGGATGCGCTGGAATGGCTGGTCCTGCGCACCTCCGGCACCCTGCCTGACTGGGATTTCGCCATTACCAGTGGCGACGATACCCTGATCGGCGTCGTCTCGGTGGAATTGCGGCACGGCGAGTGGCATCTCGGATACTGGCTGAACCGCTTTTACTGGGGCAAGGGTTACATGACCGAGGCGGTGGCCGGTGTGGTGGAGCGCTTCTTCCGCCGCATGCCGGAGGTGACCCTTCACTCCGGCGTGTTTGCGGATAATCCTGCATCGCTCCGCGTGCAGGAAAAACTCGGCTTCCGGGTAACCGGCTGCCACCAGATCTACGCCACGGCGCGCGCCGCGATGGTGGCGCATATCGACACGATGATCACGGCCGAGGATTTCCTTTCGCCGCATCGCTGACAATCAAAACAAGGCCGGTTTGTTTCAAACCGGCCTTGTCTCACGCATGGGCTTCCCGCACGATAGTCTTTGACCTCGTGAAGAAGCGCTTGTATTCGAAACGACGATATTTTTGTTTGGCGCAGCACGATTGGTTGTGCGCCCGCAAACCGACAGAACGGCAGTCCGATGAAATTTCTCGATGAAGCAAAAGTCTATATCAAGTCCGGTGATGGCGGCGCGGGTGCGGTGTCCTTCCGGCGCGAAAAATTCATCGAATTCGGCGGTCCTGACGGTGGTGATGGCGGACGCGGCGGTGACGTCTGGGTCGAGGTCGTCAACGGCCTCAACACGCTGATCGATTTCCGCTTTCAGCAGCATTTCAAAGCCTCCATCGGGCAGCACGGCATGGGCAAGACCCGCACGGGAGCCAAGGGATCGGATGTGGTGCTGAGGGTGCCGGTCGGCACCCAGATTTTCGAAGAGGACAATGAGACGCTGATCGTCGATCTCACCAAGGAAGGCCAGCGCTTCCGTCTTGCCGCCGGCGGCAATGGCGGCTTCGGCAATGCCTATTTCAAGTCTTCGACCAACCAGGCTCCCACCCATGCCAATCCGGGCCTTGCAGGTGAGGAAAAGACGGTCTGGCTGCGTCTGAAGCTGATCGCCGATGCCGGTCTTGTCGGTCTGCCGAATGCAGGCAAATCCACCTTCCTCGCGACGGTGACCCGTGCCCGGCCGAAGATCGCCAATTATCCTTTTACCACGCTGCATCCGAATCTCGGCGTCGCGACCATCGATGGGCGCGAATTCGTGCTGGCCGATATTCCTGGCCTGATCGAAGGCGCGCATGAGGGCGTCGGCATCGGCGACCGTTTCCTCGGCCATGTGGAGCGCACCCGCGTGCTTCTGCATCTGGTTTCCGCGCAGGAAGAAAAGGTCGGCAAGGCCTATAAGACTGTTAAGGCCGAGCTGGACGCCTATGGCGGCGGATTGACGGACAAGGCGGAAATCGTGGCGCTGTCGCAGATCGACGTGCTGGATGAAAAAGAACTTAAAAAGAAGGCCAAGGAGCTGGAAAAGGCCTGCGGCCGTCCGCCGCTCCTTTTGTCGGCCGCTGCGCATATCGGCATGACGGAGGCGCTTCGTGCATTGCGCGATGTCATCGTCTCGGCAAGCGAGGGCGGGGAGACCGCCCTTCCCGACCGGTCCATGCCACACGAGGACAGCGAGGCCGAGGAAGAGGACGACCGTCTATGAGCCTGACGCGCAAGCCGCTGGCGAGCCACCACCGGATCGTCATCAAGATCGGATCGGCGCTACTGGTGGAACGGAAGGCCGGCCTGAAGAAGGACTGGCTGGATGCTATATGCGAGGATATCGCCGCGCTGAAGAAAAACGGCGCGGATGTTCAGGTCGTTTCGTCGGGCGCCATCGCGCTTGGCCGCACCGTGCTTGGCCTGCCTCCCGGCGCATTGAAGCTGGAGGAAAGCCAGGCGGCGGCGGCTGTCGGCCAGATCGCGCTGGCGCGGGCATGGTCGGAAAGCCTGTCGCGGCATGAAATCGTCGCAGGCCAGATTCTGCTGACGCTCTCCGATACCGAGGAGCGCCGCCGTTATCTCAACGCGCGCGCCACCATCAACCAGTTGCTGAAGATCGGCGCTATCCCGATCATCAATGAAAACGATACCGTGGCGACCACCGAGATCCGTTATGGCGACAATGACCGTCTGGCGGCTCGTGTGGCGACCATGACGGGCGCCGATCTTCTGGTGCTGCTTTCGGATATTGACGGGCTCTACACGGCCCCGCCGCATCTCGATCCCGACGCGAAATTCCTTGAGACGATCGCAGACATCACCCCCGAAATCGAGGCCATGGCGGGCGGTGCGGCATCCGAGCTTTCACGCGGCGGCATGCGCACCAAGATCGATGCGGGCAAGATCGCGACCGCTGCCGGTTGCGGCATGATCATCGCTTCCGGCAAGACGCTTAATCCTTTGAAGGCTATTGAAAACGGCGAGCGCTCCTCATGGTTCGCGCCTTCGGGCACGCCGGTGACGGCGCGCAAGACTTGGATTGCCGGGCAATTGCAGCCGGCCGGCGAAATCCATGTCGATGCCGGCGCGGAAAAAGCCCTCTATGCCGGAAAAAGCCTGCTTCCCGCAGGCGTGCGGCAGGTGAAGGGCAATTTTGGGCGCGGCGATGCGATTGCCATTATCGGCGTCGAAGGCCGCGAAGTCGCGCGCGGCCTTGCGGGTTACGACGCGGAAGAAGCGCGCCTCATCATAGGTCACAAGTCCAATGAGATCGAGGCGATCCTCGGTTATATCGGGCGGGCGGCCATGATCCATCGCGACGATCTGGTGATGACCGGCGCCGCCGTCAAAGTTAAAGATGTGAAGAAGGATGAGGTCCATGCCTGAACAGGCCGTGAAGCAGAGCCATGACATCGACGCGCTGATGATGACCATCGGCGCTCAGGCGAAAGCTGCTTCACGACCGTTGTCCATCGCCGGCACAGACCAGAAGAACCGCGCGCTGCTTGCCATGGCCTCCGCAATCGAGGCATCCAGGGATGCGATCCTTGCCGCCAACAGGAAAGATCTGGCCGCGGCGGAAAGCGCAGCCCTTGCCGCTTCCTTCGTGGACAGGCTGACCCTCAACGATGCAAGGATCGCCGGTATTGCCGAAGGCATCCGTTCGGTTGCGGCGCTGTCTGATCCGGTCGGCGAAGTCATCGCTGCCTGGGACCGCCCCAATGGGCTGAAGATCGAGCGCGTGCGCACGCCGCTTGGCGTCATCGGCGTGATCTACGAAAGCCGCCCGAATGTGACGGCGGATGCCGGTGCCTTGTGCCTCAAGGCGGGCAATGCCGTGATCCTGCGCGGCGGCTCGGATTCGCAACATTCATCGCGTGCTATCCATGCCTGCCTCGTGGAAGGCCTGAAGATTGCCGGTCTTCCCGAGCATGCCATTCAGCTGGTGCCGGTGACCGACCGTGCTGCCGTCGGCGCGCTTCTCAGCGGTCTGAACGGCACGGTTGATGTTATCGTGCCGCGCGGCGGCAAAAGCCTCGTGGCCCGGGTGCAATCGGAAGCCCGCGTTCCGGTCTTCGCGCATCTGGAAGGCATCTGCCATATCTATGTCGATGGGTCCGCCGATCTCGACATGGCGAAACGTATCGTCGTTAATGCGAAGATGCGCCGCACCGGCATTTGCGGTGCGGCTGAGACATTGCTGGTGGATGCCGCCGCCGTTTCCACGCATCTTACGCCGCTGGTCAACGCCCTGATCGAAGCCGGTTGCGAAGTGCGCGGTTCGCAGGCCGTTCGCGATGTGGTGGCGGGTCTTGCGCCGGCAACGGCAGAGGACTGGCGCACCGAATATCTCGATGCGATCATTTCGGTCGCCGTGGTGGAGGGTATTTCGGGTGCGATAGAGCATATCGGCACCTATTCGTCCAACCATACCGAGGCGGTGATCGCCGAGGATCCCGATGTGGTCGCTCGTTTCTTCAACGAACTCGATTCGGCCATTCTGCTGCACAATGCTTCAACGCAATTTGCCGATGGCGGCGAATTCGGCATGGGCGCGGAAATCGGCATCGCCACCGGCAAGATGCATGCTCGGGGCCCGGTTGGCGTCGAGCAGCTTACCTCGTTCAAATACCGGGTGCATGGCACCGGCCAGACACGGACCTGATATTTGTCGGCCGATAAGCGCCTCGACAGACGTTACCTCACCATGCCGCATGTGGAGCGCGGCATGGTCGTTGGCCTGTTTGGCGGTTCCTTCAATCCGCCGCATGCCGGCCATGCGCTCGTGGCGGAGATTGCGCTGCGCCGGCTCGGTCTCGACCAGCTCTGGTGGATCGTCACACCGGGCAATCCGCTGAAAAGCCGTTCGGAACTGGCGTCCCTCGAAGATCGCATCGCCGCCTGCGAAAAGCTGGTTCACGATCCGCGCATCAAGGTCACGGCGTTCGAAAAGTCACTTGGCATGAGCTATACGGCCAATACGCTCGCCAGGGTGAAGGCAAAAAACCCGCATGTGCGCTTCATCTGGATCATGGGGGCTGACAATCTGAAGAGCTTCCATCGCTGGCAGAAATGGCGCACCATCGCCGAGACCTTCCCGATTGCGGTAATCGACCGGCCAGGCTCCACACTCTCTTATCTCTCCTCCACCATGGCGCAGGCTTTCAGCCAGGCGCGGATAGACGAGGACGATGCCGGGGTTTTGTGGAAAAAACGCGCTCCCGCCTGGGTTTTCATCCATGGGCCGCGTTCCACGCTCAGCTCCACGGCGCTGCGCAACGGCCGCAAATGACACGCTCGATCACAAATGATGTATGGGCCAGCCGCCAGAGGGTCCATATCTTGAAAAGTTAATGCTTTGATGCCACCTTCATTGTGTGACGCAGAGAATCGCGTCGCGCAGTGCCTGTTTTGTCATTCTTGGAAAGGAAAA
>QFOL01000258.1 GCA_003241215.1 Agrobacterium fabrum
CGCCTGGACCCGTGGCCTCGCCCACCGCGCCAAGCTGGACGACAATGCGGAACTCGCAAAGTTCGCGGCAACGCTCGAAACCGTCTGCGTCGACACCGTGGAAAGCGGCTACATGACCAAGGACCTGGCGCTCCTCATCGGTCCCGACCAGCCCTGGCTCTCCACCACGGCTTTCCTCGACAAGATCGACGAAAACCTCAAGAAGGCGATGGCAGCTTAAGCCTGCTTTTCCAGTGACTTCAAAACCCGGCCTCAGCGCCGGGTTTTTCATTTGTACCGTATAGACGAAACATAAGTTCCGCGGCGCGGATCGACCGCGCCCGCAGCTCCTCTTGTGTCGGCGGGCCAAGCGCACCCGTCGCGCGCCTTATCTGCAAGTCCCCTGCCAGAAGCGACAACCAGATTTCCGCAGGCTCCTCCGATGCACCCGTGCCTATGAGACCCTGTTTCTCCAGCGCCCGAAAATATGCCGCAAGCTTCGGCATCACGTGGTCACGGCCCTTTTCCGCCAGAAATGCTCCCAGTGCGGCGTCACCGCCGGCTTCCGCCGCCGCAACCCGATTGAGCAGAACCGCTCGCTCCCCCAGGAGCATCGACAATAATTCAGCCCCGAAACGGGAAAGCTCCTTCACGCCATCGGCCGCATCCGCCGAGGGTAATACCAGTCTGGCCGCGTTTTCTTCCACCATGGCTTCATAAAGCCCGGCCTTGCCGCCAAACCAGCCATAGAGCGTTTCCTTGGACGATTTGCTCACCTTCGCCAGCGCCTGCATGGAAAAGGCGGCATAGCCATCCCGGGCAAGCATGGCGAAGGCATGTTCAACAATCTCGCGCCGGCGCAATTCCCTGTTTTCGTTTCGCATCCGCATTTCCTTGACAATAACCGTACGTATGCGTACGGATAAGCCGTACATATATGTACGGTTATTCGATGGAGATTTTCATGTCCAGCTCATTTCTGCACGAAATAAGAACAAGATATTTTCCCGCCCTTGGCCTTGTCGCAGGCCCGGCGATTTCGGCCCTGCACATCGTCGCACCGCTAAACCTCGGCGTGATGGCCGGCTTTTTCTTCGCTTTCAGCAATCCGGTGATGATGGCCTTTCCCCAGCTTGAGGCGGAGGTTTTCATTGCGGCGTTCAACAGCATCAACATCAGCGTCCGAAATGGCGTCTTTTATGCCGCCTTCTTCGCCCCGCTGGCTCTCCTTCTCGGGGCCATGCTGGCAGACCGGCGCAACCGCCTGATATGGCTGTCCGCTCTGGTCATCTACACCGTCGTCGTGATCCAGACCCGCATGGTCAATGTCCCCATAAACGAGTTCTTCAAAACCGTCTCGGCCGAAATACCGCCGAACTGGCAGGAATTGCGTGATCGCTGGGCGCTTTCCAACCTTATCCGCACCATATTGACCACCATTGCCTTTTTCCTCGCCCTCATCGCCGCAACGTGGCATGCGGGCAAAAAGACGGACAACTAGGCTGCCGCGGCGACGGCTGCCCTCTCCAGGCTGCGGCATGCGATGACAATAGCCGGCTGGCGCCGTGTCGTGTCAGTGAACGGGACCCGGCCGTAACGCCGGGTTTCTTTTTTGTTCACAGTATCTTGATTAGCCATTGTACTAGGCGCAGAGTCCGATTCCGCGTGCCACGGCCAGTACAACAATAAGACAAAACTAAAACAGCATCTACTTGCACATAACTTGCCCGGCACAGTCAAATATTCATCGGAGCATCGGCGCGATCCTTAAGGAACGTGCGAATGATGCTGCGGGTCTTGAAAAAACGAAGCGCGAGCGTGAAACCCCCGCCGGTTTTCCATGATGCTTCGACAATTTTGCTTGGGGAGGCAAAAGCATGAGTGAATTGATCTTTTACACCAACCCCATGTCGCGCGGACGCATTGCGCGATGGATGCTCGAGGAAGTGGGCGTTCCGTATAAAACCGAAATACTGGGCTTTGAAACCTCGATGAAATCGCCCGCCTACCGGCTGATAAATCCGATGGCAAAGGTGCCCGCTATCAAGCACGGCGATACCATCGTCACCGAGGCGGCTGCGATCTGCGCCTATCTCGCCGATGCCTTTCCCGGCGCGAACCTCGCGCCGACACCCAAGGCACGCGGACTTTATTATCGCTGGATGTTCTTTGCCGCCGGCCCGCTGGAAATGGCGGCCAGCATGAAGGCGATGGGTTTCGAAGTGCCCAAGGAAAAGCTGCGCATGGCCGGCTGCGGCAGCTATGTGGATGTGATGAACACGCTCGAGCGGGCCGTCAGTGAAAACCGCTTCATCGCCGGCGATCTCTTCACCGCGGCGGATGTCTATGTCGGCGCCCATATCGGCTGGGGGCTGCACTTCGGCACCATCGAAAAACGCCCAGCCTTCATCGACTACATGACCCATCTTACCGACCGCCCCGCCTTCAAGCGGGCCGCCCAGCTCGATGAGGAGGCGGCAAAGGATTTGCGGGCAACCGGATAAGACGGGCCAACCGTTTCACCACCAGTCAAACAGTAGCCCGCCCGAAAATCGAACATCCGATCGATCATCGCGGCGGGTTATGTACCGGACTGGCCGAGCGGCTCCCCGACCTCTATCGCGTGCCCGTCCGGATCGTAAAAACGAAACACCCTCTGCCCCCAGGCCTGTCGCTCGAGAGGATGGATAAGCTCCACATGCGGCGCGATATTTCGAAAAGCCGCATCGACATCCGCATGTTCGAAATAAAGCAGCATATTCCGTCTGCCATAGGGCTCTTCCGCGCCCGACGATGTGCCCCAGACCGTCTCCGCGAGCGACCGCCCCTCATGAATTGCAAAGCCAGTTTCAAAGAGGACGAAGTTCCCGAAATCCTCGACTATCTTCAGGCCAAGCCTGTCACGATAAAACGCCTTCGAACGACCGATATCGCGCACGAAAGGGATGGGATTTACAAAACGCATCGCTTCCCTCCGCCGTCTCTTTGGCGGCCCCTAAGGCCGAAACAAAAAGGCGGGGTAAAACCCCGCCCTCTTCAATTCTTGCGCATCAGGCAGCCAGCGCCGCCGCCACCGCTTCGATGGCGTCCTGCGCCCTGGCGCCATCCGGGCCGCCGGCCTGCGCCATATCCGGTCGGCCTCCGCCCCCCTTGCCGCCAAGTGCGGCGGAAGCGGTGCGGACGATATCGACGGCGCTGAAACGGGCCGTCAGATCTTCGGTTACGGCCGCGACAGCACTTGCCTTGCCGTCTTCGGAAACGGCGATCAACAGCACGACGCCCGAGCCGAGATTGGCCTTGGCCTCATCGGCAAGACCCTTGAGATCCTTGGCGTCGATGCCGGAGAGCGATTTCGCCAGGAAATTGACGCCGGCAACCTGCTTGACGTCGCTTGCGCCGGCATCCGACGAACTGCCACCCATGGCAAGCTTCCGGCGGGCATCGGCAAGTTCGCGCTCCAGCTTCTTGCGCTCATCGAGCAGACCTTCGACACGCGACAGCACATCGCCCGGCTGAACCTTCAGCGAAGAAGCAAGCGCCTTAACCCGCTCATCCTGTTCGGCCAGATAGGCAAGCGCGCCCTGCCCGGTCACGGCTTCGAGACGGCGCACGCCCGCACCGACGGCGCTTTCGCCGAGAATGCGGATGAGGCCGATCTGGCCGGTGGCCGCCACATGCGTGCCGCCGCAAAGCTCGACGGAATAAGGACGGTTGGCTTTTGCGCCATGCAGGCCGGTGCCCATGGAGACAACGCGAACTTCATCACCGTATTTTTCACCGAACAGCGCCATGGCGCCCTCGGCAATGGCGTCGTCGACGCTCATCAGGCGGGTCACGACCGGCGAGTTCTGCAACACGATTTCATTCGCCATTTCTTCGACGACCTTCAGCTCCTCGGCCGACATCGGCTTCGGATGCGAAACGTCGAAACGCAGGCGCTCGGGCGCAACCAGCGAACCCTTCTGGGCAACGTGTGTACCGAGCACTTCGCGCAATGCCTCGTGCAGCAGGTGGGTGGCGGAATGGTTGGCGCGCAGACGCGAGCGGCGGTCATGATCGACCGTCAGCTGAACGGCGTCGCCAACTTTCAGACCGCCCTTGGAGACCGTGCCCAAATGCACGAACAGGCCTTCGCCCTTCTTCTGGGTATCGGAAACGGCAAAGGCGCCATTGTCGCCGGATATCACACCGGTATCGCCCATCTGGCCGCCGGACTCGCCATAAAACGGCGTCTGGTTAACCACGACCTGCACCGTCTCGCCATCGGCAGCGCTTTCAACAGCCTTACCGTCCTTGACGATCGCCTGGATGACGCCTTCAGCGGTTTCGGTGTCGTAACCGAGGAATTCGCTCGCGCCGAGCTTTTCCTTGAGCTCGAACCAGACGGTTTCGGTCGCCTTGTCGCCGGAACCGGCCCAGTGCGAGCGGGCTTCGGCCTTCTGGCGCTCCATCGCATCGGTGAAGCCGGAAAGATCGACGCCAATTTCACGGGCGCGCAGCGCATCCTGCGTCAGGTCGAGCGGGAAGCCATAGGTGTCGTAAAGCTTGAAGGCGGTTTCGCCATCCAGCATGTCGCCCTTGTGCAGGGTCGAGGTGGCGTCTGACAGCAGCGACAGGCCGCGTTCCAGCGTCTTGCGGAAACGGGTTTCTTCAAGCTTCAGCGTCTCGGAAATCAGCGCCTCGGCACGGACCAGTTCCGGATAGGCGCGGCCCATCTGCTGCACCAGCGCCGGCAGCAACTTGTAGATCAGCGGCTCGCGCGCGCCGAGAAGTTCGGCATGGCGCATGGCGCGGCGCATGATGCGGCGCAGAACATAACCACGGCCCTCATTGGACGGCAGAACGCCATCGGCGATCAGGAAGGCGGACGAACGCAGGTGATCGGCGATGACGCGGTGGCTGGCGCGCTTTTCGCCTTCGGCCGGAACACCGGTCGCTTCCACGGAAGCGGCAATCAGCGCGCGAAACAGGTCCGTATCGTAATTGTCATGCTTGCCCTGCAGCAGCGCCGAAATACGCTCAAGGCCCATGCCGGTGTCGATTGACGGACGCGGCAGGTCGATACGCTCTTCCTTCGTCAACTGCTCATATTGCATGAAGACGAGGTTCCAGATTTCGATGAAGCGATCGCCATCTTCTTCCGGCGAGCCGGGCGGGCCACCCCAGATATGGTCGCCATGGTCATAGAAGATTTCCGAACAGGGACCGCAGGGACCGGTATCGCCCATCGCCCAGAAATTGTCGCTGGTCGGAATGCGGATGATGCGGTCGTCGGAGAAACCGGCGATCTTCTTCCAGAGATTAAAAGCCTCATCGTCGGTGTGATAGACCGTGACCAGCAGACGGTTGCGGTCGATGCCGAATTCTTTGGTGATCAGGTTCCAGGCATGGGTGATCGCCTCTTCCTTGAAATAATCGCCGAAGGAGAAATTGCCGAGCATTTCGAAGAAGGTGTGGTGACGGGCGGTATAACCGACATTGTCGAGGTCGTTATGCTTGCCGCCGGCGCGCACGCATTTCTGCGCCGAAGCGGCCGTGGAATAGGGACGGCTTTCAAGACCGGTGAAGACGTTCTTGAACTGCACCATGCCGGCATTGGTGAAC
>QFOL01000259.1 GCA_003241215.1 Agrobacterium fabrum
GCGACGCGTCCTCGGTGAGGTAGACAAGATCGTGCTTGGACATGAAGAGACCGAAACTTCCAGAATGCGGATGCGACAATAGATGACGGCTGCGCCGGTAAGGGCGTTCAGGAGCGTCAGCGTCGTCGGAGCATCCGTGGTTCGATCATAGTCAAAAATTTCCTCAGATTTGTGAAAATCGCAATTATCAGGAAAATCACCACCCGTCCAGAACAAATCTCGGCGCTTCCCCATTCACCCTGTTCGGGGCCGGAAACGCATTGTTCAATGCCTTGCGGGTTCGCCGCGTGGCGTAAAACGGGTAGGATCGTCGCCAAGGAAACAATCAAGGAGATCGTCATGGGCATGCTGGTGGAAGGCGTATGGAAAGACGTCTGGTATGACACCAAGGAAACCAAGGGGCACTTCAGGCGCAGCGCCTCGCAATTCCGCAACTGGATAACGGCTGATGGCGCACCCGGCCCTTCCGGAGAAGGTGGCTTCGAAGCTGAGAGGGATCGTTATCACCTCTATGTCTCCTTCGCCTGCCCCTGGGCGCACCGCACCCTGATCTTCCGGAAGCTGAAAAAGCTGGAGGACCTGATCTCCGTTTCCGTCGTCGATCCGCTGATGCTGGAAAACGGCTGGGAATTCAAGCCTGAGGGCGAGCGTACGCCGGGCGCGACCGAGGACCACCTCTTCGGCTCGTCCACGCTCTGGCAGGTCTATACCAAAGCAGACCCCAAATATTCCGGGCGCGTCACCGTGCCGGTTCTCTGGGATAAGAAGCGCGGCACCATCGTCTCCAATGAATCGGCGGAAATCATTCGCATGTTCAACTCCGCCTTCAACGATCTCACCGGATCGGAAGAGGATTATTATCCCGAAGCGCTGCGCGCCGAGATCGATGCGCTGAACGACGTCATCTATGACACCGTCAATAACGGCGTCTACAAAGCCGGTTTCGCCACCACGCAGGACGCCTATCAGCAGAATGCCGTGAAGGTGTTCGAAACGCTTGATATGCTGGAGGACCGCCTGACGGACCGGCGTTTCCTGTTCGGTTCAGAACAGACGGAAGCGGACTGGCGCCTGTTCACCACGATGGTGCGGTTCGACCCCGTCTATGTCGGCCATTTCAAATGCAATATCCGCCGCATCCACGACTATCCGCACCTGACGGGTTATCTGCGCGATCTTTACCAGACGCCCGGCGTGCCTGACACGGTGGATATGCGCCACATCAAGGAACATTATTACCGCAGCCACCGCACCATCAACCCGACCGGCATCGTGCCCATCGGCCCCGAGCTGGACCTGACCATGGCGCATGGCCGCGAGGCGCTTTCCTGACGGAAAGCCGCCACTACCAGTGATCGGCGAGCGCCGCTTCGCCGGCAAGCTCGGCAAGGCGGCGGCGGGTTGCGGCCGTCACCCCTTCGGGCAGTTCCGACAGCTCGAAAAAGCCGCTTTCGGCAATTTCATGATCCGGCTTTTTCGGCCGGGTCTGGGTGACCTCCAGCCGGTAAAGCGCCACATGATCGCGGTTGCTGCCTTCCAGATTGAGATAGACATGGATCAGCTCCGGTTTGGAGGCCGCTTCGAGATTGCCCTCCTCGCGGATCTCCTTGTGCAGCGCCATCAGCAGTGTCTCGCCACGCTCCACACCGCCGCCCGGCAGATACCAGCCCGGCAGATAGGTGTGCCGTACCAGAAAAATCCTGCCCTTTTCATCAAAACAGGCCGCACGCACGCCAAGGGTGGCGCCGCGCGTGAACAGAAAAACGAAATGCAGAAAGCGGATGAAGACACGCATATGGAACGGACGGGCCTGCCGCCCGGTTGTTTCGTCATTCACCCTGGTTTCTCCCCGCCTGCCGGCTTTTATTGGACGCGCGGCATATCATAGGTTATCTCTGCCGCCATGTTCAAACTTGCGCATATTTCAGACGTCCATTTGGGGCCACTGCCAAAACTCACTTTCCGGGAACTTGCATCCAAGCGTATCACCGGTTTCGTCAACTGGCACCGCAACCGCCGCAAGCATCTCTTCACCGACACCTTGGAAAAGCTGCTCGACGATCTGGAGACGAAGTCACCGGATCATCTGGCTATTACCGGCGATCTCGTCAATCTTGCGACCGGCATCGAAATTCGCGCCGCCGCCGACTGGCTGGAGGAAGTGGGCGATCCTGAAAAGACCTCCGTCGTTCCCGGCAATCACGACGCCTATGTTTCCGGCGCGCACGACAAGGCCATGCAGGCCTGGTACCCTTATGTACGCGGCGATGGCGACCCGCTGGAATGGGACGACGACCGCAAGATTTTTCCCTATATGCGCGTGCGCGGTCCCGTCGCACTGATCGGCTGCTCCACCTCGATTGCGACGCCGCCCTTTTCGGCTACCGGCTATTTCGGCAACCGGCAGGCCCGCGCCACGGCGGAGCTTTTGAAAAAAGCCGGGGAACAGGGGCTATTCCGCGTGGTGATGATCCACCATCCGCCGATCCGGGGCGCCACTGCCGCCCATAAACGCATGTTCGGCGTTCGTCGCTTTGCCGCCGCTCTCGGCGTCGGTGGCGCGGAACTGGTGCTGCACGGTCATACCCATTTGAATACGGTCTACTGGCTGAACACCCACCATGGGGAAGACCACATCCCGGTCGTGGGCATTTCCTCCGCCAGCCAGGGACCGGGCGGTGAAAAACCACGCGCGGCCTATAATCTCTTCCATATTTCCGGTGGCCCCGGCACCTGGAATGTCGCCTGTGAGCGCCATAGTCTGAATGAGACAGGGACGGGTGTGGCGCTGGAGGATATCAGGGTGTTTTATGAAAACGGGCGGCCGTTGGGGTTTTCGCGGCTGGGGGAGTAGCGTTCGCCTGCTCTGAGGGTGGGGCTTACCCCCCTCTGCCCTGCCGGGCATCTCCCCCACAAGGAGGGAGATCAGCAGGGAGCACTATCACCGCTCCATTCTCAAACATCGAGATGGCCGAGGGCTAGCCTCGGGTCGATCTCCCCCCTTGAGGGGGAGATGCCCGGCAGGGCAGAGGGGGGTAAGCCCCAACCTCAAGGCAAGCTCACTTCGCCCGCTCTTCCAGCACCCGATTGGCCGCCGACACAATCGCCTCCAGCGACGCCGCCACGATATTCGTATTGACGCCCGCCCCGAACAGCTTGCCGCCCGGATGCTCCATCTCGACATAAGCGATAGCCGAAGCGTTCGAGCCATGCTGCAGCGAATGCTCGGAATAGTCATTCACCGACAGGTCGATACCGAGATAAACCGACAGCGCGTTGATGAACCCGTCGATCGGGCCGGTGCCCTTACCCTCGATACGCTTCACCTCGCCATTATCGGTGATTTCGGCGGCAACGATGCGCACGCCCTTGAAATCGCCGGCCGGATAGGTGTGGTGATCGACGAATTTGATGCGTGCATTCGGCTGCGTCACGTAACGCTCGATAAAGCGCTCATGGATGCGCTTGGCCGGCAGCTCCACGCCCTCTTCATCGGTGATGCGCTGGATATCTTCGCGGAATTCCACCTGCAGGTTGCGCGGCAGGTTGATGCCGTAATCCTGCTGCAGAATATAGGCGATACCGCCCTTGCCGGATTGCGAGTTGATGCGGATGATCGCCTCGTAGGAGCGGCCGACATCCTTCGGATCGATCGGCAGATAGGGCACTTCCCAGACGGGATGATTGGCGACCTTGATCGCCTTCATGCCCTTGTTGATCGCATCCTGGTGCGAGCCGGAAAAGGCGGTGTAGACCAGCTCGCCGACATAAGGGTGGCGCTCGGGGATCGTCATCTCGTTGGAATATTCGTAGACCGCCTTGATGCGCTCGATATCGCGGCAATCCAGCTCAGGGTCCACACCCTGCGTATACATGTTCAGCGCCAGCGTCACGACGTCGACGTTACCCGTGCGTTCGCCATTGCCGAACAGCGTGCCTTCAACGCGGTCCGCGCCGGCCATCAGGCCCAGCTCGGTCGCGGCGATGCCGGTGCCGCGGTCATTATGCGGATGCAGTGAGATGATGACATTTTCGCGATTGTCGATATTGCGGCACATCCATTCGATCTGGTCGGCATAGATGTTCGGCGTCGCCATTTCCACCGTCGAGGGCAGGTTCAGGATCAGCTTGTTGTCGGCCGTCGGCTTCACCACCTCGACCACGGCGTTGCAGATTTCCAGCGCCACTTCCAGCTCTGTGCCGGTAAAGCTCTCCGGCGAATATTCGAAGCGGTAACCGCCGCCGGCCTTCGCCGCCATATCGGTGATCATCTTGGCGGCATCGACGGCGATCTGCTTGATGCCGTGCACATCCTTGCCGAACACCACGCGGCGCTGCAATTCCGAGGTGGAATTGTAGAAGTGGATGATCGGCTTGTTGGCGCCTTCCAGCGCCTCGAACGTGCGGGTAATCAGTTCCGGACGGCACTGCACCAGCACCTGCAGGGAAACATCGTCAGGCACATTGCCCTCTTCCACGCACCAGCGGGCGAAATCGAAGTCCGTCTGCGAGGCGGAAGGAAAACCGATCTCGATTTCCTTGAAGCCCATCTCCAAGAGCAGCTTGAACATGCGGGCCTTGCGGTCGTGACCCATGGGGTTGACCAGCGACTGGTTGCCGTCGCGCAGGTCCACCGAACACCAGATCGGCGCCTTGTCGATAGTCTTGCCCGGCCATGTGCGGTCAGGAATATTGATGGTCGGGTAAGGGCGATACTTCACGCTCGCGTCAGTCATGCCCTTGGAAATATTGGTGATCTTGCCGTCCATGTCGCTTCCTCCTTGCGCAGTCCGCGGGCGTCTTTCGCCATCGGCGGATGCGCGGCCCTTCAGGGCCTAAATCCAGTATAAAATGAGATTTCGAGATGAGGAGCGTTCGCACCAGCGGGCTTTCGGCCGCCGGGCGCTCCTCACTGGACCCGGCAACCGCGTGTAAGGTCGAGGCTAAGAAGCGAGAGTACACCGCACAGCGAGGCCTTCGCAGAAATCTGCGCGCTCATGCCGGAAATGGTTGCGATGCTGTTGCTCATGGCGATGTGTATAAACAGCGGCTGGCGGTCTGACAAGTGATCTTGTGCCGTGTGCCGGTTATTTTCCCGGCCTGCCGCTCTCCAGCCTTTCGGCGATCCATTCAGCCATCAGGGATTGACGTGTCCTGCCAAGGCGCGCCGCTTCCGCATCCACTCTCCGCAAAACCTCTTCAGGAAGATCAACATCGACATGCACCAATTCCAGTCCAGGACGGGTTGCCTTGGACCAGTCGACATAGTCATCCAGATCTTCGCCATCATCGAATTTTTTGTCGAAATCTTCAGCGCTTATCGTCTTCATAACGATGCCTCTCCTTGTCTCTGGAACGCCTGACGGAAATGATCCGCAACCGGTCATTTCTATAGGTATAGACGGCGCTCCAGCACTTTCCGCGCAACTGAGCGATCATAATATACCGCTCTTCCGAGGTGGTTTCGAGAGGAACGACGAGTCTTTTCTCGTCCAGCCAAAGCGCTCTTGCCTCGACGAAATCTATTCCGTGTTTGTCTTTGTTACTTTCACTTTTGGCAGGATCGAATTCGAAATCC
>QFOL01000260.1 GCA_003241215.1 Agrobacterium fabrum
TGGCGGTTTCAACCCCATCAAGGACCTCTACAAGATGCAGGTCTATGCCATTTCCAGCTGGCGCAACGCCCATGTGCCGCCGGGCGCGCTCGGCCCTTCGGGCGAGGTGATCCCGGCCAATATCATTTCCAAGGCCCCGTCTGCCGAATTGCGCCCCAACCAGACCGACCAGGATTCGCTGCCGCCCTATCCGGTGCTGGACGATATTCTGGAATGCCTCGTCGAGAAGGAAATGTCGGTCGAGGAGATTCTCGCGCGCGGCCATGATGTGGCCACCGTGCACCGGGTGGAGCATCTGCTCTATCTCGCCGAATACAAGCGCCGGCAATCGGCCCCGGGCGTGAAGATCACCAAGAAGAACTTCGGGCGTGACCGGCGTTATCCGATCACCAACCGGTTCCGGGATCGGTGATTGAAGGAAGGCGCTGGTAGCGGATGCTTTGCTCGGCGTTGTCGCTCGTTTCTTCTCCCCGCCGGGGAGAAGGTGGCCCGAAGGGTCGGATGAGGGGGCAACGTTGCCGTAACTCACGACCCTTGCCCCCTCATCCCGCTGCCGCGGACTTCTCCCCGGCGGGGAGAAGAAACAAGTGGCATGCGCTCGTTCCACACAAGCCTTCGTGTTTAAGCAAGCGGCGCGGAGAAAACCCCGCGCCGTTCACTCACCTCAAATAACCTGCCCCACATCGATGCGGTTGCCATCCGGGTCCTCAAACACAAAGGCCCTGAGACCGTAATCCTTGTCCTGCAGGCCCTTGATGATGCGCAGCCCGTGGCTCTTGCAGAGCGCATGCAGCGCATCGACATCGCTCACCATCATATGCGCCACATTGAAGGGCGCCGCCTTGTGGCTGGGCTGCAATGTCAGGTGCAGCTCGGCGTTGCCCTGTTTGAGGATCATGAAGCCGACAGGGTCGCCGTTTTCGAAGGTCTTTGCGAAACCCAGCACGCCCACGTAAAAATCATGGGCCTTTTCGATATTTTTGACAGGAAGCATTGCGGCGATCCGCCCGAAGCGGATGCCGTGATCGGCGATGGTATTCATCGCGGAACCTCTGGCCTGGGAGAAACGGCAAGCGGCGCGGACGGTGCCGGAGCGCTGGCGTTTTTTCCGGTTTGAATTTGCAGGACGGTGCCTGCCGCCCTAGGATCATAATCGAGGCGATGGCGGATGCAAACGGAATGTCTGCATTGCCGGGCGCTTTGAACGAGAACACGGATACGCCCGGGAGGCAGAATGCGCAGCTCCATCGAAATCTTCAACATCCGCACCCGGCAGATGCGGGTGGTGTGGCAGACGCCCGATCTCTTCGAAGCGCCGAATTGGTCGCCGGATGGAAAATATCTGCTGCTGAACAGCGAAGGGCTGCTTTATCGCCTGTCTCCCGCCGGTGATACGTCGCCGGAAAAGGTCGATACCGGCTTTGCGACGCTCTGCAACAACGACCACGGCATATCGCCTGACGGTTCGCTCTACGCCATTTCCGACAAGGTGGAATTCGGCAAGAGCGCCATTTATCTTCTGCCATCGGCGGGCGGCGCGCCAAGGCTGATGACGAAGAACCTGCCTTCCTATTGGCACGGCTGGTCGCCGGACGGAAAAAGCTTCGCCTATTGCGGCATTCGCGATCAGGTTTTCGATATCTACGCCATGGATATTGAGAGCGGCGTCGAGACGCGCCTGACCCATGGCGAAGGCCGCAATGACGGGCCGGATTATTCGCCCGACGGCGAGTGGATCTATTTCAATTCCAGCCGCACCGGGCGGATGCAGGTCTGGCGCGTGCGGGTGGACGGCTCCTTCGTCGAGCGCATCACCGACAGCCCCTATGGCGACTGGTTTCCACATCCGTCCCCCAGAGGTGACAAGGTGGTGTTCGTCTCCTATGACGGCGACGTCTTCGACCATCCGCGCGACCTCGATGTGCGGGTGCGGCTGATGGATATGGAAGGCGGCAATGTCGAAACGCTGTTTGAGCTTTTTGGCGGGCAGGGCACCATGAACTCGCCCAACTGGTCTCCTGACGGAGACGAGTTCGCTTATGTGCGATACTTTCCGGTAGAGTGACGCGGTTGAGGCTCTCCCTCTTGTCATTCCGGCTCAAGGCAGGAATGACAATGGCGTGGGGGGGCATGGGCACATTGCGCATCGCCCGCCAAGATACTTGCATTCGCAAGCTTTTTTGCCCATAGATTTTTCGGTCAGGTGCCCGTTGTTGCGGCGGGAGAATCGGGAATCCGGTGAAAGACCGGAACGTGCCCAGCGCTGTGAGGCGGACGCCCTTTTTCTGAAGCCACTGAAGTCATTCGGGAAGGCGAAAGGGGCGGATGAAGCCGAGTCAGAAGACCGGCCTGGCGGGATAGACCGAACCGCGCGGACGGCGGCAGGTTGCTGAAGAGGCGTGTTGTCGCCGCGAAGACCGGCATGGTTTCCGCGTCCGCGCGCCCGCATTGTTAGGGTTAAACGATGCCGACCGATCCGTCCGAGGGTAATCCGTTGCAGGCCAGTCCATTCGATCATGCGCTTTCGCCCGCGCGCCCGTTTTCCTGCGAGGAACGCGAGGCGATCTACCGCGCCATCGAGACCCGGCGCGATGTGCGCGACCAGTTCCTGCCCGATCCGCTGCCGGACGAGCTTGTCGAGCGTCTTTTGAAGGCGGCCCATTCCGCGCCCTCGGTCGGTTTCATGCAGCCGTGGAATTTCACCCTCATCACCGATGGCGCGGTGCGGCAGGCGGCCTTTGTGGCCTTCAGCCGCGCCAATGAGGAGGCGGCGGCGATGTTTGCGGGCGAGCAGCAGGCGCTTTATCGCAGCCTCAAGCTTGAAGGCATCCGCAAGGCGCCGCTCAGCATCTGTGTCACCTGCGATCCCACCCGCGGCGGCAAGGTGGTGCTGGGCCGCACCCACAATCCGCGCACGGATGTCTATTCCACCGTCTGCGCCATCCAGAACCTCTGGCTTGCGGCGCGCGCCGAAGGCGTCGGCGTCGGCTGGGTCAGCATTTTCCACGATAGCGACATCCGCGCCATTCTGGAAATCCCCGATCACATCGAAATCGTCGCCTGGCTGTGCCTTGGGCGTGTCGATGCGCTCTATACCGAGCCGGAACTGGCGGTGAAGGGCTGGCGGCAGCGTGTGCCGCTGGAGGAACTGGTGTTTCGCAACCGCTGGGGCGGGGTGTAGAAGCGGAGGCCTGTGAATAAGGCGGGACGTCGCCGTGGATTTCTTCTCCCCGCCGGGGAGAAGGTGGCCCGAAGGGTCGGATGAGGGGGCAAGCTCTCCGAATATTGCTGACGTCGCCCCCTCATCCCGCTGCCGCGGACTTCTCCCCCTTGGGGAGAAGAAACAAGGGGCGCGCGCTCGCCCCATTACGAGCGCGGAAGAGATTTCACTGCTGCGGCTGTATACCCTTCAACGCCGGGTTCTTCAGGTCGATACGGCCCGTCTGGTCGGGTAAGAACTTGGGGCCTACGACGCGGACGCGGCTGTCGTTCGGATCGTAGTCGCGTTCGGGAACGGGCGCTTCCGGCGGCTTGGCGGCCTGCTGCTGTTCGGTGGGTTTTGCGGCATTGTCACCTTGCGGTGATGGAATGGTGGTGATGCCGGAATAGGGTTTTTCGGGCTGCGGCTTGGCGGCCTCTTCCTGCTTTTGCATTTCCTCGTGATAGGCGGCCATGTTGCAGGCGCAGCCCGGCGCTTTTGCCGTGGCGTTCCTGTAGGCGAAGGCGGTCGGCAGATCCCTGTAGGGCTTTCCGGTTTCGGCAGACACCATGTCGGCGGTTTCCTGATCCGTCATGGAGTGGAAATAAAGCTCCGTCTCGGTCCCCGGGCACATTTTCTCGCATTGCTCCGCCTGGGCGCGGAAATCGAGCGGCGAGGCATTGGAGGCGATCGGGAAAAACGAGCCGTCGCAGGTGCGCACGCAGAGTGTGCGAAGCCCGCCTTCGGCGGCGGCGTTGGGGTAGGGAGAAAGCCCCGCCTGTCCCGGCCCGTCGCCATTTTGCCGGCCATTCTGCCGGAAAGCATCGGGATAACGCGTCACATCGGGCGGCGGCGGCAATTGCGTTTCCGTCTGCGGCGCGGTGTTGCAGCCATTGGCGTCGAGGGCGGCGAGGATGCGCTGACGCCTGATGTCGCCATCATTGTCACGTGCCGTCGCCATGGCGTCGTCACGGTCACGGATGATGGCGTCGCGTTCGGCTTCGGCATCCACCAGCGCATCGCCGATCTCGGCGCAGACGCCAGCATTGGGGCTGCCATAGACGATGACGCTGCCCGAAGAGCAGCCATAGCCGCGCATGTCGTTCCTGATTTTGCGGATGACGATGTTCTGGCGGGCGAGCGCATTGGCGTAACGCCGCACCTCGGCCGTATTGCCGACGATGCGGGGCGGCTCGCGCAACTGCGCATAAAGCGTATCGCAGACCGGATCCGCGAAAGCGGCGGCCGGAGCAATGAAAACAAGGGGAAGCAGGAGGCCGATGATGCGGCTGCGGCGGGTCAATTGTTCGATCCGTTCGATGTCCCCGACCGGTGGCAGGGGCGTTATACTTCACGAAATCCGTGTTTCAGGAAGATAACATAAGCTGTTGCCGCAATGCGGCAACAGCCTGTTCAAAATTGCGTTAATGCGGCCTCTATCACACCGAAGGATGCGACGCCTGCACCACGGCGAAGGCCGCCATGTTGACGACGCCGCGCGAGGTGACGCTGGGCGAGAGGATATGGGCGGGCAGGGCCGTGCCGAGCAGGATCGGGCCGACATGCAGGCCTTCCGTCAGCGTGCGGGTGACGCCGAGCGTGATGTTGGCGGCATCGAGGTTCGGGAAGACCAGCAGGTTCGCCTCGCCGGTCAGCACGCTGTTCGGCATGGCGCGCTTGCGCAGCGCTTCCGAAAGCGCCGAACCGCCCTGCATTTCGCCGTCCACTTCCAGTTCCGGTGCGGCTTCCTGCACGATCTTCAGGGCGCGGCGCATCTTGCGGGCGCTTTCGGAATCGCGCGAACCGAAATTGGAATGGCTGGCGAGGGCGATCTTCGGCGTGATGCCGAAGCGGCGGATTTCCTTGGCCGCGAGAATGGCCATTTCCGCCACTTCCTCGGAGGTCGGGTCGTAATTCACGAAAGTATCGGTGAGGAACAGCGCGCCCTGCTGGGTGATGAGCAGGCTGAGGCCGGCGAAGGAGCGCACGCCTTCCTGCTTGCCGATGATCTGGTTCACGTCGCGCAGGTGGCGGTCGTAACGGCCTTCGAGACCGCAGATCAGCGCATCCGCCTCATCGCGCTTCACCGCAAGCGCGCCGATGACCGTGGAGTTGGTACGCACGATGGTGCGGGCCGCCTCCGGATTGATGCCGGCGCGGCCGACAAGGGCGAAATAGTCATCGACATAGTCGCGGTAACGCGGATCGTCTTCCGGGTTGACCACGGCGAAATCCGTATGCGGGCGGATGCGCAGACCGAAGCGCTTCAGGCGCGTTTCGATGATCTGCGGACGGCCGATGAGGATCGGGATGCCGGTGCCTTCTTCCAGGAGCACCTGGGCGGCGCGCAGCACGCGCTCGTCTTCG
>QFOL01000261.1 GCA_003241215.1 Agrobacterium fabrum
CGTTCAACAGCCCAAAGAGCTAAACTTGTTTACTGAAATTATGATCGTGGTCCTGCTCACCGTATTGAACGGTGTGCTTGCCATGTCCGAGCTTGCCGTCGTCTCCTCCAGACCGGCGAGGCTCAAGGTGCTTGCCGCGCAGGGCAGCAAGGGCGCCACACTGGCGCTCAGCCTTTCTGAAAATCCCGGACGCTTTCTTTCCACGGTTCAGATCGGCATCACGCTGGTCGGCATTCTCTCGGGCGCCTTTTCAGGCGCCACGCTCGGCGCCCGCTTTACGGCATGGCTGGCGGAGCAGGGCGTGCCCGACCGCGTTGCCGATGCGCTCGGCGTCGGTTCGGTGGTTGTCGCCATCACCTATCTGTCGCTGATCGTCGGCGAACTCGTGCCGAAGCAGATCGCGCTGCGCGATCCTGAAAAGGTCGCCGCCCGCGTCGCGCCCACCATGACGCTGCTGTCCAAGATCGGCGCGCCGCTGGTGTGGCTGCTCGACCGGTCTGGCAAGACCGTTCTGGCGCTTCTCGGCCATAGCGGTGAATCCAACGCTTCGGTTACCGACGATGAAATCCGCACGGTTCTGGCCGAAGCCCACAGCGCCGGCGTGATCGAGACCGAGGAATCGGCGATGATCACCAGCGTCATGCGCCTTGCCGACCGCAATGCGCGCGGCCTGATGACGCCGCGCCGCGATGTGGAAGTGGTCGATATCGAAGACAGCGCCGAGGAAATCCGCGAACAGCTTCGCCTGACGCAGCGTTCGCGTCTGCCGGTGCGCAACGGCGCTTCGGATGAAATTCTCGGCGTGCTTTTCGCCAAGGACGCCTTCGATGCGCTGGCCTCCGGCAAGGAACTCAACATTCGCGAACTTCTGCGCGAAGTTCCTGTCGTATCGGACCTGACGAGCGCGGTGGACGTTATCCAGTCACTGCGCCGCTCCACGGTGCATATGGTGCTGGTCTATGACGAATACGGCCACTTCGAAGGCATCATCAGCTCCGGTGACGTGCTTGAAGCCATTACCGGCGCATTCCAGGAAGATGACGATGAGGAGCCGGCCATGGTCGAGCGCGAGGACGGTTCGTTCCTGGTCGCCGGCTGGATGCCTGCCGATGAGTTCGCTGATCGCATGGGTTTCCAGATCGATGAGGATGCCGAGTTCGAAACCGTCGCCGGTCTGGTTCTGGACGAGTTCCGCCGCCTGCCGGAACTGGGCGAACACATCACCCGCAACGGCTGGCGTTTCGAGGTCATCGACCTCGACGGTCACCGTATCGACAAGGTTCTCGTGAGCCGGGCCGCCTGATGTCCGGCGACATTGCCGAAAAAGCGAGGCTGCGCGACGAAAGGCTCGCCGCGCGCGATGCGCTGAGTTCGGCGGAGCGGCAACGGAAGAGCCAGTCGATTGCGGCCCATGGCGCCTCCGGCATCGCCTTTTCGCCTGATACCGTGATTTCCGGTTTCATGCCGATCCGCTCCGAGGCCGATACCCGGCCGCTGATGGAAGCGTTGCGCACAAGGGGCGGGCGTCTCGTCCTCCCCGTTGTGCTGGATCGCGAAACCATCGTTTTCCGCGCCTTTGAGGCGGATGCGCCGCTGGTGAAGACCGGTTTCGGCACGATCGGCCCGGGTGAGGATGCGGAGGTTCTCGATCCGGATATTCTGCTCGTACCGCTCGCCGTCTTCGATGGGCAGGGCCAGCGTATCGGTTATGGCGCGGGCCATTATGACCGCGCCATCGCGCGGCTACATGCCGGGGGGAAGCAGCCTGTTCTCATCGGCGTCGCCTTCGATTGCCAGGAAGCGCCATCCATACCCGCGGAGCCGCATGATGTGCCGCTTCACGCCATTCTGACGGAAACCGGCCTGCGCTGGTTTTCGAGACCGCTGCCGATGCCCGATATGGGACAAAAGGCGCTTTAGCACTTTTTAAAAGATCGATTACCCGCTAGAGGGGACCAAATATAGAAACATGCGCAAGATCGGGGCGGGTGAATGAGGCTTCTTTTTCTCGGAGATATGGTTGGCAAGACCGGACGCACGGCTGTCTGGGAACGATTGCCGGGGCTGATTTCCGATCTGAAGCTCGATTTCGTGATCGTCAACGGTGAAAACGCCGCCGGCGGTTTCGGTATCACCGAAGACATTTATCTCGAGACCATCAATGCCGGCGCCGATGTTGTCACGACCGGCAACCATGTCTGGGACCAGAAGGAAGCGGTTTCCTTCTGTGAGCGCCATGACCAGTTCCTGCGGCCCGCCAATTATCCTGACGGAACGCCGGGCAAGGGCTCGGGCATTTTTTATGCCCGCAACGGCGCACGTATATTGGTCGCCAACGTCATGGGGCGGGTGTTCATGCATCCGGAGCTGGACGATCCCTTCAAGTCGGCGGAAAACATTCTCGCCGCCTGCCCGCTGAAGGAACAGGCCGACGCCATCATCTTCGATTTCCACGCCGAGGCGACCAGCGAGAAACAGTGTTTCGGCCATTTCGTCGATGGCCGCGCGAGTTTCGTCGTCGGCACCCACACCCATGTTCCGACGGCGGATGCCCAGATACTCAACGGCGGAACCGCCTATATGTCGGATGCCGGCATGTGCGGCGATTATGACAGCTCGCTTGGAATGGAAAAGGAAGAACCGATCAACCGCTTCATTTCCAAGATGCCGAAGGGCCGTTTCGAGGCTGCCAGCGGACCGGCGACGATCTGTGGCGTTGGCGTCGAAATCTCCGACCGCACCGGTCTTGCGGAGAAGATTGCGCCGCTGCGCATCGGGCCGCGCCTTTCGGAAACCCTTCCATCCTTCTGGGTGTAACTTTATCGAAGCGTTCACAATGACGAAATTGTGAGCCTTCCGCTGTTCTTGTAACTGGACGACCCGCAAAACCTGTCTCATCCTCTTAACATCGCAAGTTCAGGGGAGTGGCATGATGCTGCGCGTGCTAATGCTTGCAATATCGGGGTTGGTCGCCTGTACGGGAGCGGCCTTTTCCCAGACGGAAAGCCGTCCTCCCGTCAGTCAGTGCCAGGCGATCGCCAGCAACATTCCCGGCGTCACGTTCGCGAGCTTCAATCCGCCGGGCGTCCAGATGGCTCAGCTCACGGCAAAGGAAGAGGTGAAGATCAGCTTCATCGGCCATTCCACCTATCTGATCGAAAGCCCCGGCGGCGTGACGATCGCCACCGACTATAATGGTGTTTATCGTCCGCCTGTCACGCCGACGGTGGTGACGATGAATCGGGCGCATTCCACCCATTTCACCCTCAATCCGGATCCGGCCATTCAATATGTTCTGCATGGCTGGAGCGATACGCCCGGAGAAAAGGCCGAACACAAGGTTCTGGTGGATGACGTCTATATCCGCAATGTCGCGACCGATATCCGCAACCGCTGGGGCGATTACGAATCCTTTCAGGAAAACGGCAATTCCATCTTCATTTTCGAGGTTGCCGGGCTGTGTATCGGTCATCTCGGCCATCTGCATCACGAGCTGACGGATACGCATTATGCCGAGATCGGCCGTCTCGATGTGCTGATGGTGCCGGTGGATGGCGGGCTGACCATGGGCGCCGACAGCATGAGCCGGGTGGTCAAGCGCCTGCGCTCCGCGCTGATCCTGCCGATGCACCGCACTGGCCCGCCGCTCGAGCAGTTTCTCAACATGTTCGGGGGAAGTTTTCGGATTGCCTATGCCACGGATCCGGTGATCCGGGTCTCGATGAGAAACCTTCCCCGCCAGCCGCAGATACTGGTGCCGAAAGGCATGTAGCGGCGGCGGGCGAAGAAGGCCGGGGAACCCTGGTCGGATTCATCGATCAGGCGAAGGTGAGGTGCTGGCGGACGCCGACATCCGGGGTCTTGTCGTCGGACATGTTGGCCTTGGCGATTTCCCAGCCGAATTTCAGCGTGCTGTCGGTCGAGGCCCAGATGTCGGCATCGTCGACATGCAGCGCCAGCATCGTCAGCTGCGGATCGCTCTTGCCGTGCTCGTACCAGGCGGCGGTGACGGAATTCCAGTATTCGTCGATCTTCGCCCTGTCGTCGCGTGTTTCAAGAATGCCGGAGAGGCAGGCATGATAATCATGATCCTTGCCGACGAGGCAGAAATGCGCGCGCGAGCCGGATTTCAGCGATTTCACCAGATTGGTGTCTTTTTTGGAGAAGAACCATATCGTGTTGGTCCTGGGGTCAGCATGGGGCGCCATTGGCTGCATGTGACTGTGCAGGCCCTCAAGTCCGAGCATGCCGGCATGAACGGAATTGATCTCGTCCCAGAGCTGGCGGGCCGGGGCTTCTCTTGCTTCAGTCAGGCTGACCATGTGTCTTCTCCTTCCGGTCTGATGCTGTGGCGACGATGAAACCATGCTCGTCTCTGCCGTGTTCATGATCAGAACGACAAGCGGATAAATCAGTTCCTTCTGTTGTTGCGGCAAGAGAAAGCGCCTGCGGGCTTGAACGATGGGCCTATCGCACTTATAAGGCCCGCAATCTCCAAATTACGACAATCAGGTTTTCCATGGCTGGCCATTCACAGTTCAAGAACATCATGCACCGCAAGGGTAAGCAGGACTCCGTTCGGTCCAAAATGTTTTCCAAGCTTGCGCGCGAAATCACGGTTGCGGCCAAAACGGGCATGCCCGACCCGAACATGAACCCGCGCCTGCGTCTGGCGATCCAGAACGCCAAGGCCCAGTCCATGCCGAAGGACAATATCGAGCGCGCCATCAAGAAGGCCGCCGGCGCCGAAGGCGAGAACTATGACGAAGTCCGCTATGAGGGTTACGGCCCGGGCGGCGTCGCCGTCATCGTCGAGGCGCTGACCGACAACCGCAACCGCACCGCCTCCAACGTGCGTTCCATCTTCACCAAGGCTGGCGGTGCGCTCGGTGAAACCGGTTCGGTGTCCTTCTCCTTCGATCGCGTTGGCGAAATCACCTACAAGGCGGAAGTCGGCGATGCCGACAAGGTCATGGAAGCGGCCATCGAGGCCGGTGCCGACGATGTCGAATCTTCCGAAGACGGCCACACCATCATCTGCGGTTTCGAAGCGATGAACGAGGTTTCCAAGGCGCTGGAAGGCGTGCTGGGCGAAGCCGAAAGTGTCAAGGCCATCTGGAAGTCGCAGAACACGGTGCCGGTGGATGAAGAAAAGGCGCAGTCGCTGATGAAGCTCATCGACAATCTCGAAGACGATGACGACGTGCAGAACGTCTATTCCAACTTCGAAGTATCCGATGAAATTCTCGCCAAGCTTTCCGCCTGACGTTCCACAAAAAAAGCCCCGGCAGCGATCCGCTCCCGGGGCTTTTTGTTTAAAGCATTCCCAGGAAAAGTGGCATCCTCTTCTCCTTCGGGAAATACTGAAAAACTCTAGGCGGCCTTCTTTATGGAGGTTCGCACGTCGGCAAAAATCTCCACGGACCGCAGCCGCTTTTCGATGTCATGGATCGGCGTGGAAACGATCAGTTCATCGGCCTGCGTCTCCGCCAGGAAGCCGTCGATGTGGAGTTGGATCGTCTCAGGCGAGCCGACGGCGGCGAAACGCAGCGTGTCTTCGACA
>QFOL01000026.1 GCA_003241215.1 Agrobacterium fabrum
CTACACCGGCTCCGGATCGGAATCGGTCGATACGGCGCTGAAGATCGCCATCGCCTATCAGCGCGCCATCGGCCAGGGCACCCGCAGCCGCCTGATCGGTCGTGAGCGCGGTTATCATGGCGTCGGTTTCGGCGGCATCTCCGTGGGCGGCCTCGTCAACAACCGTCGTGTTTTCCCGCAGATCCCCGCCGATCATCTGCGCCACACCCATGATCCGGTGAAAAACAGCTTCGTGAAAGGCCAGCCCGAGCACGGCGCCGAGCTTGCGGACGATCTCGAACGTCTGGTCGCCCTGCATGGCGCGGAAACCATCGCCGCCTGCATCGTCGAACCGGTCGCCGGCTCCACCGGCGTGCTGGTGCCGCCGAAGGGCTATCTGGAGCGCCTGCGCGCCATCTGCGACAAGCACGGCATCCTCTTGATCTTCGATGAGGTCATCACCGGTTTCGGCCGCATGGGCTCCACCTTCGCCACCAATTATTTCGGCGTTACGCCCGATATCGTCACCACCGCCAAGGGACTGACCAACGGCGCGATCCCGATGGGCGCGGTGTTCACCAGCCGCAAGGTGCATGATGCGCTGATGCATGGGCCGGAAAACCACATCGAGCTATTCCACGGCTATACCTATTCCGGGCACCCCGTCGCCTGCGCCGCCGGCATCGCGACGCTCGACATCTATCGCGATGAGGGCCTTTTCACCCGCGCGGCCGAATTGCAGGATGTCTGGCACGACGCCATCCATTCCCTGAAAGGCCTGCCGAATGTCATCGACATCCGCACCATCGGCTTCATCGCCGGCATCGAGCTGCAATCGCGCGACGGTGCTGCCGGCGCGCGCGCCTATGATGTTTTCGTGGATTGCTTCGAACGCGGCCTGCTCATCCGCGTCACCGGCGACATCATCGCCCTCTCACCGCCGCTGATCGCCGAAAAATCCCATTTCGACGACATCGTCTCCATCCTCGGTGACGCGCTGAAAAGGGCAAATTAAAAGTATAAAATTCTAATAAAGAAAAGGCTGCAATACAAATTGCAGCCTTTTTTGCTTGTATCAAGCGCTTAGCAGAAATAGATCATTTATTAAGCATACTCTATTATTTTCCTGCAGTATAACCAACAGCGCGGGAACGTCCCATGGCGTCGATTCAGCAGAAGACAATATTGGCAAGCGTCGCAATCTTCTTCATCACCGGCAGCGCCGCGGGTGTCGGCATGTGGGCCACGGATACCCTCAACCGCAACAGCGAATATGTGGCGTTTTCGGCCGATGTCCTTCGCAACCACATGCAGGCGGACATGATGCATGACGCGCTGCGTTCTGACGTGCTCGCCGCCATTCTTTCATCCAACGGAAATATGGGCCTGAGCCTCGATGCGGTCAAAGCCGATCTCACCGAACATGAAGCCTCCTTCCGGAAGATGATCGACGAGAACAGGTCTCTTTCGGCGGGCACGGAAGTCAAGGCCGTCATCGACGGCGTCGAAAAACCGCTCCTTGCTTATATCGATGCCGCCAATGCGGTTGTCGGCCTTGCCGGCTCCCGCCAGGAGGAGGCCCTCAAGCTGATGCCCGAATTCATGCGGCAATTTTCGGCGCTGGAAAAAGCGATGGAAACGGCCGGCGACCAGATCGACGCCCTGTCCGATGCGGCCTCGGCCGAAAGCGAAAAGACCAAGGCAACCATCAACCTCCTTTTGAAGGGGCTGCTGGTTCTCGCCACGCTATTCTCCGCCGGGCTTTTCCTTCTCACCCGCCGGTCGATCATCCGTCCCGTTCTGCAATTGTCGAAGAACATGGAAAATCTCGCAGCCGGCGATACGTCGCAACCGCCTTCCGGCACCGACCGCAAGGACGAGATCGGCTCCATGTCCGGTGCGGTCGAGATATTCCGGCAGGCGGCCATCGCCAACCGGGCACTCGAGGAGCAGGCCGCCGCCGTTCGCCGACAGGCGGAAGCCGATCAGGAAACTACCCGGCGGCAGGCGGAGGAAGACGCTTCCGAACGGTTGCGCATTGCCACCTCCGGCCTCGCGGCCGGCCTTAAGCGGCTGGCGTCGGGCGATCTGGCCTTCCAGCTCGACGACGCCTTCGCGCCGCAATTCGAAGCCCTGCGCCATGATTTCAACAGCTCGGTCCGGCAACTGGCCGAAACGCTGTTCGCCATTTCCGATGGCATCGGCATGATCGACGGCGGCAGCCGCGAGATCGCCGCCGGCGCCGGCGATCTTTCCCGCCGCACGGAGAATCAGGCCGCCTCGCTCGAACAGACGGCTGCCGCGCTCGAGGAAATCACGGTCAACGTATCGAACGCCAACAAACGCGCGGCAGAAGCCCGGCATGCCGCCGCAGACGCCAACCAGAGCGCCCTGAAATCGGTTGAGGTGGTCGGCCATGCCGAAGAGGCGATGCGCCGCATCGAAGCCTCGTCGCGGCAGATCACCGGCATCATCGGCGTCATCGACGAAATCGCCTTTCAGACCAATCTTCTGGCGCTGAATGCCGGGGTGGAGGCCGCCCGCGCCGGCGAAGCCGGCAAGGGTTTCGCCGTAGTGGCGCAGGAGGTGCGCGATCTCGCCCAGCGCGCGGCAAAGGCCGCAAGCGAAATACGCGACCATATCCGCCAATCGTCGGCGGAGGTGGAAAGCGGGGTGAAGCTGGTTCTCGATACCGGCGCGGCGCTGAAGGATATCGGCGAACGTATCGCCGGCATCGATCTCCACATGAACGCGATCGCCACATCGGCCGCCGAGCAATCGACCGGTCTTGCCGAAGTCAACGCAGCCGTGAACTCGATGGATCAGGCCACCCAGCAGAATGCGGCCATGGTGGAACAATCCACCGCCGCCTCAGCCACGCTTGCCGCCGAAACGGCAAAGCTGCGCGCACTGGTCTCGCGTTTTCGCCTGGATGTGGAAATGGCCGGCAGCCCGGAAGCGACGCGCCGGGTTGCCTGAATGCGGATGGTGAAGCGGGAGAATATCGCCTCGCGTCATGCCGGCGTTGAGCCGGCATCCGGCCACGGCGCGTCCGCGCCGTGAGACAAGGCTTTCGCCGTCAATAGCGCTGCGTCGGCTGCGACAGGCCGTCGCCGATCACACCATTGCCATATTGCGCGACGGGAACGCCTTCCTGGCCGATCGGCACACCCTGCTGCGCCGGGCCAAGCGCCGTAACCACAATCGGCGTACCGTTAGGCACACGGTTATAAAGGTCGATGATATCCTGGTTCAGCAGGCGCACGCAGCCGGACGATACCGACTTGCCGATGGTCCACCATTCCGGCGAACCGTGCAGACGGTAGATCGTATCCTTGCCATCCTTGAAGATATAGAGCGCACGCGCGCCGAGCGGGTTCTTGAGGCCCGGCTCCATGCCGCCATTGCGGCTGCTATAGGGTTCGAGTTCCGGCTGACGGGCGATCATTTCATCGGGCGGCGTCCAGCGCGGCCACTGCCGCTTGTACTGAATGACGCCGCGACCCGACCATTCGAAACCGGCGCGGCCAAGGCCGACGCCATAACGCATGGCCTGATTGTTCTCATAGGTCAGATAGAGGAAGTGATTGGCGGTATCGACCACGATGACGCCGGGGCGCTCGCCGGTCGGGTTCGCCACCATCTGCCGCAGGAATTGGCGCGGAATCCGCTTGTAGGGAATTTCCGGCAGCGGGAACTGCTCGTCCGGCTTGGCGGCATACATCATGGCATACATCGGGTCTTCGGCAGGCGCCGCGGGCCGGGTCGCCTCACGTGCCGTTGTGTTGCAGCCCGCAAGGCCGGCAAGCGCCAGTCCACCTGCTCCAAGCAGGAAACCCCGCCGGGTTGTCGTCGTCTCGTTCAATTGAAAAACCTCATTTACGTCATCTCACGCTGGCAAAGGGGTCTGCCAGCGCCGCCTCTGGGCGGCTGATAGGGTACTTCGTGCCGGAAACCTGCGATGCCATGGCCTTGGCGCCGCTGGATTTCAGAATGGCCCGGAAGCTCGGATGCATGCCGCCGTCTACATACGCGCTGAGCGGGGCGGAAGTTCCCTCGTTCATCGCAGCGGCAAGTTTTTGTTGCTCTTCAACCAGTTTCGACGCCACCTGCGGGTCCTGCTGGTTGACGGCCGGCGGGCAGGCCGCCAGCGGATCGGCAGGCTCGCCTTCGGCAAATTCACTGTTGAAGACATAGCGGCGGCCGCAGACCGAAACCTTGGGCTGCCGGCGCGTCACTTCGAAATAGTCATAACCTTCCTTCAGCGTCTTCCAGAACGGCATGTTGGGATCGTCCCGATGCGCCACCATGTTCCTCGCGGTCATGCGGAAGGGATAAGCCTGAACCTGAAAGCGGTCCTGCCCGCCCTGCAGCGCCCGCGCGACGATGGCGTAGATCTCGCCCACTTGGCTGTCGGTCATGGCGTAGCAGCCGGAAGAAGAACAGGCGCCATGCACCATCAGCGCCTCACCGGTGTAACCGAGCGCCGATTCCAGCCGGTTGGGATAACCGAGATTGAAGGAGACGTAATATTGCGAATTCGGGTTCAGCATGCCGGCCGAGATATGATAGAAGCCTTCCGGCGCCTGCCGGTCACCCGTCTTCATCTTCGGGCCGAGCTTTCCGGACCAGCGGCACATGGGGTAGGCCTTGAGCAGCGCGTAATTTCCGGTCTTGTCGATCTTCCAGACTTCGAGCTCGCTCTCCTGCTTGAAGATGCGAACGAGAACCGGGCTTTCAGGCCGCATGCTCTTGGCCGACATCTGCGCCATCATCTTGGACGACAGTTTCGGCGGGTCTTTCTTGACGCTATCGAGGCCCATGGAGGTGCACGCGGCAAGGCCGCCGCCGATCGCAACGACCGCAGCTATTCTTACACCTGCCCTTACCTTTTGCCGCAACCCCGCAACCGCGAAATCCAGCAATGCCTTCATGCCCATGGATCGTTCTGCCCGCCTGATTTGCCCGCCGTTCCGGCAGACGCTTAACTATCGAAGGTGGCCACAACACGGCAACCTCGCTTATGGACAAAGTCTCGTGAACAGACGTTACCCATTCGTTAATCATAGGCACACAAGCCCGTGAAGGGCAGCAGGCAGTGGAAGCGCCGGGGGGATTATCGCAGTAGCCCCTGGCCGCCATCGATCCACACCGGCGTTCCGGTGATGTGGCGAGAGGCGTCCGACGCCAGGAAACCGATCAGCGCGGCGACATCCTCGCTCGTTCCTGCCACGCCGCCGGTCACGGGGATGTCTCCCGCCGGGAAACGGACCGGAACCTCGGTTCTTTCGCGCCCGCGTATGTCGGTATTTTCATCGATTGCGGTTTCGATTTCGCCCGGACACACCGCATTGACACGAATCCCGTGCCGCCCAAGCTCCAACGCCAGTTGCTGCGCCATGGCGAGCTGCCCGGCCTTCGTTACGGAATAGGCGGTAGCGCCCGGTGACGTGAAGGTGCGGGTGCCATTAATCGACGAAATGATGACGATGGAGCCGCCGCCGGCGGCTTTCAGATGCGGCACGCTGGCATGGACGGTGAGATAGGTGCCGCGCAGGTTGATGCGGATGGTATCGTCCCACTCGGAAGGCTTCAATTCATCGATGGGCGCCCAGACACCGTTGACGCCGGCATTGGCCACCACGACATCAAGCCGGCCGAAATCCTCAACCAGCCCTGCGACTGCATGACGCATGGCCGTCTCATCCGATATATCGGCCACGAGGACCTTCGAGGAGCCGGATGCGGCGTCTACTTCACGCGCGACACCGTTCAATTCCGATTCGGTGCGGCCCAGCAGACCGAGCGAGAAACCCTTCGTCGAAAGATGAAGGGCGGCGGCGCGCCCAATACCGGAGCCTGCGCCGGTTATCAGAGCGACTTTGCGACCGGCCAATATCACAACCCTCCTTTTCGGGACGCGATGGATGTGACTGTCGCCGAAACGGGGTCACTTGCCGGAAAACTATCCTCCAGCCCCTCTTCCAGCTCCTCCTCGAGAACGTCGCGATCCTTCGATGTGCGGGCGCTCGCCTGCCCGTGCGGAGCCTCATCCTGCGCGGTGCTGAGAGCGGAAAACTGCGCAGGCGCATCCGCGCCATGGCGCGTTCCGAAGGCGGTCAACTGCACCATCACCGCGCTCGCCCGCCTGATGGCCTCGGCATCATCGATCCCCTCCAGACCGTCGGCGAGGCGAACCGAGACCTGATCGCCGTCGCTGCCGACGAACTCGACGGAGATAGCCCCGTTATTGCGTTTTACATAGGTCGTCGAAAGTTGCATGACATGCCCTCCGGCTTGAAAGCACCGGGACGAATCCGATGCTGGAAAAACGGTTAGAACCTGAATTCACAACGACGGCAGAGCGGAAGGGTTCCAGATGAATCAGGCCTTTGGCCCGGAAATGCAGGAGGGTTTCTTCCTGCGCGATGCGGTGGATGTGGCCCGCGCCCTCATCGGGGCGGAGTTCCGCATCGGCAATGTGGGCGGCATCATCGTGGAAACCGAAGCCTATCATCCGGACGATCCGGCATCCCACAGTTTCAACGGGCAGACCCCGCGCAACAGGACAATGTTCGGCCCGGCCGGCCGTCTTTATGTCTACCGGTCATACGGCATTCACTGGTGCGCCAATTTCGTCTGCGCCCCCGGCTCCGCCGTACTTCTGCGCGCCATCGAGCCGCTGACCGGTATAGACATGATGAAACTGCGGCGGGGAACTGACAAGCTTAAACTTCTCTGCTCGGGCCCGGGCCGACTTTGTCAGGCTCTGGCCGTTACGGGAGACATGGACGGCGCACCGCTGGACGCACCGCCGTTTTTCCTGGCGCTGCCGAAAGAAGCCGCCGCCCTTACCAGCGGCCGACGCATCGGCATCAGCCGCGCGGCGGAATATCCCTGGCGCTTCGGGTTGAAGGGTTCGGCTTTCGTCAGCAAGAAATTCGAGAATGCGGCGCCTGGGGAGGTATCCGCTTCGCCGGCTTCCTAAAGCACCTTCGGCGGCCCGTCATTTTCATCAGGATTGGGCGTCGGCGCCTCATCCGGCAGTCGGTCGGGTTCCGGCTCTTCCACCGGCGGAATATCCGGCTGGGGCGGCACGGGCATTGGCGGTTCGGGATAGGGTTCCACGGGAACGGTCGGCATTGCGGCCTTCTGATATAGCGCACCTGGCCGCCGAGTGTCGGCAGCCCCGCGTTTTCATCTCTCGGGACAACGCCTTTGCGCCATCGCCAGTCGGGCGGCGCAACACCCAATTCGCCTATCGGTCAAATGCCGCTCAGGTCCCTTCGGTCCGGTTGCGCCGCCCTGCGGGTCGTACAGGAAAACGCAGGGACGGCCTTGTACGTTCCTTTTCTGGAGGATTTTTGCGACGGCTCAGGCGAAACCGAGCGCATTGCGGGAAATATCGCGATTTTCGCAATAGTCGCGGGAATGGGCCTCATGACCATGTTCGCGGGCTGTCGAACGGGTGAGTTCAGGGCTCGGAACGTTGAGCAGCGCATCGGCATAGGTGCCGGTCGCCTCAACATCGTCGATCACAGTCTGCTGTTGCGGTTTTAAAAATTCAAACATCCGTCCACCTCCTTCGGCACGTCCCCTCAACGCGCCGGCCCGGGTCCTGTTCCATAACGCCCGTAACCGTTTCGATTATACATGAGACGACGCGGACGTATAGATGACGAAAGGCGAACGCTATCAACTGACGTTCACAAAATGGAATGGAATCAGTGAGCTATGCCGACAAGCTCAGGCAGGGCCGACGGATTCCCGCAGGATCAGCTCCACCGGCCACAGTTCCTGAACCTCGCTCATGGGCCGGCCGCCGATGATCTGCAAAAGCAGGTCCGTCACCCGCATGCCCGCCATGCGCATGGGCGAACGGGTGGTGGAAAGCGGCGGCATCATGCTTCCCGGCGTGAGATAGGGAAACACGTCATCATGGGCGATAACGGAGACATCCCTGCCGATCGTCAGCCCCATCTGCGTGGCGGCGCGATAAACGCCCTGCGCCGTCATCATCGCACCCGCGACAAAGGCGGTCGGGCGCGGCGTCTGTTCCAGCAGCGAGCGCGCGAAACGAAAGGCCGTCTCCTCGCTGAAATGCTCATTCATCATGAAACGCGGATCGGGCGTAATGCCGTGGGTCGCCAGCGCCTCGCGAAAACCCTGTTCACGATCCTGCACGAAAGTGCGCCCGACAGGACCGTTGATAAGGGCGATGCGCCGATGGCCGCGCTCCAGAAAATGGATCGTCGGGCGATAGGTGACGTCATGATTGTCGATATCGAGCCAGGCATGTTCGAAAGGCGTCTTCGAACGGCCATGCACGATGAAAGGCACACCCAGCCGGTTGAGCAGCGCGATACGCTCATCCTCCGGCCGCGGCGAATGCACGATGATGCCATCCACCCGGCCGCTTGCCGCGAGCCGGCTAAAAATCGCCAGCTCCTCGTCAAGATCATTGTCGACGGTGACGCTGACGAGAATATCGGTCTCTTCCCCTTCGAGCCGCGTCGCCATGCCGCCCATGAATTCCGAGAAGAAATGCCCGCCGCCCGAACGCCCCATGACAACGCCGATGGCGCCTGCCCTACCGGTCGCCAGCCTGACGGCATTGGCATTCGGCCGGTAGCCATATTTCAGCGCAGCCTCCATCACCCGCCGGCGCGTTTCCTCGCGCACCTCGGGGTAGCCGCCCAGCGCCCGGCTGACGGTGGTGGGCGAGAGCCCGACTTTCTCTGCGAATTCCTTGAGCTTCATAATTTTTTGCCAATTTGCCCCTGCATGCGTCGCCGCCGCGGATTTTTCAAGCCGACAAAAATTGAAAACGATTTCAATTTTCCTCCACCTGAAACCTTACAGTTGATTATTCCCAAAGGCAAACGCCGAAAAATTGCAGGCAAAAACAGCCGATTTCCGGGAGATTAGAAAGAGTATTGACAGATTGCTCGGCTTTTGAGAGCCTCGCGTCAGTCAAAAGCGCTTTCAATTTTGAGGACAATCGGAAGCGTCAACGGAGGAGTTTGACAATGAATATTTCCATGAAGACTTTGTTCCTGTGCGGGACCGTGTTTTCCGCCGCCGTTTCGGCTCAGGCGGCCGAGCTTTCCATCGCCGCCAATTCGACCGGCAAGAACGTCGCGTTCTTCCGCGAACGGATCGCCGCCTTCGAGAAAGAGACCGGTCACAAGGTCAATCTCGTCACCATGCCGTCATCGTCCAGCGAACAGTTCAGCCAGTACCGGCTGTGGCTTGCCGCCGGCAACAAGGATGTCGACGTCTACCAAACGGACGTGATCTGGGCGCCGCAGCTGGCCGACCAGTTCGTGGATCTGACCGCAGCGACAAAGGATGTCATCGGCGATCATTTCCCTTCCATCGTCGCCTCGCAGACGGTCGACGGCAAGCTCGTCGCCATGCCGATGTTCACCGATGCGCCGGCGCTTTTTTATCGCAAGGATCTTCTGGAAAAATACGGCAAGCAGCCGCCGAAGACCTGGAAGGAACTGAGCGACACCGCCAAGGAAATCCAGGACAAGGAGCGCGAGGCTGGCCAGAAGGACCTCTGGGGCTTCGTTTTTCAGGGCAGCGCCTATGAGGGCCTGACCTGCAACGCGCTGGAATGGATCGCTTCCGCCGGCGGCGGCCATATTGTCGAGACCAACGGCGAGATCTCCGTCAACAATGAGAAGGCCGCAGCCGCCATCGAAACCGCCAAGGGCTGGGTCGGCACCATCGCGCCGCAGGGCGTACTCGCTTATAAGGAAGAAGAGGCGCGCGGCGTCTGGCAGACCGGCAATTCCGTCTTCATGCGCAACTGGCCCTATGCCTATGCACTGGGTAATGGCGACGACAGCGCCATCAAGGGCAAGTTCGGCGTCACCCCGCTGCCGGCAGGTGCGGAAGGCGAAGCCCCTGCCTCGACACTCGGCGGCTGGAACCTCGCCGTTTCGAAATATTCCGACGATCAGGAAGCAGCCATTCAGCTGGTGAAATTCCTGGCGTCGAAAGACACCCAGAAGATGCGCGCGATCCAGCTTTCCAACATGCCGACGATCGCTTCGCTTTACGACGACAAGGATGTCGCGACCGCGCAGCCCTTCATGCCGACATGGAAGCCGATCTTCCAGACCGCAGTTCCGCGTCCTTCCGCCTCGGCGAAGGTGAAATATAACGAGGTTTCGGCGAAGTTCTGGGGCGCCGTGCACAACACGCTCTCCGGCAACGGCACAGCAGCGGAAAATCTCGAACTTCTCGAGGTTGAACTGACCGATCTCAAAGGCAACGGCTGGTAATCCGGCCCGCGCGGGAGGCGGTCTTGACTGATCGTCTCCCGCGCCCCAACCGCGAGATATCCCCATGAACGATATTGCCCTTCAAAGACCGGTCGCGGCAGCCGGCACCGGCTCTGACCTGCAGTCGGAACGTCTGAAATCCGCCTGGCTGTTTCTTGCCCCCACATTTCTGGTGCTGGCGCTGGTGGCCGGCTGGCCGCTGGTGCGCACCGTCTGGTTCAGCCTCACCGACGCTTCGCTCACCAATCTCGAGGGTGCGCAGTTTGTCGGCCTCAAGAACTACCTCACCTGGATCACGCTCAGCAGCGGCCGCACCATCTATCGCGGCCTGCTTGCCGATCCCGCATGGTGGGGCGCGGTTCTCAACACGCTCAAATTCACCATCCTTTCCGTCAGCTTCGAAACCGTGCTCGGCCTCATCGTCGCGCTGGTGCTGAATGCCGAGTTTAGGGGACGCGGCCTCGTGCGCGCTGCAATCCTCGTGCCCTGGGCCATTCCCACCATTGTCTCGGCGCAGATGTGGGCGTGGATGCTGAACGACCAGTTCGGCATATTGAACGACCTCTTCCTCAATCTCGGGCTGATCTCCAGCAAGATCGCCTGGACGGCCAATCCCGAGACTGCGATGATCGCCGTGCTGATCGTCGATATCTGGAAGACCACGCCTTTCATGGCGCTGCTCATTCTCGCCGGCCTGCAAATGGTGCCGAAGGACATGTATGAGGCGGCAAAGGTGGATGGCATTCATCCCGTCAAGGTATTCTTCCGCGTCACGTTGCCGATGATCCGCCCGGCCCTCATGGTCGCCGTCATCTTCCGCATGCTGGATGCAATGCGCGTTTTCGACCTCATCTATATCCTGACGCCCAACAACGCCCAGACCCGCACCATGTCGGTGCTGGCGCGCGAGAATCTGTTCGATTTCGACAAGTTCTCCTACGGCGCCGCCGCCTCCACCATGCTGTTCCTCATCATCGCCTCGATCACCGTGATTTACATGTGGCTCGGGCGCGTCAACACCGATGGAGCCGCGCGATGACCCTGCCAAGCATCCTCAAGACCACCGCTTTTTATGCGCTGGTCGCCGTCATCATGGTGATTTCGGTATTCCCGTTTTATTACGCGATCCTGACAAGCCTGAAATCCGGCTCGGCACTGTTCCAGGTCAACTACTGGCCGCGTGACTTCTCGCTGACCAATTACAGCTTCGTCATCGGCAACGGCACGTTCCTGCGCAATCTCGGCAATTCGCTGTTTGTCGCATCTTCCGTTGTCATACTCTCGTTGTTCCTTGCGGTAACGGCGTCCTATGCTCTCGCCCGGGTCCGCTTCCGTGGCCGCTCACTGCTGCTGCTCACCATCCTGTCGGTTTCGATGTTCCCGCAGATCGCGGTTCTCGCCGGCCTGTTCGAACTGATCCGCTGGGCGGGCATCTTCAACACACCGCTCGCGCTGATCTTTTCCTACATGATCTTCACCCTGCCCTTCACAGTCTGGGTGCTGACAACCTTCATGCGCGACCTGCCGATCGAGATCGAGGAAGCGGCAATCGTCGATGGCGCAACACCCTGGGTCATCATCACCCAGGTGTTCATGCCGCTGATGTGGCCGGCGCTCGTCACCACAGGGCTTCTCGCCTTCATTGCGGCGTGGAACGAGTTCCTCTTCGCACTCACCTTCACCTCATCGAACGAGCAGCGCACGGTGCCTGTCGCCATCGCGCTCCTGTCGGGCGGCTCGCAGTTCGAAATCCCCTGGGGAACGATCATGGCGGCCTCCGTCATCGTCACAGCACCCCTCGTCGTCCTCGTTCTGATCTTCCAGCGACGCATCATCTCCGGCCTCACCGCCGGCGGCGTCAAAGGCTAGGAGAAACATCGTGACCACCATTCAACTGCGCGATCTTCGCAAATCCTTCGGCGCCTTCGATGTCATCAAGGGCATCGACATGGACATCCGCTCCGGCGAATTCATGGTCTTCGTCGGCCCCTCCGGCTGCGGCAAATCCACGCTTTTACGCCTCATCTGCGGGCTGGAAGAAATTTCCGGCGGTACGCTTTCGTTTGACAGCGAGACGGTGAACCGCCTGCCGCCCGCCAAGCGGGGCGTCGCCATGGTCTTCCAGTCCTATGCGCTTTATCCGCATATGACCGTGTTCGAAAACATGGCCTTCGGCATGAAACTCTCAGGCGCGGACAAAGAGCAGCGCAGGAAGCGCGTCGAAGCGGCAGCCGAAATGCTGCAGCTCACGCCCTATCTGGAGCGCCTGCCGAAGCAGCTTTCCGGCGGCCAGCGCCAGCGTGTCGCCATCGGCCGCGCCATCGTGCGCGATCCGAAGGTATTCCTGTTCGACGAGCCGCTCTCCAACCTCGATGCGGCGCTGCGCGTCGCTACACGTCTCGAAATCGCCAAGCTGCATCGCTCGATGCATGACACGACGATGATTTACGTCACGCACGACCAGGTGGAGGCGATGACGCTCGCCGACCGCATCTGTGTGCTGCGTGACGGCCGCGTCGAGCAGATCGGCACGCCGCTGGAGCTTTACGAAAGCCCGGTCAACACATTCGTCGCCGGCTTCATCGGCTCGCCGAAGATGAACTTCCTCACCGGCAAATATGCGGAGGCCGAAGGGGCGAAAACCATCGGCATCCGCCCCGAACACATCACCATCGCCACCGATGGCAGCGGCTGGAGCGGTGAGATCGTGCATTCGGAAATGCTGGGATCGGACAGCTACATCTATGTCGAGATCGGCGCGGGTGAACCCGTCGTCGTTCGCGAAGAGGGCGTGACCGGCCGCACGGCCGGTGAGCGCATCGCCATCGCGCCTGATGCAACGCAGATCCACCGTTTCGACGCCGAAGGCCGGGCGCTTGCCCGCAACCCTGCCCGGGGCGCTGCCTGAACATTCAACTTTCGCCGGGCTCACCCAAGGTCCCGGCTTTCACCGAGGAGCATGACAATGACCATCAACACCGTTGTATGGGGCGAAAATATCCACGAACACATCAATGAGACGGTGCGTTCGATCTATCCAAACGGCATGCATAACACCATCGCCGACGCGCTGAACCAGAACCCAGAGATCAACGCCACCACCGCCACGCTGCAGGAGCCGGAACATGGCCTCTCGCAGGAGCGCCTCGACAAGACCGATGTGCTGGTCTGGTGGGGCCACAAGGACCATGGCGCGGTGCAGGACGAGATCGTCGAGCGCGTTGCAAAACGCGTCTGGGAAGGCATGGGCCTCATCGTCCTGCATTCCGGCCATTTCTCCAAGCTGTTCAAGCGCCTGATGGGCACGCCCTGCGCGCTGAAATGGCGTGAGGCGGGTGAACGCGAGCGCCTGTGGACCATCAATCCGCGCCACCCGATCGCCGCCGGCCTGCCTGAGCATTTCGAGCTGGAAAACGAGGAAATGTATGGCGAGCAGTTCTCCGTGCCGGAGCCGCTGGAAACCGTGTTCATCTCCTGGTTCCAGGGCGGCGAAGTCTTCCGTTCCGGTCTCACCTGGCGTCGTGGTGCGGGCAATATCTTCTATTTCCGTCCCGGCCACGAAACCTATCCGACCTATCACGACGCCAATGTCCAGAAGGTCATCAGCAACTCGGTGAAATGGGCCTATAATCCCGTTGGCGCACTGAAGAGCATTCATGACGCCCCCAATGTTCCCGTCGACAAGGCTCTGGAGCCAATCGAGGAACGCGGCCCCAAGCTGCACAAGGCAGGCGAAGCAGGTTACAGGTAAACAGCCATGAGACTTCTCATTCTCGGAACCGGCGGCATGGCCAACCATCATGCCACACATTTTTCGGAAATCCCCGGCGTCGAACTGGTCGCGGCGGTGGATGTGGACGATGTGGTGGTGCGTGGCTTTGCGCTCCGCCACAACATCCCGCTCTCCTTCACCTCGCTGGATGACGCCATTGCCTGGGGTGAATTCGATGCGGCGGCCAATGTCACGCCGGATGCGATCCACCACCCCACCAGCCTGAAGCTGCTGGCGGCCGGCAAACATGTCTTCTGCGAAAAACCGCTGGCGGAAAACTACGCCAAGGCCGCCGAAATGGCCGATGCGGCGGAAAAATCCGGCCTCGTCGCCATGGTCAACCTCACCTATCGCAATGTCGCCCCCTTGCAGGCGGCGCGCGAGATGGTGCTTTCAGGCGAGATCGGTAAGGTGCGGCATCTCGAAGCCTCCTATCTCCAGAGCTGGCTCGTTTCCAAGGCCTGGGGCGACTGGATGACGGAGAGCAAATGGCTGTGGCGGCTTTCCACCAAGCATGGCTCCAACGGCGTGCTTGGCGATGTCGGCATCCACATTCTCGACTTCGCCTCCTATGGCGCGGGCAGCGATGTGGAGCGCATCTTCACGCGGCTGAAGACCTTCGACAAATATGAAGGCAACAAGATTGGCGTCTACGACCTCGACGCCAATGACAGCTTCACCATGACCGCCGAACTGGAAAACGGCGCCATGGGCGTCATCCATGCCAGCCGCTGGGCGACGGGTCACCTCAACGAGCTCCGCCTGCGCATCCATGGCGACAAGGGCGCGCTGGAAGTGATCCACACGCCCGACTATTCCAGCCTGCGCGCCTGCATCGGCGAGGATGTGGAAAAGGCGATCTGGAAGACAATCGATGTCGACCCCGTGCCGACGAATTACGAAAAATTCGCGAAGGCCGTCATGGAAGGCGGCCCCGCCGATCCGGATTTCCGTCATGCGGCTAATCTGCAGAAAGTGCTCGATCTGTCGATCATCGCCGACCGCGAAAGACGCGAGCTGGCCGTTTCGGCTTGATTTGCACAAGAGCGGCGGCGCAAGCCGTTGCTTGGGAGGAGTGGTGTTCCTCCACATCGCTCCTCCCAATCGACGTCATCCTCGGGCTTGACCCGAGGATCCATATCCTTCAACGGCGCGTGAATCCTCGCCTCAAGGGGGGTGACGGCGAAATGTGTGCCAATCCGCCCCCCCCCCTCAAACCCCGCGCTTATTCCCCCACAAAAGCACATGCAGCTGTGGCAGCACCCGGGCAGAAAACCAGCGATCTTCGCTGACCTTCTCCACCAGCCACAACATCCGGTCCATCACCCCGTCGATATCCACACGCGCATCGTCATCATCGGGCGGCGGCGGGGTATGGTTGCCGGGCTGGAGATAGACGGGCAGATGCGGGAAACGCGCGGATGCCGCCTTGGCATAGGCATAATCCGCATCGTCGAACACTACGATCTTCAGCGCCACCTGCGGTCCGTCGCCGGCGGCGGCAAGACAGTCTTCGAAGGCCTGCCAGTCCGTTTCCATGCCGCTTGACGGCGGTTTGGGGCTCAGCACCAGATGGTCGAGACCGGCAAACCAGTCTTTCGCGATGCTGCCCTGCGTTTCCAGCGCGAAACGATACCCCTCGCCCTGCCCCTTCGCGATCAGGGCCCCGAGCGGTTGAATGGCCGGGTTGCCGCCTGAAAGCGAGACCGTCAGCGGCACGCCGCCGGAAAGCCGTCGCACCTCCTGCCAGATCGCCTCGACCGGCATCGGCTTCCATGTGTCGCGGTACTCGCTGTCAACGGCATGCAGCGTATCGCACCAGGAGCAGCGGTAATCGCAGCCGCCGGTACGCACGAAAACGGTTGGCAGACCGATCAGCACGCCTTCGCCCTGAATAGTCGGACCGAAGATTTCGCTGATGCGGATCGTGGTTTCCTTCGCTGCAATCTTGTGTGCAGCCGCCGTCATGGCCGGTATTCCGCCCAGGTCTTGGCGGTTTCGCTGACCCGCACGGCGCTGGTTTCCGGCAGGCGATCCTTGCACCAGTCGTAAAAATGCTTCGCCAGACATTCCGCCGTCACTCGGTCATGGCCAAGAACGTCGTTCAAATGGCGATGGTCGAAATGATCGTCGATATAGCGCTTCAGCGGCGCAAGCTCGTGATAGTCGCGCACGAAACCATGCTCGTTCAGCGCTTCGCCCGTCAGTTCGACCTCAACAATGTAATTATGGCCGTGCAGACGGTTGCACTGGTGATCCGACGGCAGGCTTTTCAGCTGGTGCGAGGCGGAAAAGTGAAATTCCTTGGTGATACGGAACATCAGCGCACCTCCTGCGCCGCATAGGCATGGGTGGCCGCCACCCAGAAATCCGGGTCCTCATAGTCGGTCGGGTCGGTGACACCGGCCAGATGAAAGGCCTCGCGCCTTTCGACGCAGGTGCCGCAGCGGCCGCAGTGGTGCAAGCCGCCCTTGTAACAGGACCATGTTTCGCCAAACGGCGTGCCGTATTTCACACCGTCGGTCACGATCGCCGCCTTGGAAACGGTGACATAGGGAGCAAAGAGCTTGACGTTCGCATAACCTTCAAGCGCATGCGCCTGCATGGCGTTGAAGCTTTCGATGAAGCCCGGCCGGCAATCGGGGTAGATGAAGTGATCGCCGCCATGCACGGCAATCGCCACGGCATCCGCCTGCTGTGCAGCAGCCAGCCCGAAAGCGATGGTAAGCATGATGGCGTTGCGGTTCGGCACCACGGTGGAGCGCATTGTCTCCTCCGCATAATGTCCGTCCGGCACCGCAATGTCGTCAGTCAGCGCCGAACCGGTGAGATGGGCGCCGATGGTTCTGATATCGATGACATGATGCGGCACGCCGAGCCGTTTGGCGCAATCGGCCGCGAAATCCAGCTCCTTCTTGTGGCGCTGGCCATAATCGAAGGAGACGAGAGCGAGAAGTTCGTGTTCCGCCGCGATTTTATGCGCAAGCGAAACGGAGTCCAATCCGCCGGAGCAGATGACGATGGTTTTCATAATTTGGGATCCCTTGTTTTGACCGGGTGGGCTGCGACCGGATTACGGGGAGCGGCTTTAAACCAAACCGACGGACTTGTGAAGGGCCTTGCGAAATTCGCGGAAAATCGGCGCGATCATGAAATCGCCCCGCGGCAGCAACAAGACGATACAAACGGGACATATGCCGGAAACCGGCAGGGCCTAGAACGGTGCGGAATTTACTGCTCTTGAAGGGTCTTGCCAATGGTGGCGGCTGATACATTTCTGTTTTCGCTGAGCAACCTCAGCTCTCTCGGCGCCGGCCTGCTGATGGCGATGGCGGCCATGCTTTATGTCACGCTCACCATTCGCGGGCTGATTTCCGTTATTCGCCATGGATAGGGCTCTCGGCGCGAAGCGCCAACGGTTCAGGCGCAATCTCACCACAGCGCTCGTTGTCGCTTCGGTGGCCGCCGTCGCGGCGGTTGGCATAGCCCCGTTCGTGTTCCTGATATGGATGGTCAGAACCGTTGCGCGCTGGCTCGGCTTTTTTATCGGCCTCTAGGGAGCTGCCTTGAATACGCGACGCTCGCCCCGACGGGCTGAGTGGGAAAGGCCCGGCGGACTGGCAGTACGCCGGGCTTTTTTATGCAACAGGTTCAGCGCAATAGCGCCTGCGCCTCCTCGATGCCGAGTGCGACCGGCTGGGTGCAGGTCGTCGTCATCTCGATGAAACGCCCCTCCTCGCCTGACTTCAGGATCGAGGTCATCACATCGATGCCGTGCAATGAGCGGTCGAGCGAGCAGCGTGCATCGCGGCCTTCCAGAATAGCGATTGCCATATCGGCAAGGCCCGCCGTGCGATAATTGGCGCGCGGGCCGTTCGGGCTTTCCTGATTGGCAATGCCGAAAGGATGCGCCCAGTCTTCCAGCGGCTGGATATCCTTGTCGCGACCGCTCGCTTCCACCACACCACCGAAGAAGTTCGGGTCAGGCACGTAGATCGAGCCTTCCGTGCCATAGAGCTCCATATTGGCGTGGCGATGCGACCAGACGTCCCAGCTTGCCGAAAGCGTGATCGTCGCGCCGTTCACGAATTCCAGCAGGGCATGGATATTGGTGGGTGTTTCAACCGGGATGATCTCGCCGTTCAGCGGCTGGCTGGTCACCGTACGGGTCGGATTTGCCATGCTGGTCAGCGCGCCGACGCGCTTCACCGGTCCGATGAGGTTGATGAGATTGGCGACGTAATAGGGACCGAGATCGAGGATCGGCCCGCCGCCCTTCAGGAAGAAGAAGCCCGGATTCGGGTGCCACATCTCCATGCCGGGGCTCATCACATGGCAGGTGCCGGACGTAATGCGCCCGACCTTGCCGTCATCGATATATTGCCGGGCAAGCTGATGCGCCCCGCCGAGGAAGGTATCCGGCGCGCAGCCGACGGAGAGGTTCTTCTCCCGGGCGATGCGCCGCAGCTCCTCGCCTTCCTCCAGCGAAAGCACCAGCGGCTTTTCCGAATAGACGTGCTTGCCCGCCTCAAGGGCGGCTTTCGACACCGGAAAATGCGCAGCTGGAATGGTGAGGTTTACCACCACATCGATATCCTTGTTGGCGAGCAGTTCCTCGATGGACTGCGCGACAACACCGAATTCTTCCGCCCTCAGCTCCGCCGCATTGCGGTTGAGGTCGGCGCAGGCAAGCACCTTGATGCCCTTGAAGAGCGGCGCCAGCGAGAAATAAGCAGACGAGATATTGCCGCATCCGATGATGCCGACGCCAAGATCCCTGGCCATGATGCAAACTCCGAAAATTGAAACTTAGTAGGTTTTGAAGGAGGCGATCGAGCGGGTAATCAGCCGGTCGATATCCTTCGGGTTGTCGTGCTCGACCACGAAATGTTTCGTGGCGGATTTCGCCTTCAGCGCCGCGACGAGGCCCTTCCAGTCCACCGTGCCATGGCCGACATCGGCCCAGCCGTCCTCATCCGCATTCTCGCCTGCTGGTGCGATGTCCTTCACGTGTACCGCAGTAATGCGTTTGCCATAGCTTTCGATCCATGCGAGCGGATCGGCATTACCTCTGATAATCCAGGCGATATCCGCCTCCCATTTCAAATCCGGACCACCGGCAAATATCTGCTCCTGCGGTGTGGAGCCATCGCCAAGCGTCTTGAACTCGAAATCATGGTTATGCCAGCCAAAGACCAGCCCGGCATCCACGAAAGGCTTGCCAGCCTCCTGCAGGCGCTTGCCGAAAGCGAACCAGCCTGCGGCATCTGTCGGGCGCTGGTCAGGCATCAGGTAGGGGCAATAGATCGCCTCCACGCCCAGAACCCTGGCAATATTGAGCGCCTTTTTCGGATCGCCTTCCAGAAGATCAAGGCCGAAATGACCGGTCGGCATGGCAAGGCCATTGGCGTCGAGTTCGGCGCGCAGGCCTTTCAAACCGGCATCATCCAGCGAAGCGTACATCGCGCCATAACCTTCGACATGTTTATAACCCGCCGCCGAAAGCTTCTTCAGAATGTTGGAAAAAGGCTGGAAATTACGGGCGCTGTAAAGCTGGAAACCGAGTTCTGTCATTGTCTCCTCCATAGAGATCTGGGTCTTGGGATTGTGTGTGGGGGGTAAATCGAAGCTGTTCTAGAGCCGGTCCTCGCTTTGAGCGTCGAACAGCGAGGCCATCGTCATGTCGAGGCCGAGGCGCACCTTGGTGCCCGGCGAAAACCGCCTGTGGCCGCCGACGCGCACGGACATGGTATGCCCGGCATGCTTCAGCCAGATCAGATTGTCCGCACCCATCGGCTCCTCGATATCGACAATCGCCTCGTGCACTTCGCCGCCAACGATGTCGGCATCGACGCGCACATGTTCGGGGCGAACACCCAGAACCACGGCACGGCCGGCGGCAAGCGGTGTTTCCGAATGGTAACCGTCCAGCGCGAAAGTCACGCCATTGGTGGTGAAAACCACCTTGCCCTCTTTTTCGATCAGCTCGCCGCGCAGAAAGTTCATCGACGGTGAGCCGATGAAACCGGCGACGAAGAGGTTTCGCGGCTTGTTGTAGATGGTGACGGGATCGGCCAGCTGCTGGATGACGCCGCTTTTCATAATGGCGATGCGATCCGCCAGCGTCAGCGCCTCGATCTGGTCATGCGTCACATAAATCATGGTGTTCTTCAACGACTGGTGCAGCCGCTTGATCTCGACGCGCAGTTCCGAGCGCAGCTTGGCGTCGAGGTTCGAGAGCGGCTCGTCGAACAGGAACACATCCACATCCCGCACCAGCGCCCGGCCGATGGCCACACGCTGGCGCTGGCCGCCGGAAAGCTCGGCCGGCTTGCGTTTCAGCAGCGGCTCGATCTGCAATATGCCGGCCGCCCTTTTGACGCGGCGGTCGATCTCCTCCTTCGGCACCTTGGCAACCTGAAGGCCAAAGGACAGGTTCTTCTCCACCGTCATCTGCGGATAAAGCGCATAGGACTGGAACACCATGCCAATGCCGCGATCCTTCGGCTCTTCCCAGGTGACGTTGCGGTCCTTGATGAAGATTTGCCCGTCGGTCGGCTCCAGAAGGCCGGCAATGCAATTGAGCAGGGTCGACTTGCCGCAGCCGGAAGAGCCGAGAAGCACGAGGAATTCGCCGTCGTAAATATCGAGATTGAGGTCTTTCAGCACGGTAACGGCGCCGAAGGACAGGGAAAGATCGCGAATGGAAACGCTTTTGTTCATATAGCTCAACCTTTTACTGCGCCGGCAGCAATGCCGCGGACGAAAAGCCTGCCGGAGACGAAATAGACGATCAGCGGCACGGCCCCGGTCAGAAGGGTTGCGGCCATGTTGACGTTATATTCCTTCACGCCCTGCACGGAGTTGACGATATTATTGAGCTGCACCGTCATCGGATAATATTCCGGCCGCGTGAACACCACGCCGAACAGGAAGTCGTTCCAGATGCCGGTCACCTGCAGGATCATCGCCACGACGAAGATCGGTAGCGACATGGGCAGCATGATGCGGAAATAGATCTGCCAGAAATTGGCGCCATCGATGCGCGCCGCCTTGAAAAGTTCCTCCGGCAGCGAGGCGAAATAATTGCGGAACAGCAGCGTCAGGATCGGCATGCCGAAAATGGTATGAACGATGACGAGACCGGTCAGCGTGCCATAAACGCCCATTTCCCGCAGCACGATGACAATCGGATAGATCATCACCTGATAGGGAATGAAGGCGCCGATGATGAGGATCGAGAAGAACAGTTCCGATCCCTTGAACTTCCAGTTCGCCATGGCGTAGCCGCTGACGGAAGCGACGACGATCGAAATCACCACCGAAGGCACGAGGATGCGCACCGAATTCCAGAAGCCGCGTGAAAGCCCGTCGCAGTTCAGGCCCGTGCAGGCATTGGCCCAGGCCTTCACCCACGGCTCGAAAGTGATTTCCACCGGCGGTGCAAAGATGTTGCCAAGCCGGATTTCCGGCATGCCCTTCAGCGAGGTGACGACCATCACGTAAAGCGGCAGCAGGTAATAGGCGGCAGCGACAAACAGCGTGCCGTAAAGAATGATGTTGCGGCGGGAAAAGGTTTTCCTCGGCTTCCTGCCGCGCGGGCCGGAAAGGTCCTGGGCAACCGCATCGGTGGCGGCGACAACCGTGTTCAATGTACTAATATTAGCCACGCTTCTTGCCTCCGAATTCAAGGTAGGCCCATGGAATGACGATGATCGCGACGGTGAGAAGCATCATGGTCGAGGCGGCAAAGCCCTGCCCCAGATTCTGCGCCTGGAACATGTAGTCATAGACATATTTCGCCGGCACTTCGGACGCGATGCCCGGCCCGCCGCTGGTCTGCGCGACGACAAGATCGTAGACCTTGACGATGCCGCTGGCGATGATGACCAGCGTGGTGATGAAGACCGGCCGCATCATGGGAATGATAATGAGAATATAGGTCTTCCACATCGGAATGCCGTCGACGCGCGTCGCTTTCCAGATATCCTCATCGATACCGCGGAGGCCTGCCAGCATCAGGCACATGACGAGCCCCGTGCCCTGCCAGAGCGCCGCAATCAGGATGCCATAAATGACGATCTGGGAATTATAGAGCGGATCGAAGGTGAAACTTTCCCAGCCCATCGAGCGGACGACGGACTGGATGCCGAATTCCGGGTTCAGCAGCCATTGCCAGACAAGGCCGGTGACGATGAAGGACAGCGCAAAGGGGTAAAGGAAGATAGTACGGAAGGTGTTTTCGAAACGAATTTTCTGATCCATCAGCGCCGCCAGAACGAAGCCGATGACGAGGCTGAAGATCAGCGACAGCAAACCGTAGATCGCGAGATTCTGGATGGACACGATCCAGCGTGGTGCTGCCCACAAACGCTCATATTGATCGAAACCGATGAAGCTCGCGCGCGGCAGAAGCTTTGAGTTGGTGAAGGAATAAACCACCGTCCAGATCGTGCCGCCGAGGAAGATCACCACGGCGGTCAATATCATGGGAATGGACGCAATCTTGGAATTAAGATTGCGGAAAAGCTGGTTGGGGCGGCCGGAGCGCGCTTGACCCGCCATGCATGACCCTCCTGTAACGTTACAGTTGATAACTACAGAACATCAATTTCGTGTGCCGGCGCGCACCCTCCCTCATTCCTGTGCTCGTCACAGGAATCCAGCCGACGCGCGTCTGCGCGGCGAAGAGATCCTTTCCAGCCCAAGGACTTGGGCTGACTGGATTCCTGTGACAAGCACAGGAATGAGGGAAGATGTGCGCCGGTTTTCAACCATCACGTGCTTTGCTGTCGTCATTGGCCGGGGAACCGGTGAACCGCTCCCCACCCGGAGAAATCACAATCAGTCTGCCGAACCGATAATGTCCGCGAAGCGCTTCTGCCCGTCTTCCGCCGACATCGAGCCGGCGAAGAATTCAGCCATCAGGTCTTCCTTCTGTTTCTGCGTATCGGCGGAAATCAGCTGGTCGGTGCTGGTCAGCGCATTGCCCTTGGCGAGAATTTCCAGACCCTTCTTCATGCAGTCATTGGCGGCGTTGAGATCGACGTCGCCACGGATCGGCAACGAACCCTTCTTCAGGTTGAAGGCAACCTGGGTTTTCGGATCGACGATGGTTTCGGCCAGCACATCCTGCGCCTTGGATTTCGCCTCATCCTTCAGGAGCGGGAAATAGAAAGCGTCACCGCCGGTGGTGATGTAATCATTGAGGCCGAGACCCGGCAGGCAGGTGTAGTCCGTGCCGGCTTTCTGGTTGGCAAGCTGGAACTCACCCTGCGCCCAGTCACCCATGATCTGGCCGCCGGCCTTGCCTGTTATGACCATGTTGGTGGCCTGGTTCCAGTCCTGAACATTGGTGCCCTTGGCCATGTCGCGCGCCGCGACTGCAGCCGCGAAAATCTTCGCCATCTCGGGCCCGGCTGCCGCTTCGGCATCCTTGTCGCCATAGACTTTCTGATAAAGATCCTTGCCACCGATCGAAAGCGTCAGCGTGTCGAACAGCCCGTTGGCCTGCCATGCCTGACCGCCGAGCGCCAGCGGCTGGATACCGGCCTTTTTCAGCGCCGGTGCGGCGGCAACAAATTCCGTCCAGTTCTTTGGAACCTCGACGCCCGCCTTCTTGAAGGCCTCATTGGAAAGCCACAGCCATTGCCAGGAATGGATATTGACCGGCGCGCAGTAAATCTTGCCGTCGATGGTGCAACTGTCGAGCAGGCTTGCCGGCTTGATGACATCTTTCCAGTTGCCCTTTGCGGCAACATCGGAGAGGTCACGCATCAGGCCTGCCTGCACCAACTCTTCCGCCTGACGGCCGTGGTTGAACTGGGTCGCACCCATCGGGTCGCCGCCGGTGATGCGGCTGATCATGATCGGACGGGCCGTACCGCCCGAACCGGCAATCGCGCCATCCACCCATTTATTACCGGTGGCGTCGAAAGCCTTGGCCAGTTCGGCGACGGCGGCGGCTTCGCCGCCCGATGTCCACCAATGGGTCACCTCAAGATCGGTGGCCCCGACTATCCCCGCTGGAATCATCACACTGGCCAAAAAGGCCGCAGAAATAACACGCATTCGCATGAGTCTCCTCCCTCACTGAAACGTTGCAGTTGGAACGTATGCGAAGATTTTTGATTAGGCAACCGCCTAAAAT
>QFOL01000262.1 GCA_003241215.1 Agrobacterium fabrum
GGGCGTCACCGCAAATCTGGCATGCGCCCATTCCTGCAACTCCGTCTTGGCGTCGCGGCGTCCGGCATCCACGCTGGTTGCGCGGCCCTGCCAGTATTTCAGAATGAATTTGCGCGACGCCTCCAGCCCGCCATCCAGATAGATGGTGGCGATCAGGCTTTCGACGACATCGGCGCGCACATTCAGCATCGCCTTGCCGGTCAGTTTCTTCACGTCCGATCCGGTGCGGATGAAATTGTGCAGGCCCATCTCGTCGCCGATAGAGGCGCAGGATTCGGCGCTGACGAGCTGGTTCAGGCGGACCGACAATTCGCCTTCGGTGGCGTTGCGGAAGGTGGAGAACAGCAGTTCCGCCACGCAGAGACCGAGGACACGGTCGCCTAGAAATTCCAGCCGCTCGTAATTGCCGGCCGCCGCCGAGCGGGCGCTGGCATGGGTCAAGGCCCGGTCGAGCCGGGCCTTTTCCTTGAACTCATATCCGATCAACGCTTCCAGACGGGAGATTTCATCCGCCGAAAGCGGCTTGCTCTTGCTCATTCCACAACCTTGAAGAGGCGGTCCCAACGCATGTTGGCCGGCCATTCCCAAATGCGGCTGAACGGCGTGTCGTTGCCCAGCGAGAAGAAGATGACGCTGGCACGGCCGATCAGGTTTTCTTCCGGTACGAAACCGACGTCGAAACGGCTGTCGAGCGAATTGTCTCTGTTGTCGCCCATCATGAAATAATGGCCTTCCGGCACCACGAATTCGCGGGTGTTGTCGCCACGAGAATCGGGCGACTGGTCGAGCGTGTCATAGGTGACGCCATTGTCGAGCGTTTCGCGGAAAACCGGCACATTGGCGCCCGGATCGGCGCGATAATCGGAGGTGAAGGTACCGTCGGGCTGCTTCGGCACCGGCTGGCCGTTGATGAACAGCACGCCGTTGGTCACCTGGATGCGATCACCGGGTAAGCCGACGAGGCGCTTGATGTAATCGACTTCAGGGTTGGGCGGCAGGCGGAAGACCACGACATCGCCGCGCTTCGGCTTGCTGAATTCGAGAATACGGCCGGAGAAGAGGTTCGGCGAGAAAGGCAGCGAATATTTCGAATAGCCGTAGGAGAACTTGTTGACGAAAAGATAGTCGCCAACCAGCAGCGTCGGCATCATCGAGCCCGATGGGATCGTGAAGGGCTGAAACAGCACGGTGCGGATGACCATGGCCAGCAGCAGCGCCTGAATGATGACCTTGACGTTCTCCCAGAGGGCGTTCTGCTTCTTCTCAGCTTTTTCGGACACTTAAAGACCTGCCTGATTGTTTCCCGGCTTCTTCGACTTTGCGAAGGCTTCCGGGCCGTTGTTTGTCGCGCCTGCGGCGGGTGAAGCGTTTCACACAGCCGGCAACGCTTTCATATTTCTGCGACTTCTCTAGAACCTTTCCAGCCCGAAGGGAAGCGCTTCTGTGTCGCGCCTGCAAATAGAGCGGCAATGCGGCAGCACCGCGCCTTAACCGTTCACGGGAAGCGCCTCGATAATCACAAATGCCTGAGCATAGGGAAAGTCGTCCGTGATCGTCAGATGAATATTGGCGCGGTGGCCGGCGGGCAGCAGCGCCGCCAGCCTTTGCCCTGCCCCGTTGGTCAACACCATGGTCGGCTTGCCGCCCGGCAGGTTGACGACGCCCATATCCTTCCAGAAAACGCCGTTCGCAAGGCCGGTCCCCAGCGCCTTGGAACAGGCTTCCTTGGCGGCGAAACGCTTGGCATAGGAAGCGGCGCGGTTCTTGCGGCCATCGGACTTGGCCCGCTCGATATCGGTGAAACAGCGATGGGTGAAGCGCTCGCCGAAACGTTCGATCGACTTTTCAACGCGGCGGATATCGATCAGGTCGCTACCCAATCCAATGATCATTTCAACATCTCCAGAGAAGCGTTCCTGTTGGCGGCGCGGTGCGCGAGATTTTCCATCTTGCGGCGCTGGAAGCCGCTGATGAGGCCGTAGACGGCGATATAGGCGATGGCGGCGCTGACAAAAGCGGGCAAAAACGCGCCGATGATCATGGGTTCCAGCACCGGCGTCCATATCTGCCGGAATTCGAGATGGCTGAACAGCGCCACGAAATCCACATGCGCGGCGCTCTCGGCCTGCTGGCGGCCGAGGATGAAGTGCCCCAGTTCCCATGTGGATGCCCAGATGAAGGGAAATGTCAGCGGATTGGCGAAGGTGGTGCCGAGAGCGGCGGCGACGAGATTGACGCGCATCAAAAAACCGAGCGCCATGGCGACGATGATATGAATACCGAGAAACGGCGTCCACGCCACGCCGACACCGAGCGCGACGCCGGCGGCAACCGAATGCGGAGAGGCGGAAAGCCTGAGAAGGCGCAGCTTCATATAGCGCAGCGAACGGGAAAAACCCGCGCGCGGCCAGAACAGGTCGCGAATCTTCTCTGAAAAACCAACGGGTTCACGGCGGCGAAACGGCATGGGGGCAGTCTATTTCATCGCCCGGGCTGAGCCAAGAGCATCATAGATGACGCAGGGATTTCTTTTGCGGGTGTATTCTCCGCTTCCGTCATTCCGGCCTTGAGCCGGAAGCCAGCCGACACGCGTCTGCGCGGCGAGAAGACACTTTCCAGCCCAAGAACTTGGGCTGGCTGGATGCCGGATCAAGTCCGGCATTACGGACGCGGGATGTCACGAATACAGTGAATATCGAGCCTTCAATATCAGTCCCAATTTAGTGTCGCCTATTGCGACAGGGGACTGAACCAGTTTTTTTGCGGCGTATCGGTCAACCAGTTTGGGACAATCGCCTGAAGCGCGCATTCACATAGTTTTGCAAAATACAGGGACGAGCGCGCCAACAACGGCCGTGCATCCTCCAGGTCTCATACGCATGGCGATTGGCTGCCATGCGCTGTGTGCATTACCGACGGAACAGGCCGCGGTCGATTTCGCGCTGGCGGAATTCCAGGTCGACATTCGACACGGAGGCGCTGAGATATTCGAATTCGCGTTCCTGGGTGGTCTTGCCACGAACGGCGCGGGCGATCTTGCGAAGCGGAGTAAACATGATTTCTGGTCCTTTCGGTTTGGAGCCGGCGTTTCTCATCGGTGTTCATCCACCGGCACGCCGCATTTCCTTCTCTTCAATTTCTGAGATGAAAATAGTCGCAAACCGCCTCCACGACCAGAGACAGGAAAAGGCCGCTGCCATGCATTCAACGCATAACAACGGCCTTTCAGTATCTGCAAAAGATCAAAAATGCCTCAATCGAAGGCACGCGTCACTGTCGAGACGCAATCGAGATCCTTGAGCTGCGACAGAAGCTGGTTCAGTTGCCTGAGATCCCAGACTTCGACATCCAGCGCCAGCTCAGAGAAGTCAGTACCGATGCGCACCATGTTGAGGCCGCGAATATTGACATCGAGCGTGGCGATGGACTGCGCCACCGAGGCGAGCGTGCCCGGCTCGTTCAGCGCATTGATCATCACCCGCGCCATGAAGCGCGACTTGTTCGCCTCATCGAGATCCCAGCGCACATCGATCCAGCGTTCAGGTTCATCGTCGAAACGCTGTAGCGCCGGCGCCTGAATGGGATAGATGGTGATGCCCTTGCCTTTTTCCATGATGCCGACGATCCGGTCACCCGGAACGGCGCCGGCGGCGCCGAAATGCACGTCTACATTGCCGGAAAGGCCGCGGATGGGCAGCGGGTCCGGACCATCCAGCATCTCGGCCGCACCGTCGTCCTCGAGAACCGAGCGCGACTTGCCGGGGATCTTGAAGACCATGCCCGAGGCGCTGCGCATGTTGAACCAGCCGTCGTCGCCGGTCATCTTCACCGTGACGCGCTCGTCCTGATAATCCGGATAGACCGCACGCAGCACATCGAGCGAAGAGACCTCACCGCGACCGACGGCGGCGATGGCGTCTTCGACATCCTTCTGCGCCAGACGATGCAGCACGGGCTTAAGCGCTTCACGGGAGAAGGCCTTGCCGGCACGCTCGAAGGTGCGTTCCAGAATACGATAACCGAGGCCGGAATATTGCTTGCGGATGGCCATGCGGGTGGCGCGGCGGATGGCCGAGCGGGCCTTGCCCGTCACCACCACCTCTTCCCAAGCGGCCGGCGGCACCTGCACGCCGGAGCGGATGATCTCCACCTCGTCGCCATTGTTAAGCCGGGTCACGAGCGGCATGATCCGCCCGTTGATCTTGGCACCAACGGTGGTGTCGCCGATATTGGTGTGCACCGCATAAGCGAAATCGATGGGTGTCGCGCCGCGCGGCAGGGCAATCAGCTTGCCCTTCGGCGTGAAGCAGAACACCTGGTCCTGGAAAAGCTCGAGCTTGGTGTGCTCGAGGAATTCTTCCGGGCTGTCGCCTTCGGCCAGCGATTCGATGGTGTGGCGCAGCCAGGAATAGGCGTTGCTCTCCGGCGAAAGCAGATCGCCCTCCCCGTTTTCACCGTCCTTATAGAGCGCATGAGCGGCGATGCCGAATTCGGCGATCTCGTGCATGCGCTTGGTGCGGATCTGCAGCTCGATACGCTGACGCGACGGGCCGACGATGGTGGTGTGGATGGAGCGATAATCGTTCTGCTTCGGGGTGGAGATGTAATCCTTGAAGCGGCCGGGCACCACGCGCCAGCGGGTGTGCACGATGCCAAGCGCCCGGTAGCAGGATGGAATATCATCCACCAGAATGCGGAAACCATAGACATCGGAAAGCTGCTCGAAGGAGAGCGACTTCGACTGCATCTTGCGGAACACCGAATAGGGCTTTTTCTGGCGTCCCTTGACATTGGCGCCGAGCAGGCCGCTCGCCACGAGAAGCTCGCGCAGCTCGTCCTCGATCTTCTTGATCAGCCCTTCATTGCGCGTTTCCAACTCCTGAAGGCGGTTGGTCACCGTCTCATAGGCTTCCGGGTTGAGATAACGGAAAGACAGGTCCTCCAGCTCGTCGCGCATGTCCTGCATGCCCATGCGGCCGGCGAGCGGCGCATAGATTTCCATGGTCTCTTCGGAAATGCGGCTACGCTTGTCGGCCGGCATATATTCCATGGTGCGCATGTTGTGGAGGCGGTCGGCGAGCTTGACCAGAAGGACGCGCACGTCGTCGGAAATCGCGAGCAGCAGCTTGCGCAGGTTTTCGGCCTGCTTGGCCTTGCGGGTAACGAGATCGAGTTTCTTGAGCTTGGTGAGGCCTTCTACCAGCCGGCCGATATCTTCGCCGAACAGCTCGTCGATTTCAGCCCGGGTGGCGGTGGTATCCTCGATCGTATCGTGCAGCAGCGCCACCGCGATGGTCGATTCGTCGAGATGCATTTCGGTGAGGATCGCGGCGACTTCGAGCGGATGCGAAATATAGGGGTCGCCATTGGCCCGCTTCTGCTGGCCGTGTTTCTGCATGGCATACACATAGGCCTTGTTCAGCAGGGCCTCATTCGCATCCGGTTTATATTTTTGAACCCGCTCAACGAGTTCGTATTGCCGCATCATGCGATATTCCACAAAA
>QFOL01000263.1:0-6990 GCA_003241215.1 Agrobacterium fabrum
GGATTTCATCGCCCGGCCCTATATCCAGTCCGGCGAGCTGGTGACGCTGTTCGATGACTATATTTCGAAGGACAGGGGCATCTATGCGGTCTATCCGCATCGCCGCTACCTGCCCGCCAAGGTGCGCAGCTTCGTGGATTATCTTTCGGCATGGTTCAGAAAGAATGGGTGAGGACGCGGGCGTTTTGGCCATAGAGAGCCCTCACCTCCGTCATCCTCGGGCTTGACCCGAGGATCCACGGCCCGGCGCAATGATGGATCTTCGGGTCAAGCCCGAGGATGACGTCGCGTGTGAGGAAATGTTTGCTGCATTCCCTCCTTCGCGTGTCGAGAAAAAGGTTTCCGCCCATCACGACGCCCGCCTTCCAGCGGGCGTCGCATGGCCGGAACCCTTATCAGAACGGCGAATCCGGAAAGTAGAACTGCTCGGCATTGTCCTTGGTGATGAGCGTCGCATCGAGGATATATTCACCCGCGACCGGCACCTGGTCGTAAAAATGCCCGGCCGTCAGCTGCATGGCGGTCGCCACCATCGCCGGCGGATAAAGCACGTCGACCGGCACCAGCTTGTCGCCGTCCATGACCTTCTTGATCATGTCCTTGGAACCGGCGCCCGCAACGATATACTGGATATCGGTGCGTTTCGCCTGCTGGATCGCCTCCAGCACACCAATCGCCATGTCGTCATCCTGACACCAGACCACGTCGATCTTCTTGTACTTGGTCAGATAGTCCTGCATCACGCGGAAGGCGTCGTCGCGGTTCCAGTTGCCGTACTGACGGTCGAGAACCTTGACGCTGGAACCGGCGATGCCCTTGTCGAAACCATCCTGGCGCTGCTGGTCGATCGGGATCGGCAGGCCGCGAATGACCACGACTTCGGCGTTCGGCGTTGTCTTCTTGATGTATTCGCCCGCCACCTGGCCAAGCGCCGGGTTATTGCCGGCTACATAGATATCGCGGATCGAATTGTCGTTGACGCTCGGCGCGCGGTCGACCAGCGCGACGAAGGTGCCCTTGTCCTTGATCTCCTTGATGGCGTTGACCAGCGGATCGGGATCGGACGGCAAGACGACAAGCGCGTCGAGCCCCTGCACGGCAAGGTCCTGGAGCGCATTCGCCTGATTGGCGGCATCCGGCGATGTCTTGACGATGACGTTGAGCCCCGGATGTTCCTGCATCAGCAGCTTCGCCACACGCTCGGCGTGATAAACGACGCCCGCCGTCCAGCCATGGTCGGCGGCCGGAATGGATACGCCGATGGTGACCTTCTTGTCCTGCGCATGCGCTGAAGCGGCAAGCACCGTGGCCAGCGCGGCAAAGGCCACGCCGATGAATTTACTACGCATAGTCTCTTTCCTCCCAAGACCGGGGCGTTCCTCCTTCGACCGCGCCTGCCCCACATGGCGCGGCGTGATGCGTCACCTGCGGCTGAGCGAACGCTGCACCAGCATGGCGATGATGATGATGGCCCCCTGAATGGCGCCGATCAGATATTCGCTGACGAAGTTCGACAGGATCATGATGTTGCCGACGATCTTCGCTGACGAAGTTCGACAGGATCATGATGTTGCCGACGATCTCCAGAATGAAAGCGCCGCAGATCGTACCCCAGATGCGCCCCACCCCGCCCCTCAGCGCCGTGCCGCCGACGACGACGGCGGTGATCGCCTGAAGCTCCCACAACATGCCTGTCGTGGCGGAGGTGGAGGCAAGACGCGGCACGTAAAGCAGCACCGCAACGGCGACACAGAGCCCCTGCACCACATAAGCGATGGTGCGGACCCGGGCGACCGAGATGCCGGAATATCGTGCGACATCCTCGCTTGAGCCAACGGCTGTCAGATGCCGGCCATAACGGGTGCGGTAAAGCACGAAGGCGGCTATGGCAGCGGTGACGAAGATGACAATGACAGGCACCGGTACGCCGAGGATATTGCCGAAATAGACCGGGCGATAAAGCGTCTGGATTTCCGGGTTACGCAGCGTGATCGCGCCGCCCTGCGACAGCCATGTGGTCAAGCCGCGATAGATGCCCATGGTGCCGAGCGTGGCGATGAAGGGCTCGATACGGCCGATGGTGGTGATGAGACCGTTCGTCAGCCCGCAGGCCGCGCCAATGGCGAGCGCCAGCGCCATGGCGGTGAGCAGCATCGGAAGCGGACTGGCGATGACGCCGCTATTCATGAACAGGATCATCAGGCTGGCGACGAAAGCCACCATGGCGCCGACCGAAAGATCGAGCCCGCCCGACGTGATGACGTAGGTTGCGCCAAGCGCGATGATGGCGATGAAGGCGCTGCGGGTGACGACGTTCAGAAGATTGTCGATGCCGATGAAATTGGGATTGGCGATGGCGCCGAGAACCAGAAGCAGGGCCAGCGCCACAAAGGGTGCTACGGCGCGCAGATCCCAGTCCTTAGAGGTCTTCGGCGTCTTGCCGTTATCAAGTGCGGCCTCAGTCATGTTTCCCCTCGGTCTCTTTGTCGGGCCATGTTTCCCGGGACGCCGGGCGCTCAGGCGGGTTCCTGCGTGTGAACACCCGTCGCCAGCGCCACGATGTCGTTTTCAGTCATGCGCTCGCCGGTCACCTCACCGACGATCCGGCCCGACCGCATCACCAGAATGCGGTCGCAGATGCCGATCAGTTCCGGCATTTCCGAAGAAACCACGATGATGGAACGCCCCTCATCCGCCAGTTTGGCGATAAAGCGGTAGATCTGTTCCTTGGTGCCGATATCGATGCCGCGCGTCGGTTCGTCGATGATGACGATGGACGGATCGAGCAGCATCATCTTGGCCAGAAGCAGCTTCTGCTGGTTGCCGCCGGAGAGCTGGCCGGCCAGCAGATCCTTGCGGCCGGTGCGGATGTCGAAATCGCGGATCGCATCATCGAGCGCCGCCGCTTCCCGGCGGATATCGATCTGGAGCAGCCGGCTGAATTTCCTGAGCGAAGCAAGCGTCAGATTGACCCGCAGATCCTTGCCAAGCAGCAGGCCCTTGCCCTTGCGGTCCTCGCTCAGATAAACGATGCCGGCCTTCAGGCTGTCTTCCGCCTTTGCGAAATGCACCGGCCTGCCGTTATGACGCACCGTTCCGCGACCGGCGCGCAGGCCGAGTATTCCTTCCATGAGTTCCGTTCTGCCGGCGCCGACCAGACCCGCGAAACCGAGGATTTCGCCCCTGCGCAGGCTGAAACCGACATCCTGCGCATAACCGGGAACGGTGAAATGCTCCACCTGCAGGACCGGCTCGTGCTCGCCGCCGGCGGCGCGGTCGGGATAAAGCTTGGCAACGTCGCGCCCCACCATCAGCCGCGCCATGTCGGCAGGCTCCAGCGCCGATGCCGGATGGGAGGCGACCAGCCTGCCGTCGCGCAGCACCGTCACCCGGTCGGCAATCTCCTTCACTTCAGGCAGGCGGTGCGAAATATAAAGCACGGCGACGCCCTTCGCCCTGATATCCCTGATGACATTCAGCAACGCATCCGTCTCGATGGGCGTGAGGCTCGCCGTCGGCTCGTCGAAAATGACGACGCGATGCGGCACGAGGAGAACACGGGCGATCTGAACGAGCTGCCGCTGGGCAATCGACAGGCTGCCGACAATGGCGTCCGGATCGATCGTAGCACCGAGATCGGCGATCGCCTTGCGGGCGCCGGCGCGCATGGCGCGGTCGTCCACCATGGCTCCCCGGCGCACCTCACGGCCGAGATAAATGTTCTGCGCCACCGTCAAATCCGGGGCCAGCAATATTTCCTGGTGCACGAGAACGATGCCGCGATGTTCGGCATCCACCGGCCCGCCGAGCGAAACGGCTGCACCGTCGATGAGGATTTCACCCCGCGACGGCTTCTCATTGCCCGCCAGCAGCTTCATCAGCGTCGATTTGCCGGCGCCGTTCTCGCCTATGATCGCATGGACCTCGCCGGCCCGCACCGCGATCTCGATATCCTTCAGAACCTGTACCGGCCCGAAGGATTTAGACAGCCCGACCGTCCGGATGAAGGCCGGGTCTGGAGCTTCGTCAGCAAAAGCCATGTGCCGTCACCGGCTGCCAGCCGAAACGAACGGCGCCTGCCCCTTGATTTTACCTGAAATGACCATCTGCGAACTCCTCCCAAAGCTCGAAGAAGAAGCTAGCGTCCGTTTTGAGGTACGTAAAGCAATTTTCGCTGGTCTTTTAGAATACACTCAAATTTGACCGTATAAGCCCGTACTCGAAGGTCTCGAAAAATACGGTCATGATGCGCAGGAGCGCTGGAAACCCTTCATCAGACGATGCACCGCTTCGGCACCCTCCTTGGCCAGATCGAACCGTTTGCCGAACAGCAGCCAGTCGGAGCACATGCCTTTCAGGAGCCAGTAGAGCGCGTCGAGCGCAGAGTCCGCCGTCCAGTTGTCGTTGAATGCGCCTTCCGCCTGCGCCCGTGCGAAAACGGCCTCGAGCCGATCCTTGTGATACCGGTCCAGTTCTTCCTGCGCGTGCAGCACCGGGGCGAACTCGTCGGAGTAATTTGTGCGCAGACTGATGGTCATGATGCGCTGGCGCTGTTCATCTTTTGAAAGAAGCGTCAGCCATTTGCAGGCTGCTTCCTCGATCTTGGCCAGCAGAGCCAGCCCCTTGACGTCGGGGTCGCCGAAATCGAGCAGGTCCGATTCCGGCAGGGACACCGATTGATAGAGGCCGATAAAGAGATCGCTCTTGCTGGAAAAATGCCAGTAGATTGCTCCGCGCGTGACGCCGGCCGCAGCCGCCACCTCATCGAGAGAGCTGTTGGCCACACCCTTTTTGAAGAACACCCGCTCGGCAGCGGCAAGGATCGCCTGACGCGTCTCTTCTGCCTCGGCCTTGGTTCGGCGCATGCTGATGTCTCCTTCCAGTCGCAGCACGGCGCTTGCGCACCGTGCCTTGTTTGCCGCGCCGGGCCATCAATCAGATGAACGCATTCACATGACTTTTGGCCCGGCTTCCCACCCGTTTTATTCCGCCGGCGATACGGCGTCAGCAGCAATCTGGCTCTCTTTCTTCCTATCGCCGAAAATCTTCATGACAAAGACGAAGAAGACGGGGACGAAGAAGATCGCAAGGATCGTCGCCGAGATCATGCCGCCGAGCACGCCGGTGCCGATGGCGTTCTGGCTCGCCGCGCTGGCGCCCGAAGCAATCGCCATCGGCAGCACGCCGAGCGAGAAGGCAAGCGAGGTCATCAGGATCGGCCTGAAGCGCAGGTGCGCCGCCTCCACCGTCGCATCATAGGTGGATTTTCCTTCCGCCCGCAGATCCTTGGCGAATTCGATGATCAGGATCGCGTTCTTTGCGGACAGGCCGATGATGGCGACGAGGCCCACCAGGAAGTAGACGTCGTTCGGCATGCCGCGCAGCATCACCGCCGCCACCGAACCGATGACCCCGAGCGGCACCACCAGCATGACGGAAAGCGGAATGGACCAGCTTTCATAAAGCGCCGCCAAAAGCAGGAAGACGAACAGCACGCTGAGGCCGATCAGCGCCGGCGCCTGCGAGCCCGACTGGATTTCCTGCAGCGACTGGCCGGTCCATTCGAAACCGAAACCGCTCGGCAATTCGCTGGCCAGACGCTCCATTTCAGCAATGGCGTCACCCGAGGAATAACCGGGCGCGGACTGGCCGCTGATGCGGATGGCCGGGTAGCCGTTGTAACCCACCACCTGCGAGGGGCCGCGCACCCATTCCACCGTGGCGAAGGAGCTGACAGGCACCATGCCGCCATTGGCGTTGCGGACATTGAGGTTCAGCAGATCCTCCGTCTTCATGCGCTGGCCCTGTTCCGCCTGCACCGTCACGCGCTGCATGCGGCCGGAATTGGGGAAGTCGTTGACGTAGGACGATCCCATATTGGCCGAGATGGTGGCGTTGATGTCGCTGAAGGTGACGCCGAAGGTGTTGGCCTTCTCACGGTCGATGATGAGATTGACCTGCGCCGCATCCGGCATGCCTTCGATACGAAGGCCGGCAAGGATGGGGCTCTGACGGGCGGCAGCCATGAGCTGTGCGCCTGCCGCGCTGAGCGCGGTCTGGCCGGCTCCCGACCTGTCCTGGAGACGGAAGGTGAAACCGCTGGAGTTGCCGAGACCCTGGATCGGCGGCGGCGACAGGGCAAAGGACATGGCATCCGGAATCCCCCACAATTTGCCGTTGATCCGAGCGGAAATCGCAGCAGCCGAATCCTCGGGCCCGCGTTCGCTCCAGTCCTTCAGCGTGGCGAAGGCAAGACCGGCATTCTGGCCGGAACCGGAGAAGGAGAAGCCCGAAATCGCAATGACGCGTTCCACCGCCGGCTCTTCCATGAAGATCTTCTCGATCTGCTGGATGGATTGCAGGGTGCGCTCGGTGCTGGCTTCCGCCGGCGCCTGAATATCGACGATCAGATAGCCCTGGTCCTCATTCGGCAGGAACGAGCTCGGCAGCTGCATATAGGCCCAGCCGAGACCGGCCAGCAGCGCCGCATAGATGACCATGAAACGGCCCGAACGCTTGATGATGCCGCCCACGGACGAGGAATATTTATGCGACGCCTTGTCGAAGTTGCGGTTGAACCAGCCGAAGAAGCCTTTCTTCTCATGGTGCCCGGCCTTGATCGGCTTCAGGAACGACGCACAGAGCGCGGGCGTGAGCGACAGCGCGAGGAAGCCCGAGAACAGGATGGACACCACCATGGTGAGGCTGAACTGCTGGTAGATGATACCGACAGCACCCGGGAAGAAGGCCATCGGCACGAATACCGCCGTCAGCACCAGCGTGATGCCGATGATGGCGCCGGAAATCTGGCCCATAGCCTTGCGGGTCGCCTCCTTCGGCGACAGATGCTCTTCCGCCATGATGCGCTCGACATTCTCGACGACGACGATTGCGTCATCCACCAGAATGCCGATGGCGAGAACCATGGCGAACATGGTCAGAACGTTGATCGAGAAACCCGAGACATACATGATGGCGCAGGTGCCGAGC
>QFOL01000263.1:7019-7669 GCA_003241215.1 Agrobacterium fabrum
CTTCTCGATCGAAATCTTGACGAAGGGGCTGGTGTCATAGGGAATTTCATACTCTATGCCCTGCGGGAAATAGCGCGACAGCTCCTCCATCGTGGCGCGCACGCCCTCCGATGTCTGCAGCGCATTGCCGGTCGGCGACAGCTGCACGCCGATGGCGGCACTCGGTTTGCCGTTCAGGCGGCTCGAGAAATTATAGCTTTCGCCGCCCACTTCCACACGCGCGACATCGCGCAGCCTGACGGAAGAACCATCCGGGTTGGCGCGCAGCACGATGGAGCCGAACTCTTCCGGCGATGTGAGCTGACCCTGCACGATGCACCGATGCGGCCGGCGGCGACCTGCGAGTTCTGCGCCTGGATGGCGCCGATGACGTCGCTCGACGTCAGGCTGAGGCCCAGCATCTTGTCCGGATCCATCCAGATGCGCATGGAGCGCTGGGTGGCAAAGAGCTGCGCGCTGCCGACGCCGGGAACGCGGCGCAACCGAGACCGATGGCATCGGTATTGCCGTCGACGGAGGTGAGCGCCACCATCATCAGAAACGAGGTGCCCGCCTGTTCCACGCGCAGGCCCTGCTGCGTCACTGCCTGCGGCAGGCGTGGCTCCACGCGTGCGATGCGGTTTTGAACTTCGACCTGCGCCTCACCGATA